>NZ_JAHWGR010000034.1:0-82387 GCF_020873825.1 Micromonospora sp. DH13
CCGGCCGGGGCCGCCCCGCTGCCGGCACGGGCCGGGCGGGGGCCCGCCGGGGACGGGCGGGAACTGACCGGCGCGGTGCACTCGTGGGACCTGTCGATCGGGGTGGACGGCCCCGGGACCCGGTTCGTGGCGTTCCTGGCGGGCTGCCCGCTGCGCTGCCGGTTCTGCCACAGCCCGGACACCTGGTACCGGCGCAGCGGCCGGCACCAGACGGTCGACGAGCTGATGGCCCAGGTGGAGCGGTACCGGCGGTTCATCTCGGTGGCCGGCGGCGGGGTGACGATCAGCGGCGGCGAGCCGCTGATGCAGCCCCGGTTCACCGGCGAGGTGCTGCGCCGCTGCCACGCCCTGGGCCTGCACACCGCCCTGGACACCTCCGGCTTCCTCGGTGCGCGCGCCGACGACGCCCTGCTCGACGCCACCGACCTGGTGCTGCTGGACGTCAAGTCGCGCGACCCGGCGACGTACCGGCGGGTGACCCGCACCGGCGAGATCGCCCCGACCCTGCGCTTCGGCCGCCGGCTGGCGGCCCGGGGCACCCCGATCTGGATCCGGTTCGTGCTGGTGCCCGGCCTCACCGACGCGCCCGACAACGTGGCCGGGGTCGCCGACTTCGCCGCCGAGCTGCCCAGCCTGCAACGGGTGGAGGTGCTGCCGTTCCACCGGCTCGGCGCACACAAGTACGCCGAGCTGGGCCTGACGTTCCCGCTCGCCGACACCGAGCCGCCCACGCCGGAGCTGCTGGACCGGGTACGCGGCCAGTTCGCCGCCCGGGGCCTGACCGTCAATTGAGCACCCGGCAGTCCCGGGACGTCGGCCCGCCGGGTCGCGGGATCATGACAGGATCGGGTGCCATGAGGGAATCACGGACGTCTCATCGGGTCCTGGGCCGGCTGGCCCCGGCGCGCGCAACGGGCGCGGCGGCCACCGGCGCCCAGGCGACGGGGGCGCGGGCGGTGGGCGCGCTCTCCGCGGGGGCGATGGCCGTCGGGGCGCTGGCGGTGGGGGCGAGCGCCCTGGCCGTCGTCGCGATCGGGCGGCTGGCGATCCGCCGGGCGGTGATCCGGGAGCTGCGCATCGGTCGGCTGGAGGTCGACGAGCTGATCGTGCACCGCCGCGTCGACGGCGACGCCGTCCGGGGCTCCACCGAAGCCGGGTGACGTCCGGTCGCGGGGATGGTCGGCCGTGGCCAAGGTCCGGCAACCGGGCGAGGCCGTGGGACAGGGCCGTCGATGCTGCGAGACGGCACATAGGGAGCACGGCACATAGGGAGCTGAGTCAGCTACGTCATCACCCACCCCTCCGCCCAGCCCAGCCCCGCCCCGCCCCGGCTCACGGTGATCAAGAGGTCCGCGTCGTCGCCGAGGTCAACCCGGCGGGCGCGCGGGCGCGCGTGAGGCGTGAGTGCATGATGTCGTTTTCGACTCAGCTCCCTATGCGCCGGCAGGAGCCGCCCCCACCGGACGGCGCGCCCAGGGGCCGACCGGGCCAGAACCCGGCCCGAGGTCCGGGTCAGCCCGTCGGGGGCAGCGCCATCGGGTAGCCGTAGAGGTCGAGCAGGCGGATGCGGGCCGACTGGAGCCGGTCCACCACCACGCTCATGAACCGGGTGGTGAGCTGCCGGCCGAACGCGTCGTCGTACTCCATCATCCGGCGCACCCCGGCGGCGGTGAACTCCACGGCCGGGGTGCGGCGCACGGCGACCGCGCCGAACTGCCACCGGTACGGCGGGAACAGCCAGGACCAGCCGAGCACCCCGCCCGGGCCGATCGTGTCGATGCCCACGTCGCCGCGCCCGGGAACCGGGAAGTCCAGGGCCACCTCACCGCCCCGGACCAGCCAGAACCGCTCGGCGGGCTGACCGGCCCGGAACAGCCGGTGCCCGGGGTGCCAGACGACGGGTCGGGCGTACCCGGTGAGCCGGGGCAGCCACTCCTCGGGCACGCCGGTCAGGAACGGGTGTTCGCGGAGCATGTCGAGCGGGGTCATCGGCGGGTCTCCTCGTCGTGGGAGGGGCCCGGCGCGCGGCCGGGCCCCGTGGTCACCTCAGTGGGCGCCGCCGTGCTCGACGGTGATCGGGATCTCCCGGGCGGTCGGCTCCGTCTCGCCGACCGTGGCGGTGATCTCCAGGATCCCGTCGGCGTACGCGGCCCTGAGGGTCTCCTGCTTCAGCCCCGCGGGCAGCGGGACCAGCCGGGAGAAGGAGCCGTAGTGGAACTCGGTGCGGACCTTGTCGGCGTGGCTCTCCCGGCGCACCACGTCCAGCCGCAGGTTCTCCCCGGTCAGGGTGATCCGCACGTCCTTGGCCGGGTCGACGCCCGGCAGTTCGGCGCGCACCACGTACCGGTCGCCGTCGAGGTAGTCCTCGACCCTGATGGTCGGGGCCAGCATCGGCAGCCAGGACAGGTTGGTCCAGTCGAACGGCGCGAGCGTGCCGCCGCCCCTGAACTTCGTGACGGTGGACATCTTCGACCTCCTTGTCGATCGTCCTGCCTCCCATCCGACTCCTGTGCGGCCTGCGGCGTCAGGGCCGTTGGTCCCGGGCCACGCGGGAGAAACGCCTCTGCCGCCGCGCCGGCCTGCGGCGCGACGGTGGAGGGGGACGGCGTGCCCGGTGACGCGCCGCGCGGACAGGGAGGTCAGTGGTGGCAGTACCCGTCGGACGGGAGCGGACCGATGCTCGCTGACACCCGACCCCGCACGGCCACGCCGGACGGCCCCGCCGAGCCGACGGGCCTGGGGGCCGCCGAGGCCGCCGCGCGGCTGGCCGACGAGGGCCCCAACAGCGTCGCCCGGCCGCAGCGCCGGCACCTGGCGACCCGCGTCCTGCGTCAGCTCGCCGACCCGCTGGTGGCGCTCCTGCTGGCCGCGGCCGTGGTCACCGGCGTGCTCGGCGACTGGCCGGACACCGCCGTCATCGCCCTGGTGGTGCTGGTGAACACCGCGATCGGGGTGGTGCAGGAGGTCCGCGCGGACCGCGCGATCGCCGCGCTGGACCAGCTCGCCGCCCCGACCGCCCGGGTCGTCCGCGACGGCGCGGACCTGATCGTGCCGGCCTCCGCCGTGGTCCGTGGCGATCTGGTACGCGTCGAGGCCGGCGACGTCGTCCCGGCCGACCTGCGGCTGGAGCGGGCCAACCGGCTGCACCTGGACGAGTCGGCGCTGACCGGCGAGTCGGTGCCGGTGAGCCGGGACGTCGGCGAGGAGGTCGCCGCCGGCACGGTGGTGACCGTGGGCCGGGGCACCGGCACGGTGGTCCGCACCGGCCCCGCGAGCGCCCTGGGCCGGATCAGCACGCTGGTGTCGGCCACCCGCCCCGGGGCCACCCCGATGCAGCGCCGGCTCGCCGGCCTGGGCCGGCTGCTGGGGCTGGTCGCGGTGGGGCTGTCGGCGCTGGTCTTCGGCATCGGCGTGCTCGGCGGCCGGCCCGTGGTGGACATGGCGATCACGGCGGTGAGCCTGGTCGTCGCGGCGGTGCCGGAGTCGCTGCCGGCCGTGGTGACCCTGGCCCTGGCGCTGGGGGCGCGACGGATGGCCACGGCGCGGGCGATTCCCCGGCAGCTGCACGCGGTGGAGACGCTGGGCTCGGTGACCGTCATCGCGTCCGACAAGACGGGCACGCTCACCGAGGGCCGGATGGCGGTGCAGCGGGCGGTGACCGCCGACGGCTCCGGCTACGAGGTGACCGGCTCCGGCTACGAGCCGCGCGGGACGGTGCGCCGCGAGGGCGGGGCGGTGGGCGTACCCGACGAGCTGCGCCGCCTGGCGCGGGCCGGGCTGCTCTGCAACGACGCCGCGCTGGCCCCGCCCACGCAGGAGCGGCCGGGGTGGGCGGCGGTCGGTGACCCGCTGGAGGCGGCGCTGGTGGCCTTCGCCGCCCGGTGCGGGCTGGACCCGGCGCTGACCCGGGCGGCGTGGCCCCGGGTCGCCGAGCACCCGTTCGACCAGGCGAACCGGCGGATGACGACGGTGCACCGGTCCTGCGACGGCCGCTGGCTGGTGGTGTGCAAGGGCGCGCCGGAGAACGTGCTCGCCGCGCCCCTGCTCGACGCGGACGACGCGGAGATCGCGGCGCTGACCGCGCGGGCGCACGACCTGGCGGGGGCGGGGCTGCGGGTGCTCGCGGTCGCCGCGGCGCTGGTGGACACGATCCCCGACCCGGCCACGCCGACCGGGCTGCGCCCGGTGGGGCTGGTCGCGGTCGGCGACCCGCTGCGGGCCGGGGCCGCCGAGATCGCGCGCCGGTTCGACGCCGCCGGCGTACGGCTGCTGCTGGTCACCGGCGACCACCCGGCGACGGCCGCCGCCATCGGCGGGCAGCTCGGGCTGTGGCGCGACGGCGACCCGGTGGTGCGGGGCGACGACGGCGACGTGACCGACGCGCACCCGGCGGCCCGGGTGTACGCGCGCACCCAGCCGGAGCAGAAGCTCGACATCATCGCCGGGTTGCAGGCGCAGGGGCACGTGGTGGCGATGACCGGCGACGGCGTCAACGACGCGCCCGCGCTGCGCCGCGCGGACATCGGGGTGGCGATGGGCGGCGGCACGGAGGTGGCCCGCCAGGCCGCCGACCTGGTGCTGGTCGACGACGACCTGTCCACGGTGGCCGCCGCGATCGGCGAGGGGCGGCGCAGCTACGACAACATCCGCCGGTTCCTGCGCTACGCGCTGTCCGGCGGGGTCGCCGAGATCGCGGTGATGCTGCTCGGCCCGCTGTGCGGGCTGGCCGTGCCGCTGCTGCCGGCGCAGATCCTCTGGGTCAACCTGCTCACCCACGGGGTGCCGGGGGTGGCGCTCGGCGCGGAGCCGGCCGAGCCGGGCACCCTGCGCCGGGCGCCGCGCTCGCCGCAGGAGTCGGTGCTGGGCGCGGGCCTGGGGCGCGACGTGCTGTTCACCGGGGCGCTGATCGCGGCCGTGGTGCTCGGCGCCGGGGTGCTCGCCGCCCGGTGGGACCGGCCCTGGCAGTCGGTCGTCTTCGTGGTCCTCGGGCTGGCCCAGCTCGGGGTGGCGCTGGCGGTGCGGGCCCCTCGGCCGGCGCGGCGCGGCAGCGTCCTCGCGGCCGGGCGGGCGGGCAACCCGGCGCTGCTGGTCGCGGTGGCCGTCTCGGCGCTGCTGCAGGTGGCCGGCGTGCTGGTCGAGCCGCTGCGGGTGCTGCTCGGCACCGACCCGCTCGGCGCGGCGGACCTGCTCGCCTGCGCGGCCGTGGCCGTGCTCCCCGGCGTGGCGCTGCGCCTGCTGCGGCCCCGGGGCGCCTCGGAGGGCCCGCACGACCCGGCGACCGACGGGCCGGGGCACCCGGACCGGGACCAACGGCCCGTCGGCCGGGTCCGGCGGCCCTGACCGGCGCGGCCCGGTCGGGGCAGGCTGGAAGCGGAAGAAGGAGGACGTGATGACCATCAGATCCGGTGCCCCCGTCGTGGTGGGCGTGGACGGTTCCGACTCCGCGCTGAACGCGGTGCGGGTGGCGACCCGGGAGGCCGAGGCGCGGCACCGCCCGCTGCGGGTGGTGCACGCCTTCATCTGGCCGCTGCTCGGCACCCCGCTCGGGCCCGCCCCCGGCGGGCCGCCCGACGCAGGGCTGCGCAACTACGCGGAGCGGATCGTCGCCGACGCCGTCGCCGAGGCGAAGAAGGTCTCCACCGAGGTGGACGTGACCGGCGAACTCGTCGACGGCTCCCCCGTCCCGGTGCTGCTGCGCGAGTCCCGCGACGCGGCCCTGCTGGTGCTGGGCTCGCGGGGCCTGGGCGGCTTCGCCGAGCTGCTGGTCGGCTCGGCGGCGATCGGGGTGTCCGCGCGCGCCGACTGCCCGGTGCTCGTGGTGCGCGGCGAGGCCCGCGCCGACGGGCCCGTGGTGGTGGGCGTCGACGGTTCGGCGCTGTCCGACGAGGCGATCGGGTTCGCCTTCGAGGAGGCGGCGCACCGCGACACCGACCTGGTGGTCGTGCACGCGTGGCTCTTCCCCACCCCGGCCGCCCCCGGCGCGGTGCTGCCCCTGGTGTACGACCTCGATGCACTGGCCGAGGAGGAGGAGCGGGTGCTCGCCGAGTCCGTCGCCGGCTGGTCGCAGCGGTACCCGGAGGTGACGGTGCACCGGCGCCTGGTCCGGGGCACGCCGGCCCGGGTGCTGGTCGAGGCGTCGCGGACCGCGCAGCTCACGGTCGTCGGCGCGCACGGCCGGGGCGCGTGGGGCGGGCTGCTCCTCGGCTCGGTCAGCCACGCCGTGCTGCACCACGCCGACTCCCCGCTGGCGATCGTCCGCCACCACCGCTGAGGTGCAAGGAAGGGCCCCTTCTTAACGCATTCTGTATAGGAAGGGGCCCTTCCTAACGTCTTCGCGCCGACAATGGCCTGTGATCGAGCACCGGGAGAGCTGATGAACCGACCTGTCGTGGTGGGGGTGGACGGATCCCCGTCGAGCCTGGTCGCCGCCGAGCACGCGGCGCAGCAGGCCGCCTGGCGGTCCCGGCCGCTGCTGCTGGTGCACGGCTACCTGCACCCGCTCGGCTACGGCGTGCCGCTCAACCCGTACGACATGGGGTTGCCCGCGCCCACCGAGGAGGCCCGGCGGATGCTGGACCGGACGGCGGAGGAGCTGCGCGGACGCTGGCCCGGCGTCGCCGTCGAGGCGCGCCAGGTGGCCGGCGGTCCCGCCGCGACCCTGGTGGCGGAGTCCCGCCGGGCGGAGCTGGTGGTGGTCGGCAGCCGAGGGCTGGGCGGCTTCGCCGGCCTGCTGCTCGGCTCGGTCGGTGCGCAGGTGGCCGGGCACGGGCACTGCCCGGTGCTCGTGGTGCGGCCCGAGGAGCAGCCGATCCCGGTCGGCGGCCCGGTGGTCGCCGGGGTGGACGGGTCGGAGCCGGGGCGGCTCGCCGCCCTGCTCGCGGCCGACGAGGCGGCCCGCCGGGGCACCGGCCTGGTGCTGGTGCACGTGGCGAGCGCCGACGACGCCCGCCCGGTGCCCGACGCGGTGGCGGAGTCCGGGGCGGCGGCCCGGGCGGAGTCGGCGGACCTGCTCGACGCCACCGCCGCCGAGGTGACGGCCGCCCACCCGGGCCTGACCGTCGAGCGGCGGCCGGTACGGGCGGCCAAGCCCGAGCGCGCCCTGATCGAGTTGAGCGGGGACGCGGCCCTGGTGGTGATCGGCTCGCGCGGGCGCGGCGGCTTCGTCGGCCTCGTGCTCGGCTCGGTCAGCCAGGCGCTCGTACAGCATGCGCACTGTCCGGTGCTGGTCGCCCACCCGCAGCCGGCCGACGCGGCGTGACCTCGACGGCCGCCCCGCCGGCCCCGCGGCCCCGGGCGGTCAGGAGGGGTCGCGGCCGGCGAGCAGCTCGTCGAAGCCGGCGGTGAGCGCGAACGGGTCGGGCGGCGCGGCGGGGGGCCGGCGCGCCACCTGGTCGGCCAGTTCGCCGGCCGCGCGCACGATCCGGGAGCGCAGGGCGCCGTCGGCCGCCGCCTGCGACCAGTCCTCCGTGGCGGCGAAGACCGCGGTGGGCACGACCACCGCCCTGAGGTACGCGAACATCGGCCGGACGGCGTGTTCCAGGGCGAGGGAGTGCCGGGCGGTGCCGCCGGTGGCGGCGATCAGCACGGGCCGGTCCGCCAGCGTCGTGGCGTCGAACAGGTCGAAGAACGACTTGAACAGGCCGCTGTAGGACGCGTTGAAGATCGGCGTGACCGCCACGACGCCGTCGGCCGCGGCGAGCGTGTCCAGCGCGTCGCGCAGGGCCGGTGGCGGGAAGCCGGTGAGCAGGTGGTTGACCACGTCGTGGGCGTGGTCGCGCAGGTCGATCGGGCGCAGCTCGACCTCGACGCCGCGCCGGGCCAGCTCGTCGCGGGTGGCCGCGGCGAGCTGGTCGGCGAGCAGTCGGGTCGACGAGGGCTGGGAGAGCCCGGCGGAGACCACGGCGAGGGTACGGCGGCTCATCGCCCCACCTCCGCGGCGGCACCGACGGCGTCGGCGGGGTCGGCAGCCGGGTCGGCGGCGGCCTCGGCTACGGCGGCGTCCCGGGCGGCCTTCAGCGACGCGTGCGTCGGGGCTTCGGGCACGTGCGCGGGCCGCAGCGCGGCGAACTCCCGGCGCAGCACGGGGACCACCTCCTCGCCGAGGAGGTCGAGCTGCTCCAGCACGGTCTTCAGCGGCAGGCCCGCGTGGTCGATCAGGAAGAGCTGCCGCTGGTAGTCGCCGACGTAGTCGCGGAAGCCGAGGGTACGGTCGATGACCTGCTGCGGGCTGCCGACGGTCAGCGGGGTCTGCGCCATGAAGTCCTCCAGCGCCGGCCCGTGGCCGTAGACCGGTGCGTTGTCGAAGTACGGACGGAACTCGCGCACCGCGTCCTGCGAGTTGCGCCGCATGAACACCTGGCCGCCGAGGCCGACGATCGCCTGGTCCGGCGAGCCGTGCCCGTAGTGGGCGAAGCGCTCCCGGTAGAGGCCGACCATCCGCTGGGTGTGCTCCTTGGGCCAGAAGATGTGGTTGGCGAAGAAGCCGTCGCCGTAGTAGGCGGCCTGCTCGGCGATCTCCGGGCTGCGGATCGAGCCGTGCCAGACGAACGGCGGCACCCCGTCCAGGGGGCGCGGCGTCGAGGTGAACGACTGCAACGGGGTGCGGTACTTGCCCGACCAGTCGACCACGTCCTCGCGCCAGAGCCGCCGCAGCAGGTCGTAGTTCTCGATGGTCAGCGGGATGCCGGCCCGGATGTCCTTGCCGAACCACGGGTAGACCGGGCCGGTGTTGCCCCGGCCGAGCATGAGGTCGACGCGGCCGTCGGCGAGGTGCTGGAGCATCGCGTAGTCCTCGGCGATCTTCACCGGGTCGTTGGTGGTGATCAGGGTGGTGGCGGTGGAGAGCAGCAGCCGCTCGGTGCGGGCCGCGATCCAGCCCAGCATGGTGGTGGGCGACGACGGCACGAACGGCGGGTTGTGGTGCTCGCCGGTGGCGAAGACGTCGAGACCGACCTCCTCGACCTTGCGCGCGATGGTCACCATCGCCTTGATCCGCTCGTGCTCCGACGGCTCCCGCCCGGTGGTCGGGTCGACGGTCACGTCTCCGACGGTGAAGACCCCGAACTGCATGACGACTCCTCGTGTGGCTGCCGGACCGTTCCGGCCCCGGACGCAGCGCACAACATATTTGACGAGTCAACTATTCCGTCGGTCGGGGGCTACGGTCCCGGTGGCCGGACGCGGCGGCGGGCCGGGGCCGGGCCGGGCGGGGCAGTTGGGCGGGGCCGGGCAGGGCGCGCGGGTGAGGGCGCGGGTCAGCCGCCGGCCACCGACGGGAGCACCTGCACCTCGGCGCCCGGCGGAACCGGCGCGTCCAGCCCGCCCAGGTGGCGGCAGTCCTCGCCGTCGACGTAGACGTTGACGTGCCGGCGCACCTCGCCGCGCTCGTCGCGCAGCCGCCGGGCCAGCCGGGGCCACTCCCCCGCCAGCTCGTCGAGGACGTCGCGCAGCGTGCCGGCCGCGGCGACGGTGAGCCGCGCCGCGCCCCCGACCTCGCCGCGCAGCGGCCCCGGCACCAGGACGGTGACCACTCAGACCTCCGCGGCGCGGACGCAGAGCACGTCGGGCAGGTGGGCGGCGACCAGGGCCCAGGAGTCGCCCTCGTCGCGGCTCGCGTAGACCTCGCCGGAGCGGGTGCCGAAGTAGACGCCGGTCGGGTCGGCGTCGTCGGCGCACATCGCGTCGCGCAGCACCGCCGGATAGTAGGGCCCGGCGGGCAGGCCCGCCGAGAGCGCCTCCCACGTCCCGCCCGCGTCGGCCGAGCGGTAGACCCGGCAGCGCTCGTCGACCGGGAAACGCCGGGAGTCGGCGGCGAGGGGGAACGACCAGATCATCCCCGGGCGGGTGGGGTGCGCCACCATCGGGAAGCCGAAGTCGCTGGGCAGGCCGGCGGCGATCGACACCCACGTATGGCCCCCGTCGTCGGAACGGTAGACGCCGTGGTGGTTCTGCGCGTAGAGCCGCTCCGGGTCGCCGGCGTCCCGGGCGACCTTGTGCACGCACTGGCCGAACTCGGGCCACTCGTCGGGCAGGAAGTAGGCCCGGATGCCCGTGTTGCCCGGCGCCCAGCTCGCGCCGGCGTCGGCGGAGTGGTAGACCCCGCCCGTCGACATGGCCACCGCGATCCGGGTCGGGTCGTGCGGGTGCGGCAGGACGGTGTGCACCGCCTGGCCGCCGAAGCCCGCGCCCCACTGCTCCCGGTGGGGGTGCTCCCACAGCGCGCGGACCAGCTCGAAGGTGCGCCCCGCATCGGTGGAGCGGAACAGCGCCGACGGCTCAGTGCCGGCCCAGACCACGTCCGGCTCCGCGGGCCCGGCGGGCGTGAGCTGCCAGACCCGGCCGAGGCTCGCGCCGGTGTCGGCCGGGAACGCGACCGGGGCCTGCTCCGGTTCCTGCCAGGACGCGCCCAGGTCGTCGCTGGTGGCCACGCTCGGCCCGAAGTGCGAACTGGTCATCCCGGCGAGCAGCCGGGGCACCTCGCGCCGGGTGTCGACCGCCACCGCGTACACCCCGGTCATGGGGTGGTGGGGGCCGCTGAGCTGCCAGGTGCGGCGGCCGTCGGTGCTGGTGGCGAGGAAGAGGCCCTTGCCGGTGCCGATCGCGAGCAGGGTCGTCATGGGTGCGTCCTTCGCCGAGCCGGGAGCCGGATGGCGTGATTATCACCACCGGGTCCGACAGAAACCGGGCGACCCACCGGGAGCAGAGGGGCCCAACCGCAGGTCAGCGGCGGGGCGGGATCGGTCAGCGGCGGGTGCGGGGCACGTGCCGGCGGTACTGGCTCACGGTCGGCTCGCCGTCGACCCAGAACCGCCACGGCACGTCGTGCGCGCCGGTCACCCCGACCCGGGGGCCAGCGGCGATCGCCGCGTCGGGCACCGGCTCGGCCGCCGGCCGCAGCCGCACCGGCCCGTCGCCGAGCAGATGGCGCCCGTACGCCGTGCGGTCGATGCCGAGGGCGGCGCAGAGGCGCGCCGGGCCGCGCGCCAGGTCGGCATCCCGGCGTACGGCGATGCGCCGGGACCGCGCCACCTCGACGCCCTCGACCACCTCGCCGGCCCTCAGCAGCACCGCCGAGGCCTCCCCCTCCGGCCCGGTCACCACGTTCACGCACCAGTGCATGCCGTAGGTGAAGTAGACGTAGGCGTGCCCGGCCGGGCCAAACATCACGGCGTTGCGCGGAGTGCGCCCGCGATGCGCGTGCGAGGCGGGATCGCCGGCCGTGCCCGCGTACGCCTCGACCTCGGTGATCCGGACGGTGACCCCGCCAGCCGAGAGCCGGCAGCCGAGCAGCCCGCGCGCGGCCGGCACGACGGGCCCGGCGAGCAGCTCGGCCAGCCCGGCGACACCCACGTCGGGGTACGACATGAGCCCGACCCTACCCAGCCCCGACCCGCCCTGCCGCTCTGGGCGGCGCAGGGCTGGGTAGGGCGGGGCGCGGGCGGGGCGTCGCCATGTCGGCGACATGGGGGCCTCCCCGACCGGGGGACCACCCCGTGTCGCCGACATGGAGTCGATCATCGACGCCATCTGTGAACGAGACGTTGACAACGTGTCGTTTAAGTGGTGGTATCGGGGCATGAGCCTGGAGCAGCAGGAACCGTTCGCCGCGCCCGATCCGGGGCGGGCTCGGGCGCACCGCACCTACGCAGCGCTGACCCGGATCGCCGGGCGGCACGCGGGCGACGACGCGCGCCGCCGCCGCTACGCCCACCCGCACGTGCTGGACCCGTACGAGGCGGTGGCCCTGGTGACCGCACTCGCCGCCGGTGGCGCGGAGCTGGCCGACGGCGAGGAGCCGGTCGACCAGGCCGACCTGGTCGCCGCGCTCACCCTCGTGCCACACCTGCGCGCCGAGGTGGACGCGCTGGAGGCCGGCCTGCTGCGGCTCGCCCGCGACCGGGGGCTGACCTGGCAGGCGATCGGCCACGGGCTGGGGCTCGGCTCGGCGCAGGCCGCCCGGCAGCGCCACGAACGACTCACCGGCCGGGTCGGCGGCGACCCGCACACCGGCACCGACAACGACGGGGAGGCGTGATGGACCGCGCGGAGCTGATGGCGTACTGCCTGGGCAAGCCCGGCGCGTGGCTCGACCAGCCGTGGGACGCCGAGGTCGTGGTGAAGGTCGGGAACAAGATCTTCGCCTTCCTCGGCCCCGAGTCCGACGACCGGGTGGGCCTCAAGTGCGCCCCGACCCGGGAGCTGGCCGACGAGTGGCTGCACCGGTTCCCCGGCGACGCGGTCGCGTCCTCACACGTCGGGCGGTTCGGCTGGAACAGCCTCCGGCTGGCCGGGGCGATCGACGACGACGAGCTGCTCGAGGCGGTGGACACGTCGTACGAGGCGGTGGTGGCGAAGCTGCCGCGCCGCGAGCGCCCGACGACGCCGGCCTGACCCCGGCGTCGGGGCGTGGTCAGCGGGCCGGGTCGCCGTCGGGGCCAGGCCCGGCGTCGCCCCGGGCCCGGGCCCAGCTGAGGAACCGTTCGTGCAGGTCGGGGGCGTGCTCGGGGTGGAGCTGGGCGAGCTGGGCGCGGGCCTCGACCATGAGCTGGGCCAGGTGGCACACTGCCGCGGGCACACTGCTACGGGCACGCCTCCGGGCGAAGCACCCAAGGATGGACCCAAGATCGTGCTCAGTCCCGGAAAGAGTGGCATCGGCGTCGCACCGATCCCACTCTTTCCCTGATCGAGCGCGCTCCCCCGGCAGCCGCACCACATCCAGCCCCGCCCCGCCCGGCCCGCTCCCCCACCACGCGCCGATCTTGCACTTGCGGCCCCACAGAAGGGCGATTCACCCCTTTTACCCGGGCCCAAAGTGCAAGATCGCCGCGGGGTGGGGCAGGCAGCGGGGCGGCGGGGCGAGCCGGCCGGCGGGGCAGGCAGAGGGGCCGCACGGCGCAGGCGGTGGGCAAGACGCCGGAGGCCCCCCGGCGTGCTGCCGGAGGGCCTTCGGCGGGATGCGGGACGTCAGCGGGGTACGACGGTCTCGGCCGCCCACTCCCGCCAGCCCGCCAGCTTGTCGGCTGCGGTGGCGAGCTGGTCGGCGACCGGCCCCGGGCCGGTGGAGCCGGGGGTGATCCGGGCGGCCAGGGCCGACCGCACCGACAGCACGTCCCGCACCGACGGGTCGAGGTGCTCGCTGACCGCCGCCAGGTCGGCGTCGGAGACCTCGTCGAGCGCGCACTCGCGGACGGCGCAGAGCGCCACCAGCTTGCCGGTGATCTCGTGCGCGTCGCGGAACGGCACGTTGCGCCGGACCAGCCAGTCGGCGACCTCGGTGGCCAGGGAGAAGCCGACGGGGGCGGCGGCGACGAGGCGGTCGACGCGTACCGTCATGGTGGAGATCATCCCCGCGAGGGCCGGCAGCAGCAGTTCCAGGGTGTCGACGGCGTCGAAGGCCGGCTCCTTGTCCTCCTGCATGTCCCGGTCGTACGTCATGGGCAGGCCCTTGAGCATGGTGAGCACGGCCATCAGCCCGCCGACGAGCCGGCCGGACTTGCCCCGGGCCAACTCGGCGATGTCGGCGTTCTTCTTCTGCGGCATGATCGACGACCCGGTGGCGAACGCGTCGTCCAGCTCGACCCAGCCGAACTCCTGCGACGTCCAGAGAACCACCTCCTCGCCGAGGCGCGACAGGTGCACCCCGACCAGCGCGGTGACGAAGAGGAACTCGGCGACGAAGTCGCGGTCGGCGACGGCGTCCATCGAGTTGGCGAAGGACGTGCGGAAGCCCAGCTCCTTGGAGACGGCCACCGGGTCCAGCGGCAGGCCGGAGCCGGCGAGCGCGCCCGCGCCGAGCGGGCTGACCGCCGTGCGGTGGTCCCAGTCGCGCAGCCGCTCCAGGTCGCGCAGCAGCGGCTGCACGTGGGCCAGCAGCCAGTGCCCGAAGGTGACCGGCTGGGCGTGCTGGAGGTGGGTCATCCCCGGCGCGGCCGTGTCGACGTGCCGGGCGGCCTGCTCGACCAGGGCCTCGGCCAGCTCGACGAGGCGACCGGCCACGCCCCGGGCGTGGTCGCGCAGGTAGAGCCGCAGGTCGGTGGCGACCTGGTCGTTGCGGGACCGGCCGGCGCGCAGCTTGCCGCCGAGGCTGCCGAGGCGTTCCAGCAGCCCCCGTTCCAGGGCGGTGTGCACGTCCTCGTCGTCGACGGTGGGCCGGAACGCCCCGGAGGCGCAGGCGGCCTCCAGGTCGTCGAGGGCCGCCAGCATCCTGCCCAGTTCCTCGGGGTCGAGCAGGCCCGCGCCCGCGAGGACCCGGGCGTGCGCGCGGGACCCGGCGATGTCGTACGGGGCGAGGCGCCAGTCGAACTGCACGCTGACGGACAGCCGGGCCAGCGCCTCGGAGGGGCCGCCGGCGAAGCGGCCACCCCACAGGCTCGTACGGTTGGTCGCGGCGCTGTTCTCGGTGAGGCTCTTGTCGTCCACGCCGCCCATTGTCGTTCCCACGGTCAGCACCCTCCCAATCGGGCGTCCCGCGCGGCGGCCAGCTTGCTCGGCAGGCCCCACAGCTGCACGAATCCCTTCGCCAGGGACTGGTCGAAGGTGTCGCCGGTGTCGTAGGTGGCCATGCCGAAGTCGTACAGGCTGGCCTCGGAGCGCCGGCCGGTGACGGTGGCCCGGCCGCCGTGCAGCACGAGCCGCACCTCGCCGCTGACCTGCCGCTGGGCGTCGTCGATGAACGCGTCCAGGGCCCCCTTGAGCGGGGAGAACCACAGGCCGTCGTAGACCAGTTCCCCCCAGCGCTGGTCGACGCCCCGCTTGAACCGGGCGAGGTCGCGTTCGACGGTGACCGCCTCCAGCTCCTGGTGGGCGGTGATCAGCGCGATCGCGCCGGGGGCCTCGTACACCTCGCGGCTCTTGATGCCGACGAGGCGGTCCTCGACCATGTCGAGCCGGCCGACGCCCTGCGCGCCGGCCCGCCGGTTCAACTCCAGGATCGCCTGGTACGGGGTGACGGTCTCGCCGTCGATCGCCACCGGCACGCCGGCGTCGAACGTGACGACGACCTCGTCGGGGTCGCGCTCCTGCGCCGGGTCGGCCGTGTACGCGTACAGGTCCTCGACCGGAGCGGTCCAGATGTCCTCCAGAAACCCGGTCTCCACGGCCCGGCCCCACAGGTTCTGGTCGACGGAGTACGGCGACTTCGCCGACACGTCGATCGGCAGGCCCTTCTCCTCGGCGAAGGCGATCGCCTTGTCCCTGGTCCACGCGAAGTCCCGGGCCGGGGCGATGATCTTCAGGTCGGGGGCGAGCGCGCCGAGCCCGACCTCGAAGCGCACCTGGTCGTTGCCCTTGCCGGTGCAGCCGTGCGACACGATCGTCCCGCCGTGCCGGCGGGCGGCGGCGACGAGGTGCTTGACGATCAGCGGCCGGGACAGCGCGGAGACCAGCGGGTAGCGGTCCATGTAGAGGGCGTTGGCGCGCAGCGCCGGCAGGCAGTAGTCGGCGGCGAACTCGTCGCGCGCGTCGACCACCTCCGACTCGACGGCCCCGCAGTCCAGGGCGCGCTGCCGGATCACGTCGAGGTTCTCGCCGCCCTGCCCGACGTCCACCGCGACGGCGACGATCTCGGCGCCGGTCTGCTCGGCCAGGTAGGGGATCGCGACGGAGGTGTCCAACCCTCCGGAGTACGCGAGGACGATCCGCTCGGTCATGGTGTGGTGTTCCCTTCCGCGCTCTCCTCGCGGCGGGACCACGCGGCGAGCTTCTCGCCCAGCGCGGCCCCGCCGACGGCCTCGCGGGCCACCACGAGGATCGTGTCGTCGCCGGCGATGGTGCCGACGACCTCGGGCAGGCCCGCCCGGTCCAACGCGCTGGCCAGGTATTGGGCTGCGCCCGGCGGGGTGCGCAGCACGGCGATGTTGCCGCTGGAGTCGACCTCGTTGAGCAGCTCCCGCAGCAGCCGGATCAGCCGCGCCGGGGCGGCCTCGGCGTCACGCAGGGGCCGGTGGCCGTCCTCCGGGATGACGTACACGGGGCGTCCGTCGCCGCCGCGGGCGGTGACCGCGCCGAGTTCCTTGAGGTCCCGCGACAGGGTGGCCTGGGTGACGGCGACGCCGTCGCCGGCGAGCAGGTCGGCCAGCTCGGTCTGCGAGCGGACCGCCTTGTCGCGGATCAGCTCGACGATGCGGGCGTGCCGGGCGGCGCGGGTCAGCGGCGCGGTCATGCCGACTGCTCCAGCAGGTAGGTCAGCACGGCCTTCTGCGCGTGCAGCCGGTTCTCCGCCTGGTCGAACACGGCGCTGGCGGGGCCGTCGAGCACCTCGTCGGTGATCTCCTCGCCCCGGTGCGCCGGCAGGCAGTGCAGCACGATCGCGCCCGGCGCGGCGTGCGCGAGCAGCTCCGCGTTGACCTGGTACGGCAGGAACGGGGTGATCCGGTCCAGCCCGTCGTCCTCCTGCCCCATCGAGGTCCACGTGTCGGTGGCCAGCACGTCGGCGTCGCGGGCGGCGGCGACGGGGTCGCGCAGCACGCGCACCGACCCGCCGGTGCCGGCGGCGATCTTCTCCGCGCGGGCCACCACCTCGGGGTCGGGGTCGAACCCGTCGGGGCCGGCGACGCGCACGTGCATGCCGGCGGTCGCCCCGGCCAGCAGGTACGACTGGGCCATGTTGTTCGCCGCGTCCCCCACGTACGCCAGGGTCCGGCCGTGGGTGCCGCCGCACCGCTCGCGGACGGTGAGCAGGTCGGCGAGGAGCTGGCAGGGGTGGAAGCCGTCGGTGAGGGCGTTGATCACCGGGACGCTGGCCCCGGCGGCGACCTCGGCGATCCGGTCGTCGCCGTGGGTGCGCAGCACGATCGCGGCCACGTAGCGGGACAGCACCCGGCCGGCGTCGGCGAGGGTCTCACCCCGGCCGAAGTGGGTGACCTGCGTGTCCACCACGAGGGGGTGGCCGCCCAGCTCGGCGATGCCGGCGTCGAAGGAGATCCGGGTGCGCAGGCTCTGCTTGTCGAACAGCACCGCCACCGACCTCGGCCCGGCCAGCGGCTTGTGGGCGAACCGTTCGGCCTTCATCCGGGCGGCGAGGTCGAGCACGGTGGCCTGCTCGGCGGGCGAGAGGTCGTCGTCGCGCAGCAGGTGGCGGGTCATGGGGTGGCCTCCGGGGTGGCGGTGTCGAGGGCGGCGGGGAGGGCGGCCAGGAACGCGTCGGCCTGCTCGACGGTGAGGATGAGCGGCGGGGCGAGCCGGATCACGCCCGGCTGCACCGGGTTGACCAGGAACCCGGCGTCACGCAGGGCCGCCGCGAGGGGGCCGGCGGCGTCGGCGGTGAGCACGATGCCGAGCAGCAGGCCCGCGCCGCGCACCTGCGCGACGAGGGGGTGGCCGAGCGCCTCGACGCCCCGGCGCAGCCGCTCGCCGACCCGCTTGACGTGGTCGAGCAGCCCCTCGCTGGCGATGGTGGACACCACCGCGAGGGCGGCGGCGCAGCTGACCGGGTTACCGCCGAAGGTGGTGCCGTGGGAGCCGGGGCGCAGCAGGTCGGCGGCGGGGCCGAAGGCCAGGCAGGCGCCGATCGGCAGGCCGCCGCCGAGGCCCTTGGCGAGGGTGACGATGTCGGGTTCGACGCCCTCGGCCTGGTGGGCGAACCAGTGCCCGGTGCGGCCGACGCCGGTCTGCACCTCGTCGAGCACCAGCAGCGCGCCGTGCCGGGCGGTGATCCGCCGGGCCTCCGCGAGATAGCCGGGGGGCGGGACGACGACGCCGTTCTCGCCCTGCACCGGCTCCAGGATGACCATGGCCGTCGCGTCGGTCACCGCGTCGGCGAGGGCGGCCGCGTCACCGTACGGGACGTGGGTGACGTCGCCGGGCAGCGGGCGGAACGGATCCGCCTTGGCGGGCTGCCCGGTGAGCGCGAGCGCGCCCATGGTGCGGCCGTGGAACCCGCCGACCGTGGCGACCACGTGCGAGCGGCCGGTGAGCCGGGACAGCTTGAACGCGGTCTCGTTGGCCTCCGCGCCGGAGTTGGCGAAGAACACCCGTCCGGGACGGCCGGCGAGGGCCAGCAGCAGCTCGGCGAGGGCCACCGGCGGCTCGGCGACGAACAGGTTGGACACGTGCCCGAGGGTGGCGACCTGCCTGGAGACGGCGGCCACCACGGCCGGGTGGGCGTGGCCGAGGGCGTTGACGGCGATGCCGCCGAGCAGGTCGACGTACTCACGGCCGGCGTCGTCGACCACGACCGCGCCGGAGCCGGAGACCAGCGCCAGCGGCGGCGTGCCGTAGTTGTCCATCAGCGACTGCCGCCAGCGCTCCACCAGCGTGCTCACGACGGGATCACCATTGTGCCGAATCCTTCCGAGGTGAAGACCTCAAGCAGTGTGGAGTGGGCGACCCGGCCGTCGACGACGTGCGCGGCGGGCACCCCGCCGCGCACCGCCCGCAGGCACGCCTCCATCTTGGGGACCATCCCCGACTGCAGGGACGGCAGCAGCTCCGCCAGCTCGTCGGCGGTGATCTCGCTGACCAGGCTGTCGGTGTCCGGCCAGTTGGCGTAGAGGCCCGGCACGTCGGTGAGGACGACCAGCTTGCGGGCCCCGAGGGCGATCGCCAGGGCGGCGGCGGCCGTGTCGGCGTTGAGGTTGTGCAGCACCCCGTCGGCGTCCGGCGCGACGGTCGAGATCACCGGGATGCGGCCGGCCGCGATCAGGTCGGTCACCGCCGACGTGTTCACCGACTCGACGTCGCCGACCTGGCCGACGTCGACGGGCTCCCCGTCCACGTATGCGGGGCGGCGCACGGCGGTGAACAGGCCGGCGTCCTCGCCGGAGAGGCCGACGGCGAACGGGCCGTGCGCGTTGATCAGCCCGACCAGTTCCCGGCCGACCTGGCCGACGAGCACCATGCGGACCACGTCCATCGCCTCGGGGGTGGTGACGCGCAGGCCGCCGCGGAACTCGCTGTCGATGCCGAGCCGGCCGAGCATGGCCGAGATCTGCGGGCCGCCGCCGTGCACGACGACCGGCTTGATGCCGACGTAGCGCAGGAAGACCATGTCGGCGGCGAAGGCCCGCTGCAGCTCGGGGTCGATCATGGCGTTGCCGCCGTACTTGACCACGAGGGTGGCCCCGGACAGGCGGGCCAGCCAGGGCAGCGCCTCGATCAGCGTCTCGGCCCGGGCCTGGGCCCGGGCGAGGTCGTCGACGGCGCTCACGTCGAGTACGCCGAGTTCTCGTGCACGTACGCGTGCGACAGGTCGTTGGTCCACACGGTGGCCTGGGCCCCTCCGGCGTGCAGGTCGATGCGGATGGTGACGTCGCGCCCGGTGAGGTCCACCTTGGACCGGTCCTCGGCGGCGGCGCCGGAGCGGCACACCCAGACGCCGTTGACGGCGACGTCGAGGGCGTCCGGCTCGAATGCGGCGGCGGTGGTGCCGACGGCGGCGAGGATGCGGCCCCAGTTCGGGTCGTTGCCGAACAGCGCCGTCTTGACCAGGTTGTTGCGGGCCACCGACCGGCCCACCTCGACGGCGTCGTCCTCGTCGGCCGCGCCGACGACCTCGATGGCGATCTGCTTGGTGGCGCCCTCCGCGTCGGCGACCAGCTGCTGGGCCAGGTCGTGGCAGGCGGCGGTGACCGCCGCCGTCAGCTCGGCCTCGGTGGGCTCGACGCCGGACGCGCCGCTGGACAGCAGCAGCACCGTGTCGTTGGTGGACATGCAGCCGTCGGAGTCGACCCGGTCGAAGGTGACCCGGCAGGCGGCGCGCAGCGCGGCGTCGAGCGCCGCCGGCCCGGCCACCGCGTCGGTGGTGAGCACGCACAGCATGGTCGCCATGGCCGGGGCCAGCATGCCGGCGCCCTTGGCCATCCCGCCGACGGTCCAGCCGCCGCCGGCCGCCACGGTGGTCTTCGGCCGGGTGTCGGTGGTCATGATCGCCTCGGCCGCCGCCGCGCCGCCGTCGCGGGACAGGGCGCGGATCGCCGCGCGTACGCCGGGCAGCAGCTTGTCCATCGGCAGCCGCTCGCCGATCAGGCCGGTGGAGCAGACGGCCACGTCGCCGGCCCCGAGCCGCAGCCGGGGGCTGGCCGAGGTGAGCGCGGCGGCGGTGTGCTCGGCGGTGGCGTGGGTGTCCTGGAAGCCGGCCGGGCCGGTGCAGGCGTTCGCGCCGCCGGAGTTGAGGATCACGGCCCGGGCCACCCCGCCCCGGACGACCTGCCGGGTCCAGAGCACGGGGGCGGCCTTGACCCGGTTGGCGGTGAAGACCCCGGCGATCCCGGCGTCGGGGCCGTCGTTGACGACGAGGGCGACGTCGGCGGCGGCGCCGCTCTTGAGGCCGGCGGCCACGCCGGCCGCCCGGAACCCCCGGGGGGTGGTGACGGTCATGGGGTTACTCCGTAGGTGGACAGGCCGGTGGTCTCGGGGAGCCCGAGCATCAGGTTGGCGCACTGCACGGCCTGGCCGGCGGCGCCCTTGCCGAGGTTGTCGATGGCACTGACCACGATCACCCGGCCGGAGTCGACGTCGACGGTCGCCTGGAGGTGGCAGGAGTTGGCGCCGAGGGTGGCGGCGGTGTGCGGCCACGTCCCCTCGGGCAGCACGTGCACGAACGCCGAGTCCGCGTACGCCGCCGCAAGGACCGCCCGGGGGTCGGCGTCGCCGGTCGGCACGGCGGTGACCGTGGCGAGGATGCCGCGCGGCATCGGCGCGAGCACGGGGGTGAGGGACAGGCTGGTCGCGCCGGTGGCCTGCCTGATCTCCGGCACGTGCTGGTGCGCGCCGACCTTGTACGGCGACAGGTCGCCCATCACCTCGCTGCCGAGCAGGTGCGCCTTGGCGGCCCGGCCCGCGCCGGAGGTGCCGGAGGCGGCGACCACCACCACGTCGGCGGGGGCGACCGCGCCGGCGGCGACCAGCGGGGCGAGCGCGAGGGTGATGGCCGCGGCGTAGCAGCCGGTGTTGGCGACCCGGGTCGCGGCGGCGATGCGCGCGCGCTGGCCGGGCAGCTCGGGCAGGCCGTAGACCCAGGCCCCCGCGTGCTCGCCGCCGTAGTACCGTGACCAGGCGGCGGCGTCGCGCAGCCGGTGGTCCGCGCCCAGGTCGACGACCCGGACCGACTCCGGCAGGGCGGCGGCCAGGGCCGCCGACTCGCCGTGCGGCAGGGCCAGGAAGACCAGGTCCGCGTCGGCCAGGGCCGCCGGTTCGGTCACCGCGAACACCAGGTCCAGCCCGGCGAGCTGCGGGTGTACGGCGGTGACCGGCGCGCCGGCCTGGCTGTGCGCGGTGGCGGTGACCAGGTCGAGCTCGGGGTGGCCGGCGATCAGGCGCAGCAGCTCGCCCCCGGCGTAGCCGCTCGCCCCGGCGACCGCAACTCGGATACCCATTCTAACCTCCGCATGACTATGCAGAGAAGGTTACCCGCTCATTACGCCGCATCGCAAGGTCATACACCCCACTGCATGGGCATGAGAGGGCGACCGCCACGGCCCGGGGGCTCCCTTCCCGACGGGGGAGCGCCGGGAAGGGAGCCGGTCAGTTGGCCCGCTGGTCGATGCCGTGCTGCCGCTGGTACGTACGCAGCGCAGCGTCCCACGCCTCGGTGTACTCCGACGGGCCCAGACCGAGGTCGGTGTGCCCGCGTACCGCCTCCCGCAGCAGGTCCAGCAGCTCCGGCACCGCCTCCCGGCGCTCGGTGACGTAACGGCGGAAGACCTCGGCGAACTGCTCCCCCGCCAGGCGGGCGGCGTGCGCGGTGACCGGGTCGTCCTCCAGCGCCCGCAGCACCTCGCACCACCGGCGGGTCAGCTCGTCGGTGTGGCGGGCCCGCAGCTGCTGCAGCTCGTGGTCGCACTCCAGCCTGATCCGCTCCTCCCAGTACGGGCGCAGCCGCTCGCGCACCCGCTCGTCCGGGCTCACCCGCACCTGCACGGTGAAGTACGGCTGGCTCTCGTCCCGGGGCCAACGCTGGCCCAGCAGCAGGTTGTTCAGGGCCCGCTCCAGCTCGTGCGAACGGTGCGGCTCGTGCGCCCGGGCCAGGTCGACGGCCCGCTCCCGGACGATCCCGTCGGCCCAGGCGAGGTAGCTCTCCGCGCGCTGGCGCAACGCTGCGGGGCTCATGCTTTGCGCCCGCCAGCTGTAGACGGCGAACAGGCGGAAGTCGAACGCGTCCCCGCGCGCCGGCACCAGGATCGGCTGCGGCGCGTCCAGGCGGTAGGTGGCCGCCTGCGGGGGTGCCGGCGGCGGTAGGGGCGGCGCGGGCGGGGGGCTCACGGGCGCCGGCCCGAACAGCGAGAGCAGGATCTGCCACCAGCGCCGCCGCTGCGACGGGCGGGGAATGTACCGAGTGCTCATGCGTGGTCCTCGTCGATCAGGCGTCGTACGTCGTGCAGCAGGGTGTTGTCGCGCATCAGAGGGCCCCAGACGTGCCGGAGCTGGTGGTCCAGCCGGCGGCGCAGCGGCTCCCGCCCCTGCACCACCAGGCCGATCAGGCGCAGGCAGCCGGCGGCCACCTCGGGGTGTCCCTCGGCCCGGCTGAGCCAGAAGCCGAGCGTCCGCCACGCGCGGTACGCGGTCCCCGGCAAGCTGAGCGCCGTCGCCCAGCAGGTGGCCAGGTCCGCCATCCGCACCGTGCCGACGCGGGCCAGGTCGAGCAGCTCCGGCCAGCGTTCCCGGGGGGCGGGGGCCCACCGGTCGGCGAGCACCCGCAGCGCCCGCCCGGCGTGCAGCCGCACCTCCGGCTCGTCCTCGTCGACGGCCCACTGCGCCAGCGCCGGCAGCACGCTGGCCGCATGGCCGCAGGCGTACACCTCGACCAGGCCGCGTACCACCGAGTTGTTCCGCCGCTGCATGCGCGCCTCGGCGACCCGGCGCAGCTGCGCCAGGGCGGTCTCCGGCCAGAGCCGGGCCAGGCCCAGCGCGTACGCCCGCGCGACGGTGTCGCGCAGGTGCGCCGCCCCGCCGGCCGCCCACCGGTCCAGTTCGATCCGGACCCGCTGGCGCAGCTCCGGCTGCATGGCCATGCCGACCAGCGCGATGGCGGCGGCCTGCCGGACCCCGGCCCGGCGCTCCCGGGCGAGCTGGTCCACCACGCGCAGCGCGGCGTGCACCCCGTGCGCCGCCGACCAGCCGACCGCCCCGGCGGCGGCCTGCCGGACCCCGGGCGTGCCGTCCCGCACGAGGCCGCCCAGCCAGCCGAGCAGCTGCTCCGGCAGCCACCAGTCCGCCCAGGCGACCTCCAGCAGGCTGCGCCGCAGCGGTTCGTTGCCCGGGGCGAACTCGATGCGCCGCCCGCCCGGCACCCGGTCGTCGTCGACCACCAGCACCGCCTCCCGCAGGACCGGGCCGAGCAGCGCGTCGAGCGCCCCGCCCGACCGGCCGGTGGGTGGTGCGAGCGGGGCACCGGCGAACGGGAAGCCCGGCACCGCGCCCGCGCCCGGCGGGCCCGGGACGCCGCCCGGGTCCGGGGCCGGCTCCAGCCCGACACCGGCCAGCCCCGGCGCGGCCAGCGCCCCGGCCGCGGCGTGGATCTCGGCCACCGGCTGCCCGGCCAGCACCGCGCAGGCCAGCCGGAACGCGCGCCGCCGGTCGACGCCCCAGGCGGGCGTGTCGCCGCCGTCGGCGGCGGCGAGGACGCGGGCCGCCCGCTCCCGGAGCTGGCGCGGAAGCAGGCGCTCCAGCCGCTCGGTGAGCTGCGCGCCCCGGGGCGCGGTGCGGGCCAGCAGCTCCGCCAGGCGGACCACCTCACCGGTCCGGGGACCGGCGGCCAGGTGCGCCGCCAGCAGCGGGTTGCCGACGCACTCGTCCTCGACGTAGCCGTCGACGCAGTCACCGACGCAGCCGGTGGCGCACCAGCCGACGCAGCGGCCCCGCAACTGGCGGCGCAGCTGGGCCCGGAACACGTCGACGGGGGCGGCCGGCCGGTGCTCCACCAGGTGGCCGGCCAGCTCCTGGTCGCGGTGGTCGAAGTCGCCGACTAGCACCAGCGTGGCGCCCCTCGCCGCGGCCCGGGCGGCCAGCCCGACCAGGGCCATCCCGTCCAGGTCCCGCGCGGCCGTCCCGGTGAGCCGCCACACGTGGCCGTGTCCGTCGCGCCACGGGGCTTCCGGCAGCAGCAGGTCGCCCGGCTGCTCCGCGTGCAGCACCGCCACCCGGTCGAAACCGTGCCGGCGGGCCGAGGACAGGCACGCGGCGGCGTGTCGACCGGTGCCGGCGGCACCCGACAGGCAGACCAGGTGATGCTGCTTGAGATACCGGTCGAGCTGCGGGTCGCTCGGCGTGGGGGCATAGCCGTCGGCCAACTGCCGCACCCAGGTCCCGGTGAGGGTCTCGGCCCAGGTCCGGCCGCTGCCGTCCGTCCGCGTCGTCGTGATGTTGAGCGTGCCGATGGCCGCCGACCCGGGCCCGGTGGCGTTCTGGCCCCGCACCCACACGTCGCCGACGCCGATCGCCGACGAGGGCCCGAGCAGGGACGCGAGCCGGGCGAGGATCTCCCCGGGGTCCGGCGTCTCCTCCGGCTCGTCGGCCAGCACGTCGTCGGGCTCCTCGTCCGGCACCCGATCCACGGGTGGTTCCGCCGGCTCTGCCTGCTGTGGGCTCACCGGGCCGCCGGGACCCGCCCACCCACCGTCGGCGTCCGGAGGGGTCGCGCCGCCGGGCGGCTCCCCCGGGACCCCCTCGGGGTCCGCCACCGAACCGCCCGGATCGGCGTCGTGCCCGCCGTGCCGGGGCACGGACCAGGCCGGCGGCCCGCTCACCGGTCGCCCCCGCCGAGGATCGCGTCCCGGCCGACCGAGCCGATCGCCGTGGCCCCCGGGCCGATCGCGTTCTGCCCGCGCACCCGGACGTCGCCGACGCTGATGCCGCCGCCCGGGTGCGCCTGGCCGAAGTCGGGGCGGACCGGACCCCGCGATGGGACCGCCGGACTTCCGGCGCCACCCTCGGGACCGTCCGGCTCCTCCCCGGTCGGCGCCGGCACCGTCGACAGGTCCTCGTCCACGACGCAGAGCCAGGCGTACTCGTCGAAGCCCTTGTCGGGCTTGCTGATCCGCACCCGGCGGAAGCGCTCGGGCCGCATCTCCTCCGGGTATTCGGACACCACGTCGCGGTAGATGTCGGTGGAGACCACCAGGGCGACGCCCGCGTCGGGAAACGCCGCCAGCGCCCGCCGGACGGGGTCGGCGTCGCACAGCCGGCTGACGAACACCACGGCGTTGCCGGGAAAGCCGTTCGCCCCGTCGAGGTGCACGAGTCCCTGGTGGACGGCGATCCGCAGCCGCACCCGCGCCGCCGGCAGCCGACTGCTGTTGTACGCCCGCAGCCGCCGGTTCAGCTCGGGCACGAACCGGCCGATCACCCGCGACTCCGAGACGTCGCGCGGCAGGATCGCGAGTTCCCCGTCGCCGGCCCGCTGGGTGCTCCAGGTCACCCGGTCCAGCCCGACGGCCCCGGCGGCGGCCTGCAGCAGTTCGCGGAACGCCTGCTGCGCCTCGTACTGCAGGATGTTCCCGCGCCGGCTGTAACTCTCCATGTCCACGGAGATCAGCAGTCGTCGCTCGGGATGGTCCATCGCCGTGCCGCCCTTCGTCACCGGCCCGCCCCCGTCGGGCGGGCCGCCCGGAACATCGAAACGGCGGCGGCCGGCCGGGACCCCGTATAAGTACGGCTTCCGCGGAATCTGTCCGGCACCGGTCATCCCTCTCGGATCCGGTATCCGGGCGGGCCGGGTCGGGTGTGCTGGACGCATGACGGACGTGACCGAACTCCTGCTGGCCGCCGGCTGGTCGCCGGTCGAGGCACTCGTGGTGGTGGCCCTCCAGACCGTGGCGGTCGCCCTGATCCGCGCGAGGGCCTCGCGCTACGCGCAGGGGCGGCTACGCTTCGACGGTTTCCGTCGGACAAGGAGTGCGAGGTCGTCGATGCGACACCACGAACCGCCCCGGGCCGAGTGGCCGTACGGCACCTTCCTGCGGCGGCTGGAGCCGCCGGCCCGCACCGCGCTGCTCGACCTGGGCGTACGACGCCAGGTGCCGGCCGGACAGATCCTGATCCACGAGGGGGTCCGCGAGTCGCACCTGGTGCTGCTGGAGGAGGGGCTGACGAAGGTGACGGCCAGTGTGCCCGACGGGCGGGCCGCGCTGCTGTCGCTGCGCGTCGGCGGGGACCTGATGGGCGAGATGTCGGCCCTCAACGACAAGCCCCGCTCGGCGACGGTCACCACCTGCGGGCCCACCGTCTACAGCGTCATCTCCCGGGACCGGTTCAACCAGTTCCTGCGGGCGCACCCGCAGGCCGCCCTCGAACTGGCGGCGATGGTGTCCGACCGGCTGCGCTGGTCCAACCGCCGCCGGATCGACTTCACCTCGTACGCGGTGAAGATCCGGGTGGCCCGGGTGATCGCCGAGCTGTGCCGCACGCACGGCCGGCGCAGCCGCGACGGGGTGGTCATCGACGTCCGGCTCACCCAGCCGGAGCTGGCCACGATCTGCGGGGCGGCGGAGACGTCCATCCAGAAGACGCTGCGCGAGCTGCGGGCCGACGGCCTGGTGGACACCGACTACCGGCGCATCACCGTACGCGACCTGCCCCGGCTGCGCGCCCTCGGCGGACTGGACGCCGAGGAGCACTGACGGCCCACCGGGCCCGGGCAGCGGCGGTTGGCAGGGGCCCCTTCCTATACGGAAAGCGTTAAGAGGGGGCCCCTGCTTGCACCTCAGGCGCCGCGGAGGGTGGCGCCGAAGCGTTCGGCCGCGCGGGCCACCGCCGCGTCACGGGCCGCCACCGCCTCCTCGACCGTCAGGGTGCGGTCGGGGGCACGGAACGTCAGCTTGTACGCCAGCGACCGCCGCCCCGCCCCGAGCTGCTCGGAGGCGTAGACGTCGAACAGCCGCACGCCCTCCAGCAGCTCGCCCGCGCCCTCGACGAGGGCCTGCTGCACCTGCGCCGCCGGCACCCGCTCGTCGACCACGAGGGCCACGTCGATCAGGGCCGGCGGGAAGCCGGAGATCGTCGGGGCCGGGGCGACCGGGGCGGCCGGGAGCGCGTCGAGGTCCAGCTCCATGGCGCTGGTGCGCTTCGGCAGCTCCAGCGCGGCCAGCACCGCCGGGTGCAGCTCACCGGCGTGCCCGACCACGACCCCGTCCACGAGCAGCTCGGCGCAGCGGCCGGGGTGCCAGGGGGCGTGCTCGGCGGCGCGCACCTCGATCCGGTCGGCGGGCAGGTCGGCCGCGGCGAGCACCGCCCGGCCGGCCTCGACGGCGTCCGCCCAGCCGGCCGGGCGACCCGCGCCCCACCAGCCGGCCGGCTCGACGTCCCCGGTCAGCACCACGGCGACGTGCCGGGGCTGGTCGGGCACGACCGCGTCGGCGGCGGCGAACTCGGCGTCGGTGGGCCGCCGGTCCACGCCCATGGCGGGCGGGGCGCCGACGCCCGGGCGCGGGTGGAAGACCGCACCGATCTCGTAGAGGGCCAGGTCGCGGTGGCCCCGGCCGAGGTTGCGCCTGAGGATGCCGAGCAGCGGGCCGAGCAGCGTGGTGCGCAGCAGCGGCTCCTCCTCCGACAGCGGGTTGGCCACCCGCACCGCCGCCCGGCGCGGGTCGTCGGCGGGCAACCCGAGCAGGTCGGCCAGCGAACCGGCGACGAACGGGTGGGCCAGCACCTCCACGTAGCCGCGTTCGGCCAGCGAGCGGGCCACCGCCCGGCGGCGGCGCTGCTGCCAGGTCAGGCCCCGCCCGGGGGGCGCGGTGGGCAGCACCGACGGCACCCGGTCGTACCCGTCGAGGCGGACCACCTCCTCGACCAGGTCGGCCGGGTCGGTGAGGTCCGGACGCCAGCTCGGCGGGACGACGGTGAGCACGTCCGCGCCGCCGGCCGGCACGCCGGCCGTGCCCGGGTCCTCGCCGAGCCGGTCGACGCCCCGGGTGACGTGGCAGCCGACCTGCTCCAGCAGGGAGACCACCCGCTCCGGGGAGTAGGCGACGCCGACCCGCCGGCCCGGCAGGTCCACCGGCAGGCTGACCGGGGTACGCGGCCGGACGTGGTCGAGGTCGAGGATCTCGGCCCCGGCGGTGCCGCCCGCGTGGGCGGTGAGCAGCCCGACGGCCCGCTCGATGGCGACCAGCGGCAGGGCGGGGTCGACGCCCCGCTCCCAGCGCTTCGCCGCCTCGCTGAACAGCTTGTGCCGGCGGGCGGTGCGGCCCACCATCACCGGGTCCCAGTGGGCGGCCTCGAAGAGCACGTCGGTGGTGGACGCGACGACCTCGCTGGTCTCGCCGCCCATCACGGCGGCGAGCGAGACCGGGCCGGTGTCGTCGCAGATGACCATGTCCTCGGCGGTGAGGGTGCGGGCCACCCCGTCCAGGGTGGTGACCTTCTCCCCCGCCGCGGCGCGGCGCACCACGAGGGTGCCGGTGATCCGGGCGGCGTCGAAGGCGTGCATCGGCTGGCCCAGTTCGAGCATCACGTAGTTGGTGATGTCGACCGGCAGCGAGATGCTGCGCACCCCGGCGACGGTGAGCCGCTGCCGCATCCAGCCGGGCGTCTGCGCGGTCGGGTCGATGCCGCGCACCATCCGGGCGGCGAACCGGTCGCAGCCGACGGTGTCGCGGACCTCCACCGGGTACGCCGGCTCGGCCGTCGCGCCGGGGGCCGGGGCCAGACCCGGGTCGCGGAACGGCACGCCGAGGGCGTGGGCCAACTCCCGGGCGATGCCCCGGACGCTGAGCGCGTACCCCCGGTCGGGGGTGATCTCCACCTCGACGACCACGTCGTCGAGGCCGACGACCGGGCGGGCGTCGTCGCCGGGCTTGGCGGGGGTGTCCTCGGGCAGCACGATGATGCCCGAGTGGTCGTCGCCCAGGCCCAGCTCCTTGGCGGAGCAGATCATGCCGTGGGAGTTGCGCCCGTACGTCTTGCGCGCGCCGATGGCGAAGCCGCCGGGCAGCACGCCGCCGGGGAGGATCACCACGACCCGGTCGCCGGGGGCGAAGTTGCGCGCCCCGCAGACGATCTCCTGCGGCTCGCCGGTGCCGTTGGCGGCGCCCACGTCGACCCGGCAGAACCGGATCGGCTTCTTGAAGCCGGTCAGTTCCTCGATGTCGAGGACCTCGCCGACGACGAGCGCGCCGGTGACCGTCGACCGCAGGTCCACGATCGACTCGACCTCGATGCCGAGGTCGACCAGCGCCTGCTCCAGGTCGGCGGCGGGCAGGTCGGCGGGGAGGTCGAGGTACTCCCGCAGCCAGCTGACAGAAACTCGCATGACTCTCAGACCACCGTCTCGTTGTCTCGTGCCCGCACCGTCTACGCCCCGGCCCCGAACGCGCGGGTGAACCGCACGTCGCCCTCGGCCATGTCCCGCATGTCGCTGACCCCGTGGCGGAACATCACGGTGCGGTCGATGCCCATGCCGAACGCGAATCCGGAGTAGACCTCCGGGTCGATCCCGCAGGCGCGCAGCACCCGGGGGTTGACCATGCCGCAGCCGCCCCACTCGACCCAGCGCGGCCCGTCGCGGTGCTCGGGGAACCACACGTCGAACTCGGCCGACGGCTCGGTGAACGGGAAGTAGTGCGGCCGCCAGCGGGTCTTCGCGCCCTCGCCGAACATGGCGCGGGCGAAGTGGTCGAGGGTGCCGCGCAGGTGGGCCATCGTGATGCCCTTGTCGACCACGAGGCCCTCGACCTGGTGGAAGACGGGCGCGTGGGTGGCGTCCAGCTCGTCGGTGCGGTAGACCCGGCCGGGCACGACGACGTAGATCGGCGGCTTGCGGGCCAGCATGGTGCGCGCCTGCACCGGGGAGGTGTGGGTGCGCAGCACCAGCCCGGAGCTGTCCGCGCCGGCCGGCGGGGCGATGTGGAAGGTGTCCATCAGACCCCGCGCCGGGTGGTCGACGGGGATGTTGAGGGCGTCGAAGTTGGTCCACTCCAGCTCGACCTCGGGCCCCTCGGCCACCTCGTAGCCCATCCCGACGAACAGGTCGCTGATCTGCTCCATCAGGGTGCTCAGCGGGTGCCGGGCGCCGCGCGGGCGGCGGTCGTAGGGCAGGGTGACGTCGACCCGCTCGGTGGCCAGCACCCGCTGCGCCTGCTCGCGGTCGAGGATCTCGGCGCGGGCGGCGTAGGCGGCCTCGATCGCGCGGCGGGCCTCGTTGACCCGCTTGCCGGCGTCGGCCTTCGCGGCCGGCGGCAGGGCGCCGATCTCCCGGCGGGCCAGGGCGACCGGGGACCGGTCACCGAGGTGCGCGGGGCGCAGCGCGGTCAGCGCGTCCGGGTCGGCGGCGGCGGCGAACGCCTGCTCGGCGTCGGCCACGGCACCGGCCAGGGCGTCCGGGTCGAGCAGGGCGACCTGCTTCGGGTCGTACGGATCGTTGCGGTAGGTCATGGCGTACGGGCACTCCTCACGGCGGCGCCGGCCCTGCGCGGGCGGCGAGGCGAGTCTACGGACGCGCGGCTTCGCCGCAGCCCGCCGGTGGGGAGTTCGTGCAGGGGAAGGGTCAGGCCCGCCGCCCGCCGACACCGGCGGGCTGGCTAAACGAACGCCGTGGCGCGTTCATCATCTCGGGCGACTCCCTGCTGGACGGCCGCACCGCACCCGTCAGGGGCGGCGGCGCAGTGCTCTGGCTGAAGCGTACAGGCACACGGCGGCGGCCGCAGCCAGGTTGAGGCTCTCGGCGCGCCCGTGCAGGGGCACCCGGACCCGGGCGTCGGCGGCGGCGGTCAGCCCGTCGGGCAGCCCGTGCGCCTCGGAGCCGAACAGCCAGGCGGTCGGCGTCGCCAGCGCCCCGGCGTCGGCGAGGTCGTCGAGGTCGCGGTCGCCGTACCCCGTGGTGGCGAGGACCGCCAGCCCGGCGGCGCGCAACGCGGCGACGACCGCGAGGGGATCGCCGGCCCGGACCACGTCGACGTGGAAGAGGCTGCCGGCGGAGGCCCGCACGCACTTGCCGTTGTACGGGTCGACGGCGTCGCCGGCGAAGACGACCGCCCCGGCCCCGGCGGCGTCGGCGGTGCGCAGCACCGTGCCGGCGTTGCCCGGGTCGCGGATCTCGGCGAGCACCGCCACGAGGCGCGGGCCGGCGGCGAGGGCCTCGGACAGCGGCACGTCGAGGTGCCGGCAGACGGCGACGAGGCCCTGCGGCGCGACGGTCTCGGCGAGCGCGGCGAGGGCGTCGTCGGTGACGTCGGAGACCGGCACGTCGGCGGCGGCGGCGCGGGCGGCCAGGTCGGCGTGCCGGTCGAGGGCGGCCGGGGTGCCGAACAGCTCGGCGACCGTGCCGGGGCGGGCCAAAGCCTCCCGGACGGCCTGCGGGCCCTCGGCGAGGAACCGGCCGGTGGCGTCGCGGTCACGGCGGCGGTGCAGCCGGCGGGCGGCGACGACCCGGGGCGTACGCGGGGTGAAGGGCATGGTGTGCGGCTCCACAGCGCGACCGAGGCGCCCGCCGCGCGTCGTGGACGACACGGGAGGCGCCTCGGTCGGGTGCTGGCGGATCAGGCGGCCTGGGCCGCCGCGCCACCGGTGCCCTCGGCCGCCACGGCGGCGCGGGCGACCTCGACGATCGCGGCGAAGGCCGCCGCGTCGTTGACGGCCAGGTCGGCGAGGATCTTGCGGTCGACCTCGACGCCGGCCAGGCGCAGGCCCTGGATCAGCCGGTTGTAGGTCATCCCGTTGGCGCGGGCGCCCGCGTTGATCCGGGTGATCCACAGCTGCCGGAAGTCGCCCTTGCGGTCGCGACGGTCCCGGTAGGCGTACTGCATCGAGTGCAGCACCTGCTCCTTGGCCTTGCGGTAGAGCCGGGAGCGCTGACCGCGGTAGCCGCTCGCGGTCTCCAGCAGGGTACGACGCTTCTTCTGGGCGTTCACAGCCCGCTTGACGCGTGCCATCTCAACTCCTTCTTCGGTTCAGGTGGCGCGCGTCAGCGGCCGAGCAGCTTCTTGATGCGCTTGGTGTCGGCCTTGGCCAGCTCGACCGTGCCGGTCAGCCGACGGGTCCGGGTGGAGGACTTCTTCTCCAGCAGGTGGCGCTTGCCGGCCTGCTCGGCGACGATCTTGCCCTTGCCGGTCACCTTGACCCGCTTGCCCATACCCGTGTGGCTCTTCATCTTCGGCATGTGGAACGTCTCTCCCCTGTTACTGACCGCCGGTGTCGGCGGTCGTGCCGGTCTCACCGGCTGCTGCGGTCTCGCCCGCCGGGGTCTCGCCCACCGCCGGCGCCGCGGACTCCTCCGCGGGACGCTCCCGGCCGGCGCCGCGGGACGCCGTGGCGGCGACCGCGGAGGCCTTGACGGCCCGGTGCGGAGCGAGAACCATGATCATGTTTCGGCCGTCCTGCTTCGGGGCGGCCTCCACGTAGCCCAGCTCCGTGATCTCGGACTCGAGGCGACGCAGGAGCCGGTAACCCAGCTCCGGGCGGCTCTGCTCCCGACCGCGGAACATGATCGTCACCTTGACCTTGTCGCCGGCCTTGAGGAACCGCACCACGTGACCCTTCTTGGTCTCGTAGTCGTGCGGGTCGATCTTCGGTCGGAGCTTCATTTCCTTGATGACGGTCTGCTGCTGGTTACGCCGCGCTTCGCGCGCCTTGAGTGCGCTCTCGTACTTGAACTTGCCGAAGTCCATGAGCTTGCACACCGGCGGGCGCGCCATCGGCGCAACCTCGACCAGGTCCAGGTCGACGTCCGCGGCCAGCTGAAGGGCGCGCTCAAGCGGGACGATGCCCACCTGCTCACCCTCGGGACCGACCAGTCGGACCTCACGTGCCCGGATCTGCTCGTTCACGCGTGGTTCGACGCTGATGGGGCCTCCTCGAGTCGAGTGCTCTGCGGTGGCCGACTCCCGCGGCCCCCGTGGCGGGGGCCGACCCGGAAAGCAGAAGGCCCCGGCGCATGCCAGGGCCCGCTCGACCGGTCGGCACGATCACAGGATCGCGCATCCGAAACCGGGACGTGCCCGGAACCGGTGACCGGGACCCGGCCACCAACTGGGGCGACTCGGGTGGGAGCAGGGCGCTCCGCTTCAGGACCACCCACACGTGGGACACGGGGGCAGTCTGGTCGACTCAGCAACACTACACCGTCACCGGGCCGGCCCCCAAACCGGGCGTCGGGCCCGGCGCGGCGGGTCAGCGCCCGGCCGCGCCCTCGGCCAGCGCCGCGAGGTGGGCCTGGTGCAGCCGGCGCAGGGCGCGCACGCCGTCCACCGCCAGCTCTTTGTCGGCCGCCTGGAGCGCCACCATCGGCACCAGGTCGTCGTCGTGCAGCTCCAGGCTCGCCCACGGCGCGCCCCGGTCGAAGCGCACCCCCCGCACGACCTCCCAGGGCAGCTCGTACGAGCCGAGCACGTTGCGCACCCGCACGCCCAGCGCATCGGCCTCGACGCGGGGCCGGGTGAACAGCAGGATGCCGAGCGCCCCGAGGACGCCCAGGCCGACCATGGCGAGCTGGTCGCCACGCTGGAAGGTGCCGTAGCCGTTGCCGGTGGGGCCGGCCAGCGACGTGGCCACCAGGCTGAACACGACCAGCAGCGCGGCGGCCGACGCCCAGCAGACCAGCCGGATCCGGCGGGGACGCAGGGTCACCGGTGCGGTTTCGCTCACCCGCCCAGTCTGCCACCCACCGGCGCGGGGCCGGTGCGCGGTCCCACCGTGTCGCCGACCCGCCGCAAGCCGGGGCCACGGCCGGCGACGACCACCGCCAGCAGGGTCAGCAACGCGCCGACCAGCACCGGCCAGCGCAGCCCGGCCCCGCCGGGCAGGAGCACGTCCAGCAGCAGTGCGCCGCCGAGCTGCCCGGCGACCAGGGCCAGCCCGGTGCGCAGCACCCCCACGGCGCGCACGCCGAGCATCAGGGCGAGGACGATGCCGACGCCGTACAGGCCGCCGAGATAGAGGAACCACTCGTGCGGCCAGGTCGGCGCCGGGCCGGAGAAGGCCCCGACGAACGCGGCCACCAGCACGACGACGGGGGTGCCGACGGCGAAGTTGACCGCGATCGCGGCGGTGGTGGTGCCCGCCGCCGACACCCGCCCGTTGAGGGCCGACTGCACGGCCACCGCCGCCCCGCCCGCGACGGCGATCAGCACCCCGCCGACCGCGACGCCGCCGACCGGCCGGCCGAGCTGGGCCAGGGCCACGGCGAGGACGCCGAGCAGCGCGCCGGCCACCCGGGGCCCGGTCAGCCGCAGCCGGCCCAGCGGGGCCAGGCCCGCCCGGTCCGCCGCGAGCCCGCCGAGGCTGCCCCCGGCCACCTGGGCGATGGTGAAGACCGCGATCCCGAGCACCGGGACGACGTACGTGGCGACGGTGACGATCGCCGCCCCGCCGAGCCCGCCCAGGTACGACCACCACGGCAGCCGGGCCCGGCGCAGCGCGTCCAGCCCGGCCCGGGTCGACGGCAGGCCCGACAGGCCGACGAGGACCACCAGGCAGCCGCCGAGGTTGTTCGCCAGCGCGCCGAGGATCGGGTCGCCGGCCCGCTCCCCCAGCACCGCGTTACCCGCCGCCTGAGCCGCCGACGCCGCCCCGCCCAGCACCACGGTCGCGAGGGCGGCGGCCGGCGGCAGCGGCCTCACAGCCGACAGGCGTGGATGTTGGTGACCAGGATGGCGCGGGCGCCCAGCTCGTACAACTCGTCCATGATCCGGTGCACGTCGTCGCGCTGGACCATCGCCTGCACCGCCACCCAGCCCTCGCGGTGCAGGGGCGAGACGGTCGGCGACTCGATGCCGGGGGTCAGCGAGCTGGCCCGGTCCAGCAGCCCGGCCGGCACGTCGTAGGCGAGCATCACGTAGCGGCGGGCGACCAGCACCCCGTGCAGCCGGCGCAGCAGCTGCGCGGCCTGCGGGTGCTCGGGGGCGTCGACCCGGCGCACCAGCACCGCCGAGGAGCGCAGCAGCGGGTCACCGAAGACGACCAGCCCGGCCTGGCGCAGCGTGGCGCCGGTCTCCACCACGTCGGCGACGACGTCGGCGACGCCGAGCCGGATGGCGTTCTCCACCGCGCCGTCGAGCCGGATCACCTCGGCCTTGATGCCGAGTTCCGCGAGGTACCGCTCGACCAGCCCCGGGTACGCGGTGGCGATCCGGTGCCCGCCCAGCTCCTGGACGCCCGCGACGTCCTGCGGCCGGGCGGCGAACCGGAAGGTGGCCCGGCCGAACGCCAGGTCGACCACCTCCTCGGCGGGCGCGCCGGAGTCGATCAGCAGGTCCCGGCCGGTGATGCCGACGTCGAGGTCACCCGAGCCGACGTAGGTCGCGATGTCCTTCGGCCGCAGGTAGAAGAACTCGATGTCGTTGGCCTCGTCCGGGCAGACCAGGTCCTTGGGGTCGGTGCGCTGGCGGTAGCCCGCCTCGCGCAGCATCTGGGCGGCCTTCTCGGCCAGGGCGCCCTTGTTGGGTACGGCGACACGCAGCATGACGGAGTGCTCCCTCGATCGGTGGAGATGATCAGCGGACGGCGCACTCACAGATGTCGGTAGACGTCCTTCAGCTCCAGCCCGGTGGCCAGCATCAGCACCTGCGCCTGGTAGAGCAGCTGGGAGATCTCCTCGGCCGCCCGCTCCGGGCCCTCGTGCTCGGCCGCCATCCACGACTCGGCCGCCTCCTCGACGACCTTCTTGCCGATGAAGTGCACCCCCTTCTCCAGCGCGGCCACCGTGCCCGAGCCGGGGGTGCCGGCAGCGGCCTTGGCCTGCAGCTCGGCGAACAACTCCTCGAACGTCTTCACGGGGTGCGATTCTTCCAGCACCCGCCCGGCCCGGCGCGCGGCGGGTCCGCCGGTCCCACCGGCCCGGATCCGGCAGCACGGCGGCGGGACGCACCTGCGCGACGGGCGTCGATGGCTCTACGCTGTCCGCCATGCTCAGCTCCCGTACCGTCGCGCTCGCCGCCGCCGGCACCGTCCTCGTCGCGGTGGCCGCCTGCGCGCCCCAGGACGACGCCACCCCCGTCACCGCACTCACCCCCGCCGCCACCGCCGGCCCGGACTGCCTGAAGGACAAGCTGCCCACCCGGACCCAGGGCAAGCTCACCATCGCCACCGACGAGCCGGCGTACGCGCCGTGGTTCGTCGGCAACAAGCCGGAGACCGGCGAGGGCTTCGAGGCCGCGGTGGCCTATGCGGTGGCCGAGAAGCTCGGGTACGCCCGCGCCGACGTCACCTGGACCCGGGTGAAGTTCGACGTCGCCGTCGCCCCCGGCCCCAAGGAGTTCGACTTCGACATCAACCAGTTCTCCATCACCGAGGAGCGCAAGAAGGCCGTCGACTTCACCGGGCCGTACTACCTGGTCCGGCAGGCCGTGATCGCGCGGAAGTCCGCGAAGATCGCCGGGAAGACGACGCTGGCCGACCTGCGGGACGCGAAGCTCGGCGCGCAGGTCGGCACCACCAGCTACCAGGCGATCACCGACGTCATCAAGCCGAAGACCAAGCCGCAGGTCTACAACAGCAACGACGACGCCAAGAAGGCGCTGCAGAACGGGCAGATCGACGGCCTCGTGGTGGACCTGCCGACCGCCTTCTACATCACCGGCGCGGAGATCACCGACGCGACGGTCGTCGGGCAGCTGCCGCAGGTCGGCACGCCCGAGGTGTTCGGGCTGCTGCTGGACCACAACTCGCCCCTCACCCCCTGCCTCAGCGGCGCGGTCGGCCAGCTCACCGCCGACGGCACGCTCAAGAAGCTGGAGCAGAAGTGGCTGACCCAGGTCGCGGGGGCGTACGAGCTGAAGTGATCCTCGCACCGCACGAACCCTCCGCGGCGCAGCGGCGGCGGCAGGCGTACCGCCGCCGGCAGACCGTCACCAGCGTGCTGGTCGCCGCCGCCTCCACGGCCGCGCTCGGCACGCTGCTCGTCGTCGCGGTCACCGGCGCGCCCGGCTGGGACCGGGTCCGCGCCTCCTTCGCCGACCCGGCGATCGCCCGGGACGCGCTGCCCGAGGTGCTCGCCGGGCTCTGGCTCAACGTGCGGCTGCTGGTCTGCTGCGCGGCCGGCGCGCTGCTGCTCGGTCTGCTCGTGGCGATCCTGCGCACGCTGCGGGGCCCGGTCTTCTTCCCGGTCCGGGCCCTCGCGGCGGGCTACACGTACACGTTCCGGGGCCTGCCCCTGATCATCGTGCTGTACGTGCTCACCCTCGGCGTGCCCGGCCTGCGGTTGCAGGGCATGCCGCCGGTGCTGGTGCTCGGCGGGCTGGCGCTGGTGTTCACCTACGGCGGCTACCTGGCCGAGGTGTTCCGGGCCGGCATCGAATCCGTGCACCCCAGCCAGCTCGCGGCGGCCCGGTCGCTCGGGCTGACCTACCGGCAGACGATGCGGCACGTGGTGCTGCCGCAGGCCGTCCGCCGGGTGGCCCCGCCCCTGCTCAACGACGTGGTCGCGCTGCAGAAGGACGTCGGGCTGGTCTCCCTCGCCGGGCCGATCGACGCGGTACGCGCCGCGCAGATCGCCACCGCCGAGACGTTCAACTACACCCCGTACATCGTGGCCGGGGCGCTGTTCGTGCTGCTCGCGATCCCGCTGATCGCCGTCACCGACTGGGTGACGCTGCGCGCGGCCCGCCGGCAGGAAAGGTGACGACGATGAGCCTGCTGCGGTGCCGGGGGCTGCGCAAGACCTTCGGCGGTCACGTGGTGCTCGACGGGCTCGACCTCAGCGTCGACGAGCACCGGGTGGTGGCGCTGATCGGCGCGTCCGGGTCGGGCAAGTCCACGCTGCTGCGCTGCGTCAACCTGCTCGAAGAGCTGGACGACGGCACGATCGAGCTGGACGGCCAGGACATCTCCGACCCCCGGGTCGACCCCGACCGGGTGCGCCGGCGCATCGGGATGGTCTTCCAGGCGTACAACCTGTTCCCGCACCTGAGCGTGCTGGACAACGTCACCCTCGCCCCGGTGCGGGTGCACCGGCGGCCCCGCGCCGAGGCCGAGGCGCAGGCCCGGGAGCTGCTCGACCGGGTCGGGCTGGGGGCCAAGGCGAACGCCTACCCCGACCGACTCTCCGGCGGGCAGCAGCAGCGGGTGGCGATCGTACGGGCGCTGGCCAACTCGCCCCGGCTGATGCTGCTCGACGAGGTCACCTCGGCGCTGGACCCGGAGCTGGTCGGCGAGGTGCTGGCCCTGATCCGCGAGCTGAAGGCCGACGGGATGACGATGGTGCTGGCCACCCACGAGATGGGCTTCGCCCGCGAGGTCGCCGACCAGGTGTGCTTCCTCGACGGCGGGCGGGTCGTCGAGTCGGGGCCGCCGGAACGGGTGCTCGGTGACCCGACCGAGCCCCGCACCCGACAGTTCCTGCGCCGCATCATCGAAGCGGGACGACTCTGACGGTTGCAGAGACACGCTCTCCTATCGCGGCTTCGCGGCGTCCTCCTCGTTCCACAGCGAGATGACGTGGCCATCCCCGTACTTCCTCGACGACGCGAGACCCCGCGTCCTCGGGAGATCGGGCACGAAGGCGCAGGCGAATGCCAGGCCGTTCGCGGTGCTGCGGTACCAGCAGACAGTTGCGCCGAAGGCTACGAAGCCGACCGAGGTGGCCGACCGACGAGCGGAGGCGATCCGTCCGCAAGCCGGGCACGCTTCCGCCACCGGTAGTGGCGCCACGCAGCGACGATGACGGCCACGGCAACGAGCAGCGCGGTGGCACCCTTCCAGGCGCGCTCGAAGGGCGATCTGGCGTCGCCAAAGGCCGCATCACCGGCCGTCATCAGCCATAGCCCCGCCCACGCCCACTGCCAGCCGCGTGGCCGGGAGAACCTGCCCGGCGGCTCGGAGAAGGCGAGGGTGACAGCGACTGCGGCGCCGATGACGACGATCATCGGTACCCCGATGCGCCAGATGGCCTCCCACAGCGGCATAAGTCGATCATGGCACCTTGTTAGTTCGATTCACCACGGCCGTTGCTCACCAACTCCTCATGAAGGCGAGGTAGCAGCATGGCCACGAACACCACCGCGCAACTCTTCTGGTAACCCAGCGTGAGCAGCGTAGGGCGGCCACTGCGTCCGCAGTCACCGCGGGAGCCGAAGCGGTAGACATCCCGGCCCCGGCACATCTGGCATGCGTGGCTGCGCGTTGGCACCCGTACGACGCTGCTGGTCCCAGGCCGCAGGCAGCCAGACGCTAGCGCTAGCGTCTGGCCATGCGATTCGTGGACCCGGTCATGGCCCTCGCGGTCGCCGTGGCCAACCTGGCCGTCGCCGCCGCACTGCTCGCCAGAAGCCGTGGCGGCACGGCAGTGCCCCGGATCTTCGGCCGCCCGCAGCCCTCCCCGCGCCTGCGGGCCGCGATGCACGCCTGTCTGGGGCTGGGGTTGGGCGTCGGCTGGCTCGTCAAGGACATCTTCCCACCCCAGTCCACCGGCGACACGGTGCTGTTCAACGTGATACGCATCCTGCTCGCGGTCAGCCTCGTCACCGCCCTACTGGTTGCCTTCCCGTACAGGGGGTCCATCCGCGACGAGGCTGCCCGATAGCGGTGCCCGCCATGGGTTCGTCATGTGGGTGGTCGGCATCAAGCCAGGCTGGACGAGCTCGACACCGCGGCGGGACGCCAGATGGGCGCGGGTCAGCTACGCCGGCTTCGGGGGCGGTGTGAGCCAGGCCAAGGGCTGACCTGCGAGCGCGGCGTCTGCGAGGCGGTGGGCGGAGTTGGTCCGGAGTGCGGCGCGGCTGCTGTCGATCCAGCGTTGGACGTTGTCGATGCCCTGGTGGCGGTATTCGACGGCTTGGACAAGGCACTCGAGTTTGTCGGCGTCGCGGGCGACGATGGCCTCGAGGGTTTCGCCGGCTTCGTATTCGGTGACGGCGGCGGTGATGGTGTCGGTGACGGCGGGCGGGCAGCCGGCGACCTGGTCTGCGGTGATGGTGGTGTTGGGGGCGGCGGTGAGGTAGCGCTTGGCGATGTGGGGCAGGTCGGTGGTGCGGGTTTCCTGGGTGTCGTGCAGGACGCAGAGCATGGTGACGCGGGCGGGGTCGGCGCCTTCCATGGCGGCGAGGATCATGCCGATGAGGGCGGTGCGGTGGGAGTGTTCGGCGATGGTCTCGGGGTGCTTGACCCCGGCGAACCACCAGCCGGTCCGGGCGGCGCGTTTGAGGACGCCGGCCTCGAAGACGAACCTCATCGCGGCGGCGTGCTGGTCCTCGCTCATCTGTCCCTCCCCGTGCCGGTGATGCCCTGCCTCTTCAGGGCATAGACGACAAACAAGCATTCGATGCGCTACGCCGGTGACGTGTTGTAGCGCTCGAGCGTCGCCTTGGATGTCGAGGCATCGCGGAAGACGAGTTCCCACGGGCCGGTGTTGACGTCCATGTCCTTGCCGAACCCGACCCACTTTCCGGCCATCCGACGCCCCGTGGGCTCGGCCAGCAACTGGATCGCGCCGTGGTATCGGGCGCCCCGGTAGTAGCCCGTCGGGTCGGGCTGCTCCACCCACGTGCCGGTGACGACGGCACCGTCCACGGTGAGGTCCAGGGAGAGCGACGATGCCGCCGAGCCGGGCAGGCTGCGCGCGGTCAACCGGTCGCCGTGCTGGAGGACCACGACGAAGTGCTGCCCGGCGAAGGAGTCGCCGCGACCGCTGGAGTGGTACTGGTAGCGGCTGAGCCACACACCCTCGTACGACCTGTGGGCTGCGGCTGGGCTGGACCTCGGCGTCGGCGTGGCCAGGCTGGACATGGGTGAGGTCAGGTCGTGGCCGCCGTGCTGGTCCTGGGCGACATGTTCGCCCGGCACCGCCGCAAAGCCGAGCAGCGAGATGGGCAGGCCGGTGACGACCTCCAGCGCGCGGGCGTAGACGGGGCGTGGTGCGGCGATCGCGCCGGATTCCCAGCGTTGGACGAGTCGCTTGTTGGCGTCGTTGGGCTCGCCGACGCGGTGGCCGGCGCCCTGGAGCGCGCGGGCGAAGTCGTCCTGGCTCATGCGCATCCCGGTGCGAACGGCGCGGAGCGCGGTGTTCGGGGTGGTCATGACGCCACGATAGCGGCATGTCGCCAGAATGTCGCCCCTCATGTGTCTGGATTGTCGCGGCGTGTGCCGTCGCGTCCGGCGACCTTGCGGCGTCATCGTTGATGGCGCGCCGGCATGTTGCCGCCGCACCGACGGAGGTGGCGATGCGCAGTCACGACGACGAGCCGACAACGAGTCGAGGAGAGCAGGCGGAGGCCGCCGAGCGGGAGGCGGCGAGGCGGCGGATCCTCGCCCAGGCCGAGGCGGATCGGATACCGGTCGAGGAGACGACCCGGGCGGTGCCGGACCGGCGGTGGCGGCGTGGACGGTGATCGGCTGCCGGTCGGGCGGCGGGTGGCGTACTGGCGGGGGCGACGAAGGCTGTCTCAGCAGGTGTTCGCCGACCGGTTGGGGAAGTCGAAGAGCTGGGTGGACAAGGTCGAGCGGGGCGTCCGCGCGCTGGACCGGGTGTCGACCCTCCAGGAGATCGCCACGGTCCTGCGGATCGACGCGGCGGTGCTGATCGGTCGCGACGTCCAAGCCCGCCGGCGTGATCGAGCGGGCACATCTCGGGGCCGCCAGCCGCTCAAACGACCCCGGCCACCCGCCGGGCCGCCCCGCGCCGCCCGACGCCCGCGTCATGTCGGCGACATGGCGGTATCAGCCGGCCCGGGATACCGCCATGTCGCCGACATGGCGACGCCCAAACGCCCGCCCAGCCCGACGCCCAAACGCCCGCCCAGCCCAGCCCAGCCAGGCTGCCCCCGCCCAGCCCAGCCAGCGGGCGGGACGGGCGGGCCGGGCCGAGGCGGGTCAGTGGCCGAAGCCGACCCGGTGAGCCGCCGCCGCGTCCAGGCCGCGTACCGCCAGCGCCGCGTCCAGCGCCGCCACCGTCGCCGACCAGCCCTTGTCCTCGGCGGAGCCGGGCAGCCCGGCCCGGTCCCGGGCCTGCTCGATCGTGTCCACCGTGAGCACCCCGTGCGCGACCGGCTTGCCCTCGTCGAGGGCGACCCGGGTCAGCCCCTCCGTGACCGACTTGCACACGTAGTCGAAGTGGGCGGTGGCCCCGCGCACCACCACGCCGAGGGCGACGACCACGTCGAAGCGGCGGGCCATCGCCTGCGCCACCACCGGCAGCTCCACCGAGCCGGCGACCCGGGCGACCACGGCCCGCGCCCCGCACGCCTGCGCGGCGGCCACCGCCCGGTCGAGCATGTGGTCGGTCAGCTCCCCGTGCCAGCGGGCGGCGACGACGCCGACCGTCATCCCGGCGGCGTCGACCGCCGCCACCCCCGGCTCACCGAAACCCGCCATCGCCCTACGCTCCGATCTCGTCGTTCGCCACCGGGCGGCCCAGCGGCGCCTCGGGCGTCTCGTCCAACTCGTCCAGCAGGTGGCCCATGCGGTCCCGCTTGGTGCGCAGGTAGCGCACGTTCTCCGGGTGCGGCCGGATCGGCAGCGACTCGCGGCCGGTGACGGTCAGGCCGTACCCCTCCAGCCCGGCCCGCTTGGCCGGGTTGTTCGTCAGCAGCCGCATCGACCGCACGCCCAGGTCGTGCAGGATCTGCGCGCCGGTGCCGTAGTCGCGGGCGTCGGCCGGCAGCCCCAGGTCGAGGTTCGCGTCCACGGTGTCGCGGCCGAGGTCCTGCAGCTGGTACGCCCGCAGCTTGTGCAGCAGGCCGATCCCCCGCCCCTCGTGCCCGCGCACGTAGAGCACCACCCCGCGCCCCTCTGCGGCGACGCGGGCCAGCGCGGCCTGCAACTGCGGGCCGCAGTCGCAGCGCAGCGAGCCGAACGTGTCGCCGGTGAGGCACTCGGAGTGCACCCGCACCAGCACGTCCTGCCCGTCGCCGAGGTCGCCCATGACCAGGGCGACGTGCTCGGCCGGGTCGTGCTCGGCGCGGTAGCCGAAGGCCGTGAACACGCCGTGCGGGGTGGGCATCCGGGCTGCCGCGACCTGCTCGACCTGCTTCTCGGTGCGCCGCCGGTAGGTGATCAGGTCGGCGATGGTGACCAGGGTCAGGCCGTGCTCGGCGCAGAACTTCTCCAGGTCCGGCAGGCGCATCATGGTGCCGTCGTCGTTGACCAGCTCGCAGAGCACGCCGGCCGGGCGCAGGCCGGCCAGCCGGGTCAGGTCGACGGCCGCCTCGGTGTGCCCGGGGCGGCGCAGCACCCCGCCGGCGCGGGCGCGCAGCGGCACCACGTGCCCCGGCCGGGCCAGGTCGGTGGGGTCGGTGGAGGCGGCGGCGAGCAGCCGGATGGTGTGCGCCCGGTCGGCCGCCGAGATGCCGGTGTCGACGCCCTCCCGGGCGTCCACCGTCACCGTGTACGCGGTGCCCCGGCGGTCCTGGTTGGTGTGGTGCATGGGCGGCAGGTCCAGCCGGTCGCACTCGTCCTCGGTCAGCGGCACGCAGACGTAGCCGGAGGTGTAGCGGACCATGAACGCGACCAGTTCCGGGGTGGCCAGCTCGGCCGCGAAGATCAGGTCTCCCTCGTTCTCCCGGTCGGCGTCGTCAACCACGACGACGGGCCGGCCGGCGGCGATGTCCGCGACGGCCTGCTCGATGCTGGCGAAGGTGGTCATGCCACGACCTCCGAGTAGGTGGGTGACAGGGTGGCGGGGGCCGGGCGGGCGGCGCGCGAGGTGCGCCACCAGGAGACGAAGCCCCAGACGCAGAGCGCCCCGTAGACGAGGTACATGGCCGCCGACGGGTAGAACCCGCCGCGCAGCAGCAGCGGCACGCCGACGGCGTCCACGGCGATCCAGACCAGCCAGAACTCGACCCAGCCGCGGGCCATGCCGTAGGTGGCCAGCAGGCTGCCGGTGAGGATCCACGCGTCGGGGAGCGGCCCCCACGAGCCGAGCGCGGCCAGCACGGGGTACGCGGCGGCGGTGCCCGCCCCGGCGGCCAGCAGCAGGCCGAGGCGCTCCCGCCGGGTGGCCCAGCGCGGGGCGACCGCCGCGTCGTCGCCGCCGGAGCCCGCGCGGCGGTTGCGCGTCCAGCGCCACCAGCCGTAGACGCTCACGGCGAAGAAGAACACCTGCCGGCCGGCCTGGCCGTAGAGGTCGTGGGCCTGCGGGGTGGCGAACGCCCCGCCGAGGAAGACGGTGAGCAGCAGCGCGTTGCCGACCATGCCGACGGGCCAGGCCCAGACCAGCCGGCGCAGCCCGAGCAGGGCGGAGGCGAGGCCGAAGGCGTTGCCGACGATCTCGCGGACCAGCACGGGCGAGCCGGCGACGTGCACCTGGGCCTCCAGCAGCCAGCCGAGCGGGCCGCTCACCGCCCGCCCCCGCCGGGAGTGTGCCCGCCTTCACCGGGCGGCAGGTCGCTTCCACCGGGCAGCCGGTCGCCGAGGAGCCGCTCGACGTACTTGGCGAGCACGTCGACCTCCAGGTTGACCGCGTCGCCGACCGCGCGCTCGCCGAGGGTGGTCAGCTTGAGGGTGGTGGGGATCAGCCCGACGCTGAACCAGTCGGGCCCGACGTCGGCCACGGTCAGCGACACCCCGTCGACGGTGATCGAGCCCTTCTCCACCACGTACCGGGACAGGGCGGCGGGGAGCCGGAAGCGGACCGTCTCCCACTGCTGCGCCGGCTGGCGGGACAGCACCGCGCCGACGCCGTCGACGTGGCCCTGCACGAGGTGCCCGCCGAGGCGGCTGCCCAGCGCGGCGGCGCGTTCCAGGTTGACCGGCGCGCCGGGGCGCAGCGCGCCGAGGGCGGAGCGGCGCAGCGTCTCGCCCATCACGTCGGCGGTGAAGACGTCGCCGTCGACGTCGACCACGGTGAGGCAGACCCCGTTGACGGCGATGGAGTCGCCGTGCCGGGCGTCGCTGGTGACCAGCGGCCCCCGGATGGCGACCAGCGCGGAGTCGCCCCCGGTCTCGGCCGTCCGGACGACCTCGCCCAGCTCTTCGACGATGCCGGTGAACATGTCAGCCCTCCCTCTTCCGGGGCAGCGCGGTGATGCGCAGGTCCGGACCGACCTGCGTAACGTCGGTGATCTCCAGGTCGATGGCGTCGGCGATGGTGCCCACGCCGGCGTCGGTCAGCGCGGTCGGCCCGGCGCCGAGCAGCTTCGGCGCGACGTAGCCGACGACCCGGTCGACCAGGCCGGCGGCGAGGAACGCGCCGGCCAGCTTCGGGCCGCCCTCCAGCAGCGCGGCCCGGACCCCCCGGTGGTGCAGCTCCGCGAGCAGCGCCGGCAGGTCGACCCGGCCGTCCGGGCCGGTGCCGACCTCGGCGGCGGTGGCGACCCACGTCCGGGCGGCGCCGTCGCGGACCCGGGCGTCGGCGGGGGTACGCCCGAACGTGTCCACGACCACCCGCAGCGGCTGCCGGATGGCCAGGGTGCCGTCGCGCAGGTTGCGGGCGGTGAGCCGGGGGTCGTCGGCGAGCACGGTGCCGACCCCGGCGATGACCGCGTCGACGGTGCCGCGCAGGGCGTGCACGTCGGTCCGGGCGGCCTCGGAGGTGATCCACATGCTGGTGCCGTCGGCGGCGGCGGAGCGCCCGTCGAGGGTGGCGGCGTACTTCCAGACGACGTACGGCCAGCCCCGGCGCATCGAGGTCAGCCAGGCGACGTTGCCCGCCTCGGCCTCGGCGGCGCGCACCCCCAGCTCGACGTCGACGCCGCCGGCCCGCAGGGTGGCGGCGCCGCCGGAGGCGACCGGGTTCGGGTCGGGCACGGCGATCACCACCCGGGCGACGCCGGCGGCGAGGAGGGCGTGGCTGCAGGGGCCGGTGCGGCCGGTGTGGTCGCAGGGCTCCAGGGTGACGACGGCGGTGCCGCCCCGGGCCCGCCGGCCGGCCTGGGCGAGCGCGACGATCTCGGCGTGCGGTCCGCCCGCGTACGCGTGGAATCCCTCACCGACGACCTCGCCGTCCGGGTCGAGCAGCACGCAGCCGACCACGGGGTTGGGGCTGGTGGTGCCGAGGCCACGGGCCGCGAGCGCGATCGCCCGACGCATCGCGTCGTCCACGGAGACGCTGGCCATCGCCCTGTCCTGCCCTCTCACTCGCCGGTCCGCGCGGGCGAACACGGGAGGCCGCGGGCAGGCGGCGGCGGTCCGGGGACGGCAGAGCCGACCCCGGGGAGCCCACGCGGCGGCCGAGGACAGCCGTCGGCACAGGGCCCGCCCCGTCCCGCGCGCTGTCTCCCATCCGGACTGTCTGGGGGTGGGTTGGCCCGCCCCCAACCGTCGGCCCCGGAGTCTCACCAGGTCCACCGGGCGGCAGGGCCGTCCGGGTCGCGGGCTTACCACGGCCGCAGCCGTGGATCACCGCCGGTTCGGAATTACACCGAGTCCCGCCAGCGCGTGGTGGGTACTGCGAGAAGTGTGGCACGGCACCCGCCGCGCGTCTGCCCTCGGGGAGCTACCTCACACAGGTGGGCAAGATTCAAGAAAGGCTGCGTCGCCGGTCGACCGCCACGTACGAGCCGGGTTGGCTCTTGGCCACGGATTTCATCTCCGAGGCGACCGCGATCGCGTCCAGCGGGTTGGTCAGGCGCTTGCCGGCGTCGGAGACGGACACCCCGATCGACAGGGTGACCAGGGCGGCCCGCCGGATGTTGCCCCGCCGGTCCTTCAGCTCGACGTAGCCGCGCGCGGCGTCGGAGGGGTCGTAGAGCTTGTCGGCGGCGGTCTCGAAGTCGACCACGGCCCGGGAGGTGAGCGGGCGCACCTGGTCGGGGGCGCAGACGATGACGAAGTCGTCGCCGCCGACGTGGCCGAGGAAGGCCGGCGGCAGCCCGATCGCCACGACCGCCCGGTGCAGGCTGCGGGCCAGGGCGGAGATGAACTCGTCGCCCCGGACGAAGCCGTACCGGTCGTTGACGCTCTTGAACCGGTCGATGTCGACGTAGCCGACGGCGTAGTCGACGCCGCTGCGGACCCGGTCGCTGATCTCCCGCCGGATGCGGGAGTTGCCGGGCAGGCCGGTCAGCGGGGAGACCTCCCGGAACTCCTTGTTGCGGCGCAGCGTGGAGCTGACCCGGGCGACCAGCTCGGCGGTGTCGAAGGGCTTGACCAGGTAGTCGTCCGCGCCGGCGCTGAGCCCGTGGACCTTGTCCACGGTCATCCCCTTGGCCGTCAGCATGATCACCGGCAGGGCGGAGGTCATCGGGTTGGCGCGCAGCCGCCGGGTCAGCTCCAGCCCGTCGACGCGCGGCATCATCAGGTCGACGACCGCCAGGTCGGGCCGCTGCCGCTCGATCATCTCGAGGGCCTCCTGGCCGTCGCCGGCGTGGATCACCTCGAAGCCGTGCAGCCGCAGGTTGAACTCGACGAACCGGGCGATGTCGGCGTCGTCGTCGACGACGAGGATGAGGTCGGGTCGCTCGTCGGCCGGGTCCACCTCAGGCCCCGGCGGTCGCGCGCTCCGCCAGGCCCCGCAGGCGGCGGACCGCCTCGGCGGGGTCCTCGGCGCCGTAGACGGCGGTGCCGGCCACGAACGCGTCCGCGCCCGCGGCGGCCGCCTGCTCGATGGTGTCGGCGGCGATCCCGCCGTCGACCTCGATGCGCAGCTCCAGGTGGCCGGCGTCGACGTGCCGGCGGGCGGCGCGCACCTTGTCGAGCAGCTCGGGGATGAACCGCTGCCCGCCGAAGCCGGCCTTGATCGTCATGATCAGCAGCGTGTCGAAGCTGGGCAGCAGCTCCAGGTAGGGCTCGATCGGGGTGTCCCGGTCGATCGCCAGCCCGGCCTTCGCCCCGGCCGCCCGCAGGTCCTTGGCCAGTGACACCGGGTTGTCGCACGCCTCGGCGTGGAAGGTGACGTTGTGCGCCCCGGCGTCGGCGTACCCGGGGGCCCACCGGCGCGGGTCGGTGATCATCAGGTGTACGTCGAACGGCAGCTCGGTCGCGGCGCGCAGGCTCTGCACGACGGGCAGCCCGATGGTCAGGTTCGGCACGAAGTGGTTGTCCATGACGTCCACGTGCAACCAGTCCGCGGCGCCCTCGACGGCACGGACCTCCTCGGCGAGGCGGGCGAAGTCGGCGGCGAGGATGCTGGGCGCGATGATCGGCGGCGGTACGGTCACGAGGTCAGTGTACGAATGCGGCCATCAGCCGCCCGCATCGCGGCACCTTCCCGGACGCGCTGTGACCCAGCCGTGACCGGTGGTGCAAGATAAACCGGTCCGGATGGGAATCCCGGACGAAAAGTCAGCCGCGACTGGCCGATCGAGGGAAACGCGGCAAGACTCCATGCAGGACGGTCACGTAAGCTGCACGCCCGGTGGCGGAAACGCCCCACGGGCCGTGGCGCCCGACCGTCAGCTCCCGGAAAGGGCGGACGATGCGACGGTGGCTTGTGGCGCTGGCGCTGGCCGGCACGGTGGTGATGCTGCTGGGCGGCTGCGCCCGCCCGCACGGGGCAGACGGCGACCTCACCGACGACTGGCCGACGCTGCGGGAACCGAAGATGTTCATCCCGGCCACCGACGCGTGCCTGCCCCGGATCACGGCGGTCGTGCAGGCCGGCACGTACGAGACGGTGGACTGCGCCCGCAGCCACCTGGCCGAGACGATCCACGTCGGCATCTTCACCGACCCGGCCATCGACGCGGGCCCGCGCCCCGAGGCGGGCACGCCCGTCCTGCGTGTCGCCCGCGCCGAGTGCGACCAGCGGGCCCGGGAGGTGCTCGGCGGCGACTGGCACTCGGCCCGGCTGAGCCTCACCATCGCCCTGCCGTCGACGTCGGCCTGGGCGAGCGGGGCCCGCTGGTACCGCTGCGACCTCAGCGAGACCGACAGCATCGACAACACCCGGCCGGTCAACCGCGTCGGCAGCCTGCGCGGCGCGATGGTCGGCGACTCGCCGCTGACCCACCGCTGCTTCGACCCGAAGCTGATCGGGGCGAACCTGAACTACATGGCGCCCGTGCTGTGCACCGAGCCGCACCGCGCCGAGTTCGTCGGGGTCTACACCGAACGCGACATGACCTGGGCCGAGTTCATCCGGTCCAACCAGAAGGTGCACCGCCGCTGCATGGGGCTGATCGCCGAGTTCGCCAAGGTGCCCAACAACAGCGAGTTGCCGTACCGGGCGGGGTCGATCTTCTATCCCCCGTCGCAGCGGGAGTGGGACGAGGGCGACCGCGGGGTGCGGTGTTTCCTGTGGAGCGACGACCGCAAGCTCACCCGGTCGATGCGCGGCGCTGGGCCGAAGGGACTACCCGCGAGCTGAGCGCCGGTGGCGTAAAGTGCCGCTCCGTGGCGCGCCCGGCGACGGAGGCTGGTGTTCGCGACCACCGGCGACGGGGAGGTCGGACTGATGCGGCGATGGTGGACGGCGGTCGCCGTGTCGGCGGGGGCGGCGCTTGCGCTGGCCGGCTGCGGCACGCCGGCCGGGCTGGACGGTGACCTCGCCGACGACTGGCGGACGATGGCGGCGCCGACGCAGTTCGTGCCCGCCGCCGGAACATGCCACACCGTCTTCGCCGACGTCGGCTACCTCAGCGGCTACAACCCCGTGGACTGCGCGACGTCGCACCGGGTGGAGACCCTGCACGTCGGCACGCTGACCGGCGCCGCCGCCGAGCTGAGCGCGCCACCGGCCGCCGGCTCGGCCGGGATGAAGGCCGTCCGCGCCGAGTGCGACCGGGAGGTCAACAAGGCCCTCGGGGCCGACTGGCGCGCGGGGCGGCTGTTCCTGTCCCCGGTCTTCCCGTCCCGGCAGGCCTGGTCGGGCGGGGCCCGCTGGTTCCGCTGCGACGTGAGCGAGGTGGAGAGCGTCGACGACCCCAGCGCCGTGCCCCGCACCGGCAGCCTCGCCGGCGCGTTGAAGGGCGCCTCGGCGCTGGCCCACCGCTGCTTCAACCCGAAGATCAAGAAGGACGACGTGCAGGAGATGACCCCCGTCGCCTGCACCAGGAAGCACCGCGTCGAGTTCGTCGGCGTCTACCAGGCCCCCGACATCTCCTTCGCCCAGGTCGACAAGAACCGGATGCGCATCCACAAGGGCTGCCGGACGCTGATCGCCTCGTACGCGAAGGTGCCGAACAACGGCGACCTGGAGTATCGGGCGGGCACCATCTTCTACCACCCCTTCGAGCAGGAGTGGAAGGACGGCAACCGGGGCGTGCAGTGCTTCCTCTGGGTCGACCGCGACCTCACCCGCTCGGTGAAGGGCGTCGGCACCAAGGGCCTGCCGGTGCAGTGACCCACCCGGCGGACGGCTGACGCGGTGGGGCGGCCCGGAAGGGCCGCCCCACCGCGGTTTCGGCTCAGCCCCGGCGCAGGACCGCCAGGAACATGGCGTCGGTGCCGTGCCGGTGCGGCCACAACTGCACCGACGGCCCGTCGCCCAGCCCCGGCATGCCGGCCGGCAGCAGCGGCCGGGCGTCGACGAAGTCCGCCGGCACCCCGGCCCGCCGCGCCGCCTCGGTCACCGTCACGTGCGTCTCCACGGTGTGCGGGGAACACGTCACGTAGGCCACCAGGCCGCCCGGCCGGGCCGCCCGCAGCGCCGCCGACAGCAGCTCCCGCTGCAGGCGGGTCAGCGGCGGCAGGTCCGACGGCTGCTTGCGCCAGCGGGCCTCCGGCCGGCGACGCAGCGCGCCCAGCCCGGTGCACGGGGCGTCGACCAGGACCCGGTCGAAGTGCCCCTCCGGCAGCTCCGGGTCGGCCCCCACGGTGCGGCCGTCGGTGTGCAGCACCGTCACCGGCAGTCCCCGCGTGGCCTGGCCGACGAGCCGGGCCCGGTGCTCGGAGACCTCCACCGCGGTCAGCCGGGCCCCCCGCTGGGCGGCGATCGCCCCGAGCAGGCCGGACTTGCCGCCCGGCCCGGCGCACAGGTCCAGCCAGTGGGCGTCCGGGCCGTCGAGCGGGGCGACCGCGAGGGCGTTGGCCACCAGCTGGGAGCCCTCGTCCTGCACGTGCGCCCGCCCCTCGGCCAGCGCCGGCAGGTCGCCCGGGGCACCGCCGGCGAGATAGACCGCGTACGGGGAGAACGCCCCCGGTGCGCCGCCCACCTCGTCGGCCAGGACGACCGGGTCGGCCAGGCCGGGCCGGGCACACAGGTGCACCGGCGGGCGCTCGTTGTCCTCGAGCAGCAGCCGGGTGGTCTCGCCGAGGTCGCCGCCGAGCGCCTCGGCGAAGGACCGCACGATCCACTGGGGGTGGCTGTACGCCAGGGCCAGGTGCCCGATCGGGTCCGTCTCGAAGGCCGGGGCGAGCTTCGCCACCCAGGCGTCGGCGTCGCGCCCCGCCACCTCGCGCAGCACCGCGTTGGCGAAGCCCGTCGCCCCGATGCCGACCGCGCGCACCAGGTCGACGGTCGAGGAGACCGCCGCGTGCGCCGGCACCCGCGTGTGCAGCAGCTGGTAGGCGCCCAGCCGCAGCGCGTCGCGCACGGGCGGGTCGATCCGGGCCACGTCCCGGCCGGCCGCGTCGGTGAGGATCGCGTCGAGGGTGCCGATGTGGCGCAGCGTGCCGTACGTCAGCTCGGTGGCGAAGGCGGCGTCCCGGCCGGTCAGCCGCTCCTGCCGCAGCAACGCCGGCAGCACCAGGTTGGCGTACGCGTCGTCGCGGTGCACCGCCGCGACCGCCTGGTAGGCGACGTGCCGGGGCAGGTCGACGGCGGGCCGCGCCGGCCGCGCGCCGCGCCGGTCGTCGCCCCGGCCGCCCCGGGCCGGGCGGTCGCCGAAGGCCGGGCGGTCGCCCCGGGGGCCGCCGGTCGACCGGTCGGGCCGCCGGTCGGTGCGGGGGGCGCGCTGCTCGTCGTACCGTCGCTCCGTGGGCCCGGTCACGCGAGCTCCTCCCCCGCGCCGACCCGGGCGCCGCGCGCCCAGTCGCTCGCCGCCATGGCCTTCTTGCCCGCGGCCCGCACCTCGCCGAGGGCCACCGGGGTGGTGGCCGTGCCGGCCAGCACGCGGGACTTCTCCGCCAGCAGCTCGCCGGGCTTCAGGTCGGGGCCGTCGGGCACCGGGACGACCGGGCCGAGCTTGACCCGCTCGCCCCGGAACGTGGTCCACGGGCCGGGCGCGGGGGTGCACGCCCGGATCCGCCGGTCCACCGCGAACGCGGGGTCGCCCCAGCGCACCCGGGCGTCGTCGACGGTCAGCTTCGGCGCGAGCGACACCCCGTCGGCCGGCTGCGGCTCGGCGCGGGCGGTGCCCGCGTCGAGCGCGTCGAGGACGGCCACCAGCAGGCCGGAACCGGAGTGGGCGAGCCGCTCCAGCAGGTCGCCGGAGGTGTCGGTGGGGCGGATCTCGTCGGTGACAGTGCCGTAGACCGGGCCGGTGTCCAGCCCCTCCTCCAGCGCGAAGACGCTCGCCCCGGTCAGCTCGTCGCCGTGCAGCACGGCCTGCTGGACGGGGGCCGCGCCCCGCCACGCGGGCAGCAGCGAGAAGTGCAGGTTGATCCAGCCGTGCCGGGGGATCTCCAGCGCGACCGGGGGCACCAGCGCGCCGTAGGCGACCACCGGGACGCAGTCGGGGGCCAGCGCGCGCAGCCGGTCGAGGAACTCCGGCTCGCGCGGGCGGGCCGGGGTGAGCACCTCGACGCCGCGCTCGTCGGCCCAGGCCCCGACGGGCGAGCGGACCAGGCCCCGGCCCCGGCCGGCGGGGGCGTCGGGGCGGGTGACGACGGCGACGAGGTCGTGGCCGGAGGCCGCGATGGCGTCCAGGGCGGGCAGGGCGACGGCCGGCGTGCCGGCGAAGATCAGGCGCACCGGGTCACCGCCCCAGGCCGAAGGGGCTGCCGGCGTGCGGGTCGAGCTTGACCGTCGGCGGGGCCGCCGCGTCATACCACTCGGCCTGGCGGATCGCCTTCATCGCCTCCTTGCGGCCGGCCGGGTCCAGCCGGTCGACGAAGAGCACGCCGTCGAGGTGGTCGGTCTCGTGCTGCACGCAGCGGGCCATCAGGCCCGTGCCGACGATCTGGACCGGGTCGCCGTAGCTGTTGAAGCCCTTGGCGACGACGTTCTGCCGGCGCTTGGTGTCGAAGTAGAGCCCGGGGATGGACAGGCAGCCCTCGGGGCCGTCCTGCTCCTCGGCGTCGGGGAACTCCAGCACCGGGTTGACCAGGTGGCCGAGCACGTCGTCGACGTCGAAGGTGAACACCCGCAGGCCCACTCCGAGCTGCGGCGCGGCGAGACCCGCGCCGCTCTGCTCACGCATCGTGTCGGTGAGGTCGGCAACGAGCCTGCGCAGCTCGGCGTCGAAGTCGACCACCGGATCGGCCGGCGTGCGCAACACCGGATCCCCGAACAGACGGATGGGCTGGACGGTCACGCGGGATGGCTCCTTCGGTCGGGCGGGTCAGGGCCGTACCAGTCTACGGACTGCCCGGGGGCCTCCCCCGCCCGCGACCGGGACGGGTCAGGCGCCGGGCGCCGGATCGCCGGCGAGCACGGCGTCGCCGGCCAGCAGGCAGTGCGCCGGCAACGGCAGGGTGATGCCGTGGGCGGCCTCCCAGTCGTACACGGTGCCGGGGCGGACCTGGGCGGCGAAGTAGTCCGCCGCGCTCGTCCCGCCCACCACCGGCTCGTCGACCTCGGCGACCAGGCGGGCGGGCACCAGCGGGAAGCCGTTGCGGATGGCCGCGCTGAGCCGCCGGTGGCCGTCGACGACGAAGAAGTATTCCCCGGTGAAGCCGATGGTCAGGGGCTCCAGCGCCTCGTCGCCGGCGGCGGCGACCTCGTCGACGAAGCCCGCGTCCCACAGGCCGCGCAGGGCACCGATGTCCTCGGTCGGGTAGACCCGGGTCGGGTCGAGCAGCAGCAGCGGCGGGGCGTCGCGCAGCACGTCCGCGCCGAGCCGCCCCTCGTAGACGTCGATGATGTGGCCGATCACCTGCTCCGGGTTGGCCCGGGTGGAGTCGCAGATCAGGTCGTAGTTGCGCAGCCGGGCCTTGTCGACGCCGTAGCGGACGATGAACCGGCCCCGCTCGCTCTCGCTGCGCTCGCGCAGCTTGGCCCTGGCCTCCTCCAGCGAGGTGTAGCTCTCGGCCGGGCCGGAGGGGCGGGCCAGGACCCGGCGGGCCGCCTCGGTCGGCTCGGTGATCATGTGCACCTTGAGCGCGTCGGTGAAGAAGTGCCAGGCGAGCCGGGAGTCCATGACCAGGCTCTCGCCGGAGGCCGCGATGTCCTGCTGGAGCTGGTCGACGTAGCCGTCGACGGCCTGGTCCAGCTCGGCGTGCAGGTTGAGCTGGAGCGCGGTCATCTGCCGCTCCTGCGCCATCTGGCGGTAGAGGTCGCCGACGCTGACCCGGCGCAGCCCGAGCCGCTTGGCGATCTCGACGGACACGGTGCTCTTGCCGCTGCCGAGGTCACCGTTGAAGACGATCGATTGACGAACGGTCACGACTGGTCCACCCCTGATCACCGGCTGACTGGCGTCGTCGACGTGGCGTCGTACCGACACGCCGTCGTGCGCCCGGGCATGACGGGCGATGCTATCACGCAGCGGCGACCACGGATCGTGACCGCCACTCCGATCGACTAGAACAGCGAAAGAGGGTCGATCTGGACGCGGACCGGATCGGCGGCCTTACGGAGAGTGCGCGCCCCGGCGGCTGCGTGCAGCGCCTCGGCGAGGGCCGCCGCCCGGGCCCGGGGCACCCGGACGAGCATCCGCTCCTTCTCGCCGTCGGCGGGGACCGGGCCCAGCACCTCGGCCGCCTCGGGCAGCCGGGCGGCGGCCAGCAGGTCGGCCACCGCGTCGGGCGGGCCGGTGACGCTGGCCATCCGCACCGCCGGCGGGAACCCCAGCTCGCGGCGCTCGGCCAGCTCCCGGGCGGCGAACCAGGCGGCGTCCCAGCGCAGCAGCGCCTGCACCGGCGCGAGGGCGCCGTCGGCGACCACCACCACCCGGCCGCCGGCCGTCGCGGGTCGGGCCAGCGCGGCGGCGGCCAGCCAGCGGCGCAGCGCCTCCTCGCCGGCCCGCAGGTCGGCCCGGGTCAGCAGGGCCCACGAGTCGAGCAGCAGCACCGCGCCGTAGCCGCCGTCGGCGATCGGCTCGGCCCCCGGGGTGGCCACCACGAGGCCCGCGCCGCCGGGCACGGTGGTGAGCACCTCCTCCCGGCCGGAGGTGCGCACCGGCACCCCGGGGAAGGCCCGGCCCAGCTCCTCGGCGGTGCGCCGGGCGCCGGTGACGGCCGCGCGCAGCCGCCGCCCGCCGCACTCCGGGCAGGCGTACGCGGCGGCGATCCGGCCGCACCAGCGGCAGGCCGGTGTCCCCCGCGCCGACGGCAGGGCGAGCGGGCCGGCGCAGTGCGGGCAGCGGGCCGGGGTGCGGCAGTCCGCGCAGGAGATCGACGGCAGGTAGCCGCGGCGGGGCACCTGGACCAGCACCGGGGCGTCGGCGCCGAGCGCGTCCCGGGCGGCGGCCCAGGCCAGGCTGGGCAGCCGGGCCGTCGCCGCGCCGGGATCGCGGGCCAGCTGCGGGTCGTCCCCGGTCGGCGCGACGGCGGGGGTACGCGCCCGCACGGTGGCCCGGTCGGCGACCACCTCCCGCGCCCAGCCGGTCTCCACCAGCAGCTGCGCCTCGGCGCTGCGGGCGTACCCGCCGACCAGGGCGGCCGCGTCGGCGAGCCGGGCGCGGGTGAGCAGCACGTCGCGGGCGTGCGGGTAGGGGGCGCGCGGCTCGGCGTGCAGGTCGTCGCCGTCGTCGACGATGGCGACCAGGCCGAGCCGGGCCACCGGGGCGAACATCGCCGCGCGGGTGCCGATGACGACCGGCACGTCCCCGCGCCGGGCGGCCAGGAACGCGCGGTAGCGGCGGGCGGGGCCGAGGGCGGCGGAGAGGCTGACGTGCCGCCCGGGGCCGAGGGCGGCGGTCAGCGCCGCGTCGAGGCGGTCGAGGTCCCGGGCGTCGGGCACGACCAGCACCGCGCCCCGCCCGCCGGCCACCGTGGCGGCGACCGCCTCGGCGTACCGGGCGGGCCAGTCCTCCCCCGGCAGCGCGGACCAGACCGCCCGGGCGGGGCGGCCCTCGGTCAGCGCCCGCAGGAACGCCGGCCCGGCCGGGTACGCCCGCCAGCCGGCCGCCTCCGGCGGGGCCAGGGGCGCGGGCGGCTCCGGCGGGACGTGCGGCTCCTTCTCCACCCGGGCGTGCCGGGGCGGCACGGCCAGCCGGAGCACGTCGGCGAGGCTGCCGGCGTACCGGTCGGCGACGGCCCGGGCCAGCCGGACGACCTCGTCGGCGAGCACGGGCTCGGGCGAGACGAGCCGGTCGAGGTAGGCGAGCTTGCCGGTGTGCCCCGAGTCGTCGGCCCGTTCCAGCAGCCAGCCGTCCACGAGCTGGCCGGCGAAGCGCACCTTCACCCGGGTGCCGGGGACGGCCGCGTCGGCCAGCTCGGCGGGGACCAGGTAGTCGAAGGGGCGGTCGAGGTGGGCCAGGGGCACGTCGACACAGACGCGAGCGACCGGCGACCCGTCGGCGGGTCGCCGGTCGCCGCGCGTGTTGCTGGTCAGGCTCCCGCGGCCGACTTGAGGTCGGCGGCCCGGTCGGTGCTCTCCCAGGTCAGCTCGGGCAGTTCCCGGCCGAAGTGGCCGTACGCCGCGGTCTGCCGGTAGATCGGGCGCAGCAGGTGCAGGTCCCGGATGATGGCGGCCGGGCGGAGGTCGAAGACCTCGGTCACGGCCTTCTCGATCGAGGCGACCGGCACGGTCTCGGTGCCGAACGTCTCGATGAACAGGCTCACCGGGTGCGCCTTGCCGATCGCGTACGCGACCTGCGCCTCGCAGCGCTCGGCGAGGCCGGCGGCCACCACGTTCTTGGCGACCCAGCGCATCGCGTACGCCGCCGAGCGGTCCACCTTGGACGGGTCCTTGCCGGAGAACGCGCCGCCACCGTGCCGGGCGTACCCGCCGTAGGTGTCGACGATGATCTTCCGGCCGGTGAGGCCGGCGTCGCCCATCGGGCCGCCGATCTCGAACCGCCCGGTCGGGTTGACCAGCAGCCGGTAGCCGTCGGTGTCCAGGCCGAGGCTCTCCAGCTCCGGCGCGATGACGTGGTCGCGCACGTCCGGGGTGAGCAGCGAGTCCAGCGAGATGTCGGCCGCGTGCTGGCTGGACACGACGACGGTGTTCAGCCGGACGGGGCGCAGCCCCTCGTACTCGATGGTGACCTGGGTCTTGCCGTCCGGCCGCAGGTAGGGGATCGTGCCGTCCTTGCGGACCGCGGTGAGCCGGCGGGCGAGCCGGTGCGCCAGGGCGATCGGCAGCGGCATCAGCTCGGGCGTCTCGGAGCAGGCGAAGCCGAACATCATGCCCTGGTCGCCGGCGCCCTGGGCGTCCAGCGCGCTCTCCGACGAGCCGGTGCGCAGCTCCATCGCGTTGTCGACGCCCTGCGCGATGTCGGGGGACTGCGCGCCGATGGAGACGCTGACGCCGCAGGACGCGCCGTCGAAGCCCTTCTTCGACGAGTCGTAGCCGATGTCGAGGATCGTCTCCCGCACGATGGTCGGGATGTCGGCGTACGCCTTGGTGGTCACCTCGCCGGCCACGTGCACCTGGCCGGTGGTGATCAGGGTCTCGACGGCGACGCGGCTGTGCGCGTCCTGAGCCAGCAGTGCGTCGAGAATGCCGTCGCTGATCTGGTCGGCGATCTTGTCCGGGTGGCCTTCCGTGACCGATTCGGACGTGAAGAGGCGGCGTGTCACGGCACTCCTAAGTTATGGAAAAGTCGTTCCGCGGAAGTGTAGTCATCCGACCTCTAACCGCGCTGAAACGGTGGGTTCCCGGTCACTGGTCGGGAAGGTGGGCCAGCGCGCCACGACGAGGTCCCAGACGCCGTCGGCCAGGTCCTCCTTGGACTGCTCGGCCATCGGGTGCACCGAGCCGTCCGCGCCGATGACGGTCGCCGCGTTGGTCTCGGCGCCGAAGACCTTGTCCGGCCCGACCTCGTTGATGACGATGAGGTCGGCCCGCTTGCGGGCGAGCTTGGCCCGGCCGTTGGCCTCGGCGTCGCCCGTCTCCGCGGCGAACACCACCAGCACCTGCCCGGGCCGGCGTTGCCGGCCCAGCTCGGCGGCGATGTCCGGGTTGGTGACGAGGTCGATCGTAGGTGCCCCGGCGTCCGATTTCTTGATTTTGGCCGACGTGTAGGTGGCGGGTCGGAAATCCGCGGGCGCGGCGGCCATCACCACGGCGTCCGCGCCGGCCGCCGCACGGAGCGTGGCCTCGCGCAGTTCCTCGGTGGTGCCGACCCGCACCAGGTCCACGCCGGCCGGGTCGGCGAGCGCCACGTTGGCGGCGACGAGGGTGACCCGGGCGCCCCGGGCGACCGCCGACCGGGCGAAGGCGTAACCCTGCTTGCCGGAGGAGCGGTTGCCGAGGAACCGCACCGGGTCGAGCGGCTCGCGGGTGCCGCCCGCGGTCACCACCACGTGCCGGCCGGCGAGGTCGGCCGGGGCGTGCGGGCCGCGGGCCAGGGTCCGCCGGGCGACGGCGAAGATCTCCGCCGGGTCGGGCAGCCGGCCCTTGCCCGTGTCGGCGCCGGTGAGCCGGCCGACGGCGGGCTCGACGACGCGGACGCCCCGGGAGCGCAGCGTGGCGACGTTGGCCACGGTGGCGGGATGCTCCCACATCTCGGTGTGCATCGCCGGGGCGAGCAGCACCGGGCACCGGGCGGTGAGCAGGGTGTTGGTGAGCAGGTCGTCGGCGAGGCCGTGGGCCGCCTTGGCGAGCAGGTCGGCCGTGGCCGGGGCGACCACCACCAGGTCGGCCCGCTGGCCGAGCCGGACGTGCGGGACCTCGTGCACGTCGGCCCAGACGTCGTCGGCGACCGGCTGGCCGGACAGGGCGGCCCAGGTCGGCGCCCCGACGAAGCGGAGCGCCGACGCGGTGGGCACCACGCGGACCCGGTGGCCCGACTCGGTGAAGAGCCGCAGCAGCTCACACGCCTTGTAGGCGGCGATGCCGCCGCCGACCCCGAGGACGATCTCGGCGGACATCGGCGTGCGGCGCGGTTACGGCTGGTCGGTCGGCTCGGCGGTGAGCAGGCCCGCGTTGATCTCGCGCATGGCGATGGAGAGGGGCTTCTCCTGGGGGGTGGTCTCCACGAGCGGGCCGACGTACTCCAGCAGGCCCTCGCCGAGCTGGCTGTAGTAGGCGTTGACCTGGCGGGCGCGCTTGGCAGCGAAGATCACCAGGGCGTACTTCGACGTCGTCTTCTCGAGCAGCTCGTCGATCGGCGGGTTGGTGATGCCCTCGGGGTTGGCGATGGATCCCACGAAATAACCTCTGCGTCTGTCGTCACCGCGCGGACGCGGTTCGTCTGGCCCCACCACGCGGACGCGGTTGGTGGGTCACTCAGCCGCTCCGCCGCGGTCGGGCCGGAGCCAGATGGGAAGAACCGAACAAGCCTACCAGCTCATCCACCGCCCGCTCGGTGTGGTCGTGCGCCACGACGTGCGCGTCGCCGGCCGGGTCGACCGCCTCCGGCCGCCAGCCGGGCGGGGCGAGCAGGACCAGCCGGGCGTCGGGGTGCGCCGCGCGGACCGCGAGCGCACCGGGCAGGTCGAGCGGGAGGAGCACCGGACGGCCGGCGGCGAGCCGCCCGGCCACCGGCGGGGCCGGGGTGCCGCGGGCGTACGGCCCGATGCGGGCCCACTCCAGCAACAGACCGGCGGCGATCAGCCGGTCGAACGCCGCCGGGGCGAGGAAGACCCGGTCGACGCCGTCCACCTCGCCCGCCCGGCGGGGCCGGGTGGTGGCCGGCACCGGGATCCAGACCGACGGAGAACGCGCCCGGAACGGCTCGACGACACTGCCCACGCCGGCCCCGGAGGGACCGGTCAGGACGGTGAGCCGAGCCGCCGGGCGCGCCTCGTCATCCGTGCTCACGGCTCGTTTCTACACGGCGCCGTGCGCGGCCGGCGGCGAACCGCCGGGCTCAGTTGGCGGCGAACTCGCCGAGCAGGGCCTTGCGCTGCTGCTCGCCCAGACCACGCAGGCGACGGCTGTCGGCGATCTTGAGCTTCTCCATGATCTGGGTCGCCCGGATCTTGCCGATGCCCGGCATCGCCTGCAGGACGGCCGAGACCTTCAGCTTGCCGACGACGTCGTCGCCCTCGGCCCGCTCCAGGACCGCGGCGAGGGTGGTCTTGCCCTGCTTGAGCTGCTCCTTCAGCTCAGCGCGGGCCTTGCGGATCTCCGCAGCCTTCTCGAGCGCAGCTGCGCGCTGCTCGGGGGTAAGTGACGGGAGGGGCACCAGTTCTCCTCAGGTCCTTGTCGCGACGGGCGGGACGCCACGCCGCAGATGTGAAACGTGGAGTCGCCGGAAACCAAAGGGGTCCGTGGTTCCCAGCGCGGGGAAAACTAGCGGTCGCGGACGCATTCGGCAACGTGGGCACGCCACGACCACGGCAAAATGACCGAGCCGTCACTCAGTCAGGAGCCGCCGAGGGCCGCCTTGCAGTCGGCCAGGGCCCGCTGTGCGGCGGCCCGCAGGGCGGCCACGTCGGGCCCGGCGTGCAGCACCTCGCGGGAGTACGACGGCAGGACCCACGGCAGGCTCGCGCCGAACACGGTCCGTAGGTCCGCGGCCGTGGCGCCCTGCGCGCCGAGCCCCGGGGCGAGCAGCGGGCCGCGCACCGCCGACAGGTCGTGGCCGGTGTCGCCGATGGTCGCCCCGACCACCAGACCGAAGCTGCCCAGCGTCTGCGCACCCCGGTTGAGCTGGGCAATCTCGTCGATGACCGCCTGCGCGACGGTGCGCCCGTCGGCGCCCACGGCGCGCTGCACGGCGGCCCCCTCGGGGTTGGAGGTGAGCGCCAGGACGAACACCCCGCCGCCGTGCGTGGCGGCGAGCTCGAACATCGGGGCCAGCGACATTACTCCCAGGTAGGGGCTCGCGGTGACCGCGTCGACATACAGCGGGCTGGATGGATCAAGGTACGCGGAGGCGTACGCGGCGACGGTGGAGCCGATGTCTCCGCGCTTGACGTCGAGCAGAACGAGCGAGCCACAATCCCGCAACTGTCGGATAGTTGACTCTAGCACCGCCACGCCCCGCGCTCCGAAGCGCTCGAAGAACGCCGACTGGGGCTTGACCACCGCAACCTGGTCGCCTAGGGCCTCCACCACGGTGCGGCAGAACCGCTCCAGACCGTCGACGTCGTCCGTCAGCCCCCAGCGGGTCAGCAGCCCCGGGTGCGGGTCGATGCCCACGCAGAGCGGACCGCGCTGCGCCATCGCCCGGTGCAACCGGTCACCGAAGGTCTCCATCCGCGCCTCTTCCTCTCGACTCCTCCGGGCGCCCGGCGTCCGCCGGCGCGCCACGCCTGTCCGATCACGGTCATGCGGCCACCCCGCGCGGCCGCCCGGGAACGCCGGTCAGCCGGCCGCCACGGCGGCGGCCATCCCGGCGGCGATCCGGGCGACGTCCGCGTCGTCGGCGACGTACGGCGGCATGGCGTAGACCAGGTCGCGGAACGGCCGCAGCCACACCCCCCGGTCCACCGCCGCGGCGGTCGCCGCCGCCAGGTCCACCTCGTGGTCGAGCTGGACCACCCCGATCGCGCCCAGCACGCGGACGTCCGTCACCCCGGGGGCGCCCCGCAGCGGCTCCAGGCCGGCGCGCAGGGCCGCGCCCACCCTCGACACCTCGGCCGCCCAGTCTCCGGCCCGCAGCAGGCCGATGGAGGCGTTCGCGACCGCACAGGCGAGCGGGTTGGCCATGAACGTGGGCCCGTGCGCGAGCACCCCGTCGCGGGAGATGCCCGCCGCCACGTCCGCCGTGCACAGCGCGGCGGCCAGCGTCAGGTAGCCGCCGGTGAGCGCCTTGCCGACGCAGAGGACGTCGGGGCTCACCCCGGCGTGCTCGGCGGCGAACATCGTGCCGGTGCGGCCGAAGCCGGTGGCGATCTCGTCGAAGACCAGCAGCACCCCGTGGGCGCGGGTCACCTCGCGCAGCACCCGCAGGTAGTGCGGGTGGTGGAAGCGCATCCCGCCCGCGCCCTGGACCACCGGCTCCACGATCACGGCGGCCAGCTCGTGCGCGTGCCGCGCCACCGCGTCGGCCAGCGCCGCGCAGTACGCGGGGTCGGGCGGGGCGTCGAAGCCGGCCGGCGGCACGGGCGCGAAGACCTGCCGGGGCAGCACGTCGCCCCACAGGTGGTGCATGCCGCCCTCGGGGTCGCACACGCTCATCGGGTGGAAGGTGTCGCCGTGGTAGCCGCCCCGCCAGGTGCCCAGCCGCCGGCGCTCCGGCCGCCCGAGCGCCCGCTGGTACTGCAGGCACATCTTCACCGCCACCTCGACGCTCACCGAGCCCGAGTCGCACAGGAAGACCCGTTCCAGCCCCTCCGGAGCCAGCTCGACCAGCGTCTGCGCCAGGCGCACGGCCGGCTCGTGGGTGAGCCCGCCGAACATCACGTGGCTCATCCGGCCGAGCTGGTCGACGACCGCCGCGTCCAGCACCGGGTGCCGGTAGCCGTGGATCGCCGCCCACCACGACGACATCCCGTCCACCAGTTCCCGCCCGTCGGCCAGCCGCAGCCGTACCCCCCGCGCGCCCGCCACCACGTACGGGGGCGTCGCGGGGGGCAGCGGCGCGTACGGGTGCCACACGTGTTCCCGGTCGGCGGCGAGGATCTCCTCCGGCGTCACCCGCGCCCCCTCCGGCCCCCGGCGGGACCCGCTGTGGCCGGCTCCCCGGTCACGACCGCCCGCCCGACGGCACCGGCGCGGGCAGCGGGCGGGCGGCCCGGGCGGCGGCGCGGACGAGGCCGGGGCCCCGGTAGATGAAGCCGGTGTAGAGCTGCACCAGGGCCGCCCCGGCGTCGAACATGCGCGCGGCGGCGTCGGGGTCGACGATGCCGCCCACGCCGATCACCGGCAGCCGCCCGCCGGTCTCCCGGTGGACGAACGACACCACCGCGCGGGCGCGCGCGGCCAGCGGACGCCCCGACAGGCCGCCCGCCTGCCCGCCGCGCTCCCGGTCGGCGGGGGCGAGCCCGTCGCGGGCCAGGGTCGTGTTGGTGGCGATCACCCCGGCCGCCCCCCGGTCGAGGCAGACCTCCAGCAGCTCGGCGATCGCCGGCTCGGTGAGGTCCGGGGCGATCTTCACCAGCACCGGCTTCTCCCCCACCAGGGCCGCCAGCAACGCGTCCAGGTGGGCGCGGTCCTGCAACGAGCGCAGGCCCGGCGTGTTGGGCGAGGAGACGTTCACGGCGAAGTAGTCGCCGTGGTCGCGCAGCGCCCGGTAGGAGGCGAGGTAGTCCTCCACGGCCTCGTCCAGCGGGGTCACCTTGGACTTGCCCAGCGAGATGCCCAGCGGCGCGCCCACCGGGCGGGGCAGCGCCGCCAGCCGGTCCGCCAGGGCCCGCGCCCCGGCGTTGTTGAAGCCCATCCGGTTGACCACGGCCTCGCTGTCGCGCAGCCGGAACAGCCGGGGCCGGGGGTTGCCCGGCTGTGCGTGCGCGGTGACCGTGCCGACCTCGACGAAGCCGAAGCCCAGCGCCGGCCACGCCGGCAGCGCCGCGCCGTCCTTGTCCATCCCGGCGGCCAGCCCCACCGGGTTCGGGAAGTCCACCCCGAACACCGTCCGGGGCGCCCGCACGGCGTAGCGGGCCCGCAGCGCGGCGAGCGCCACCGGCGAGCGCGACACAGCGGCCAGCCGGCGCAGCGTCCACTCGTGGGCGGCCTCGGCGTCGCCGCCGCCGAGGCGGAACAGGCCGGGCCGCACCACCCGCTCGAAGATCACCGGGCGCTCCCCGGCGTCCCGGCGGTCACTGGGCGGCCCGCAGGGTGGCGTGCAGGTCCTGGAGGGGACGCACGGTCATGTCGCCGCGGATGCGGGCCTCGATGCCCATCACCGCCGCCGCCGCGCCGGGCACCGTGGTGATGCACGGGATGTCCGCCGTCACGGCCGCGCTGCGGATCTCGTAGCCGTCGGAACGGGCGCTCGCCCCGGAACCCTGCGGCGTGTTCACCACCAGCGCCACGTCGCCGGCGAGGATCATCGACACCGCGTCGGCGCCCGCCCCGGCCTCGTAGTGCTTGCGGATCTGCTCGCAGGCGATGCCGTGCCGGCGCAGCACCTCCGCCGTGCCGGCGGTCGCCACGATCTCGAAGCCCAGGTCGGCCAGGCGCTTGATCGGGAAGATCATCCCGCGCTTGTCCCGGTTGGCCACCGAGACGAAGATCCGCCCGGACGTCGGCAGCGACCCGTACGCGGCGGACTGGCTCTTGGCGAAGGCGTGCCCGAACTTGGTGTCGATGCCCATCACCTCGCCGGTGGACTTCATCTCCGGGCCCAGCAGCGAGTCGACGCCCTTGCCGGTCGGGGTGCGGAACCGCTTGAACGGCAGCACCGCCTCCTTCACCGCGATCGGCGCGTCGGCCGGCAGGGTGCCGCCGTCGCCCGTCGGCGGGAGCAGCCCCTCGGCGCGCAGCTCGGCGACCGTCGCGCCGAGCGCGATCCGGGCCGCCGCCTTGGCCAGCGGCACCGCCGTGGCCTTCGACACGAACGGCACCGTCCGCGACGCGCGGGGGTTGGCCTCCAGCACGTACAGCACGTCGTCCTTGAGGGCGTACTGGACGTTGAGCAGGCCGCGCACCCCCACGCCCCGGGCGATGGCCTCGGTGTAGCGGCGCACCTGCGCCAGGTGCGAGCCGGCCAGCGTCATCGGCGGCAGCACGCAGGACGAGTCGCCGGAGTGGATGCCGGCCTCCTCGATGTGCTCCATCACCCCGCCGAGGTAGACCTCGCCGTCGGCGTCGCAGAGGGCGTCCACGTCGATCTCGATGGCGTCGTCGAGGAACCGGTCCACCAGCACCGGGTGGTCCGGGGAGATGTCGGTGGCCCGCCCGATGTAGTCGCGCAGCGTCGGGTCGTCGTAGACGATCTCCATGCCCCGCCCGCCGAGCACGTAGGACGGGCGGACCAGCACCGGGTAGCCGATCTCGGCGGCGATCGCCTTCGCCTCCTCGTAGGAGGTGGCCATGCCGTGCGCCGGGGCGCGCAGCCCGGCCCGCGCCAGCACCGCGCCGAACGCGCCGCGCTCCTCGGCCAGGTGGATCGACTCCGGGGAGGTGCCCACGATCGGCACGCCCGCGTTCTTCAGCCGCTGCGCCAGGCCCAGCGGGGTCTGCCCGCCGAGCTGCACGACCACCCCGACCACGCCCGGCCCGCCGGCCGCCTTGCCGGACGAGTCCTCGGAGTGCCAGACCTCCAGGACGTCCTCGAAGGTCAGCGGCTCGAAGTAGAGCCGGTCGGCCGTGTCGTAGTCCGTCGACACGGTCTCCGGGTTGCAGTTGACCATGACGGTCTCGTAGCCGCCACCACCGGCCGCGGCCGACCCGACGGGCGCGGCGCGCAGCGCCTGGACGGCGTGCACACACGAATAGTCGAACTCGATGCCCTGGCCGATCCGGTTCGGCCCCGAGCCCAGGATGATCACCTTGGGCCGGGCCGACGGCGCGACCTCGGTCTCCGAGTCGTACGTCGAGTAGTGGTAGGGCGTGGTCGCCTCGAACTCGGCGGCGCAGGTGTCCACCGTCTTGTAGACCGGGCGGACGCCGAGCCGGTGGCGCAGGGTGCGTACGCCGTCCTCGGCGGCCAGCTCGGGGCGCAGCGCGGCGAGCTGCCGGTCGGACAGGCCGGCCCGCTTGGCGCGGCGCAGCAGGTCCACGTCGAGCACCGGGGCGTCGACGATCTCGGCGCGCAGCTCCACCAGCGAGGCGATCTGGTCCAGGAACCACGGGTCGATCCCGCCGGACGCGGCGGAGACCTCCGCGACCGACGCGCCGAGCCGCAGCGCCCGCTCCACGGTGTAGAGCCGGCCGTCGTGCGGCGTGCCCAGCGCGGCGAGCGTGTTCTCCTTCGTCGCACCCTCCGGGTCCGGGGTGGTCCAGAAGCCCGACGCCTTGGTTTCCATCGAGCGCATCGCCTTGTTGAGCGCCTCCGTGAAGTTGCGCCCGAGGCTCATCGCCTCGCCGACCGACTTCATGGTGGTGGTCAGCTCCGGGTCCGCGCCGGGGAACTTCTCGAACGCGAACCGGGGGATCTTCACCACCACGTAGTCCAGGGTCGGCTCGAACGCCGCCGGGGTCTTCAACGTGATGTCGTTGGGGATCTCGTCGAGGGTGTAGCCGATGGCCAGCTTCGCGGCGATCTTCGCGATCGGGAAGCCGGTCGCCTTCGAGGCCAGGGCCGACGAGCGCGACACCCGGGGGTTCATCTCGATCACCACGATCCGGCCGTCGGCCGGGTTCACCGCGAACTGGATGTTGCAGCCGCCGGTGTCCACCCCGACCTCGCGCAGCACCGCGATGCCGAGGTCGCGCAGGTTCTGGTACTCCCGGTCGGTCAGCGTCATCGCCGGGGCGACGGTCACGCTGTCGCCGGTGTGCACGCCCATCGGGTCGACGTTCTCGATCGAGCAGACGACCACCACGTTGTCGTGGCGGTCGCGCATCAGTTCGAGCTCGTACTCCTTCCAGCCGAGGACGCTCTCCTCGATGAGCACCTCGTGCACGGGGCTGGCGGCCAGGCCCGCACCGGCGATGCGCTGCAGGTCGGCGTCGGTGTGCGCCATGCCGGAGCCGAGGCCGCCCATCGTGAACGACGGCCGGATCACCACCGGCAGGCCCAGCTCGGCGACCGTCGCCTCGACCTCGGCCATCGAGTGGCAGACCCGCGAGCGGGGCACCAGGCCCGCCGGGTCGGCCAGCCCCAGGCGTACGCCCGCCTTGGCGACGATGTCCTTGAACAGCTGCCGGTCCTCGCCCCGGTTGATCGCCTCGATGTTCGCGCCGATCAGCTCGACGCCGTACTTGTCGAGCACGCCCGCCGCGTGCAGGGCGACCGCCGTGTTCAGCGCGGTCTGCCCGCCGAGGGTGGGCAGCAGCGCGTCGGGGCGCTCCTTGGCGATGACCAGCTCGACGAACTCCGGGGTGATCGGCTCGACGTACGTGGCGTCGGCGAACTCCGGGTCCGTCATGATCGTCGCCGGGTTGGAGTTGACCAGGCTGACCCGGACCCCCTCGCTGCGCAGCACCCGGCACGCCTGGGTGCCGGAGTAGTCGAACTCGCAGGCCTGCCCGATGACGATCGGCCCCGAGCCGATCACCATGATGTGCTTGAGATCGGTCCGCTTAGGCATGCGCGCGCCCCTCGCTGTTGCTCCGGCCCTCGCTGGGCCGCTGGTCGGGGGCACGGCCCTCGATCAGCTCGGCGAATCGGTCGAACAGGTAGTCCGCGTCGTGCGGGCCGGCCGCCGCCTCCGGGTGGTACTGGACGGTGAAGGCGGGCACGTCGAGCGCCCGCAGCCCCTCGACCACGTTGTCGTTGAGGCAGACGTGCGACACCTCGACGCCGCCGAACTCGGTGTCGATCACCTGGTCGGGCACGACCGCGCCCTGCCCGGCGCCGGGCTCCTGTTCGCGGCCCGGCCAGGCGACCGCGAAGCCGTGGTTGTGGCTGGTCACCTCGACCTTGCCGGTGGCCCGGTCGAGCACCGGCTGGTTGATGCCCCGGTGGCCGTAGCCGAGCTTGTAGGTGCCGAAGCCCAGCGCCCGGCCGAGGATCTGGCTGCCGAAGCAGATGCCGAACAGCGGGATCCGCCGGGTCAGCACCTCCCGGGCCAGCCCCACCGGGCCGTCGGCGGTCGCCGGGTCGCCCGGACCGGGCGAGAAGAAGACGGCGTCCGCGCCGGTGGCGAGCAGGTCGTCGATGCTCGACCCGGCGGGCAGCACGTGGGTGGTGACGCCGCGCGCGGCGAGCCGGCGCGGCACGTTGCGCTTGATGCCCAGGTCCAGGGCGGCCACCGTGAACCGGTGGGTGCCCTCGGCCTCGACGACGTACGGCTGCGCGGTGCTCACCTCGGCGGAGAGGTCCGCGCCGACCATCTGCGGCGACTGGCGGACCCGGGCCAGCAGGGCGCGCGGGTCGTCGTCGACGCTGGAGATGCCGACCCGCATCGCGCCGCGCTCGCGCAGGTGCCGGGTCAGCGCCCGGGTGTCCACGCCGCTGATGCCGACCACGCCCTCGGCGGCGAGCCGGTCGGCCAGCGTGCCGGTGGACCGCCAGTTCGAGGGGACCCGGGCCGGGTCGCGCACCACGTAGCCGGCGACCCAGATCCGGGCGGACTCGTCGTCCTCGGCGTTGACGCCGGTGTTGCCGATGTGCGGGGCGGTCTGCACCACCACCTGCCGGTGGTAGGACGGGTCGGTCAGGGTCTCCTGGTAGCCGGTCATGCCGGTGTTGAAGACCGCCTCGCCGAACGTCTCGCCGACGCTGCCGTACGCCTCGCCGTGGAACGTACGCCCGTCCTCCAGGACCAGGATCGCGCTCCTGCGCTTCTCCATATTAGTTAACAGCCTTTCCGTCCAGGACCGTCGGCTCGCCGCGCAGGAAGGTCGCCACGATGCGACCCGGCAGCGTCATGCGGGCGTACGGGGTGTTGCGACTGCGGCTGGCCAGCTCCGCGGGCTCGATCACCCGGCGGGCCGCCGGGTCGACCAGGGTCAGGTTGGCCGGCACGCCGGGGGCCGGGTCGACGCCGTGGCCGTCGAGCCCGGCGATGCGGGCCGGGGCGCGCGACATGCGCTCGGCGATCAGGTCCCACTGCGGGCCGAGCACGTCCAGGGCGATCGACAACGCCGTCTCCAGGCCGAGCATGCCCGGCCGGGCGTACGCCCACTCGCACTCCTTGTCCTCCACGGCGTGCGGGGCGTGGTCGGTGGCAATGACGTCGATCACACCCTCGGCCAGCGCGGCGCGCAGCGCGGCGATGTCGGTGGCCGTGCGCAGCGGCGGGTTGACCTTGAACACCGGGTCGTAGGCTCCGGCGGGGCTCCAGTTGTTCGCGAGTGCGGGGCTGGCAAGCTCACTCCTCCCGCTCACGACCGCGTCCGTCAGCAGCAGGTGGTGCGGGGTCACCTCGGCGGTGACGCGTACCCCCCGGGCCTTGGCCTGGCGCAGCACCTCGACGCTGCCGGCGGTGGAGACGTGGCAGACGTGCAGGCGGCTGCCGACGTGCTCGGCGAGCAGCACGTCCCGGGCGATGATCGCCTCCTCGGCGACCGCCGGCCAGCCGGTCAGCCCGAGCCGGGTGGACACCTCGCCCTCGTGCATCTGCGCGCCCTCGGTGAGCCGGGGCTCCTCGGCGTGCTGGGCGATGATCCCGTCGAACGCCTTGACGTACTCCAGCGCCCGGCGCATCAGCTTCGGGTCGGCGACGCAGTGCCCGTCGTCGGAGAAGATCCGCACCCGGGCCGCGGAGTCGGCCATCGCGCCCAGCTCGGCCAGGCGCTCGCCGGCCAGACCGACGGTGACCGCGCCGATCGGCTGCACGTCGACCAGCCCGGCCTCCCGGCCGAGCCGCCAGACCTGCTCGACCACGCCGGCGGTGTCGGCGACCGGGGAGGTGTTCGCCATCGCGCAGACCGCCGTGTAGCCGCCGAGCGCCGCCGCCCGGGAGCCGGACTCCACGGTCTCGGCGTCCTCGCGGCCCGGCTCGCGCAGGTGGGTGTGCAGGTCGACCAGGCCGGGCAGGGCGACCAGCCCGGTGCCGTCGACCTGCGTGGCGTCGGGCGCGGTGAGGCCGGCGCCGGTCTCGGCGACGACGCCGTCGCGGATCAGCAGGTCCGTCGGCGCGGCGCCGACGACGCTCACGTTGGTGATCAGGTACGCGGTCACAGGTTGTTCCCCCCGAGCAGCAGGTAGAGGACGGCCATCCGCACGGAGACCCCGTTGGCGACCTGTTCGACGATGGTGGAGCGGGGCGAGTCGGCGACCTCGGGCGTGATCTCCATGCCCCGGTTCATCGGCCCGGGGTGCATGACGATCGCGTGCTCCGGCAACCGGCGCATCCGGGGCGCGTCGAGCCCGTAGCGGCGGGCGTACTCGCGGGCCGAGGGGAAGTAGGAGTCGGTCATCCGCTCCCGCTGCACCCGCAGCATCATCACCACGTCCACGTTCGGCAGCACGGCGTCGAGGTCGTAGGAGACGTCGATGCCGGGCGCGAGGGCCTGCGCGATGTCGACGGGGATCAGCGTGGGCGGCCCGACCAGGGTGACCTTCGCCCCGAGGGTGGACAGCAGCAGCACGTTGGAGCGGGCGACCCGGGAGTGCAGCACGTCCCCGACGACCGCGACGTGCAGGCCGGCGAGCCGACCCAGCCGGGCCCGCATCGTGTACGCGTCGAGCAGCGCCTGGGTGGGGTGCTCGTGGGTGCCGTCGCCGGCGTTGACCACCGACCCGTCGACCCAGTCGGCCAGCCGGTGCGGGGCGCCCGAGGCGGGGTGCCGGACGACGACCGCGTCGGCCCCCATCGCCTGGAGGGTGAGCGCGGTGTCCTTCAGGCTCTCGCCCTTGGTCACGCTGGAGCCCTTGGCCGAAAAGTTGATCACGTCGGCGCTGAGCCGCTTCGCCGCCGCCTCGAACGAGATCCGGGTGCGGGTGGAGTCCTCGTAAAAGAGGTTCACCACGGTCCGCCCGCGCAGCGCGGGCAGCTTCTTGACCTCGCGGCCGGCGACCGTGGCCATCTCGGCGGCGGTGTCCAGGATCAGAGTGGCGGTGGCGGCGTCCAGGTCGGCGCCGGAGAGCAGGTGGCGGATCATGCGGCGGTCGCCTCCCCGTACAGCCTGACCTCGTCGGCGCCGTCGGTCTCGGCGAGGGTGACCTTCACGTTCTCGGCCAGCGCCGTCGGGATGTTCTTGCCGACGTAGTCGGCGCGGATCGGCAGCTGCCGGTGGCCGCGGTCGACCAGGACGGCGAGCTGCACCGAGGCGGGGCGGCCCACGTCGCTGAGCGCGTCGAGGGCGGCCCGGACGGTGCGGCCGGAGAAGAGGACGTCGTCGACGAGGACGACCCGCTTGCCGTCGATCCCGCCGGCCGGGAGCTGGGTCGGGCCGACCGCGCGGGTGGCGTGCCGGCGCAGGTCGTCGCGGTAGAGGGTGATGTCGAGCACGCCGGCCGGGACGGCGACGTCCTCGAAGGTGCCGATCCGGGCGGCGAGCCGCCGGGCGAGCGGCACCCCGCGGGTGGGAATCCCGAGCAGCACCGTGTCGGCGGCGCCCTGGGTCTTCTCGAGGATCTGGTGTGCGATGCGGTCGACCACGCGCGAGACGTCCGCTGCGGCGAGGATCACCTTCACCGAGGGTTGTCGCGGTGGCGACGTGTGGGCAGCCGACGGGTAGGCCACGGCGGACCTCCTTCCCCGCCTCACGGGACGGGTCGTTAAAGGACGTCTGACGCCTCCGGCGGGCCGCGGGCGACCCGGGCGGGGGCTGCATGCCACGTTACCAGCGGTCATGGGAGGGGCCGACGCCGGCACTGACCCCAGAATCAGGCTGGCGAATCGGGATAACTCCACCCGCCCAGCCCAACGGTAGGGTCACGACCACTTGACCAGTTGTCGCAATCCCCGTACCGTCACGCTCCGTAGCGATCGCGGGGTGAACCCCGAGCAGCACTGGGAGTGTCCGAATGCCCTCTGAATACGCCAAGTCGCTGGGCGCCCGCCTGCGCTCCATCCGCCAGCAGCAGGGCCTGTCCCTGCAGGGAGTGGAGGAGAAGTCCAACGGGCGGTGGAAGGCCGTGGTGGTCGGCTCGTACGAGCGCGGTGACCGCGCCGTCACGGTGTCCCGCCTGGCCGAGCTGGCCGACTTCTACCGGGTGCCCGTCTCCGAGCTGCTGCCCGACGGCAGCGGGGTGCGACACGAGCCCACCAGCAAGATCGTCCTGGACCTGGAGCGGCTCTACGACGACGCCTCCGAGGACCTGGCCTACGTCGCCCGGTACGCCCGCGCCATCCAGCAGCAGCGGGGCGACTACAACGGCCGGGTGCTCTCCATCCGCGCCGACGACCTGCGCGCCCTGGCGATCGTCTACGACGCCTCGCCGTCCGGGCTGATCGAGCGCCTCACCGAGCACGGCGTGCTCGTCGCCGACCCGCGGGCGTTCTTCGCGTCCTGACGCGCCCAGGGGCGCTCCTCGCGCCCTGACAAAGGTCACGCCGAAAGGGCCCGTGCCGCAGGCACGGGCCCTTTTCGACACCGCCACACCGGCCGGCGCCCCGAGGGGCGGCGGTCAGCGGGTGGCGTACTCGGCGATCCGGCCGAGCACCCCGTTGAGGAAGCGCGGCGAGTCGTCGGTCGACATCTGCCGGGCCAGCTCGACGGCCTCGCTGATCGCCACCGCGTCGTCGAGCTCGTCGACGTAGAGCAGCTCGTAGACGGCGATGCGGGCCAGGTTGCGGTCCACCGCCGGCATCCGGTCCAGCGTCCACCCCTCGGCGTAGCTGGCGATCAGCTCGTCGATCCGGTCCAGGTGCGCGGCCACCCCCTCGACGAGGCCGACCGCGTACCCCAGGTGCTCCGGATGGGGCTTCTCGATCCGCTCGACGTAGCCGGCGAGCACCTCCACCGGCGGCCGGTCGCGCAGGTCGGCCTCGAAGAGCACGTCCAGCGCCCGCTTGCGCGCCTTGCGGCGCGCCGGCATCTGCTGCTTGGGCCCCTCGGCCATCAGGCGCGGCCGAGGTAACGGCCGTCGCGGGTGTCGACCTTGATCTTCTCGCCGGTGGTGATGAAGAGCGGCACCTGCACGGTCGCGCCGGTCTCGACCGTCGCCGGCTTGTTGCCGCCGGTGGACCGGTCGCCCTGCAGGCCCGGCTCCGTGTAGGTGATCTCCAACACCACGGAGGTCGGCAGCTCGATGTAGAGCGGCACGCCCTCGTGGGTGGCGACGGTCGCCTCGGCCTCCGGCAGGAGGTAGTTGGCGGCCTCGCCGACGGTGCCCCCGGGGACGGTGATCTGGTCGAACGTCTCCAGATCCATGAAGACGTAGTCCTCGCCGTCGGCGTAGAGGTATTGCATCGTGCGCTTGTCCACGGTCGCGGTCTCGACCTTGGTGCCCGCGTTGAAGGTCTTGTCGACCACCTTGCCGGACAGCACGTTCTTCAGCGTGGTACGCACGAAGGCGCCACCCTTACCGGGCTTGACGTGCTGGAACTCTACGACGGCCCAGAGCTCCCCGTCGAGGTTGAGTACCAGGCCGTTCTTCAGGTCGTTGGTGGTGGCCATTTCCTGCCTTGATCATCAATTGGCGGACAGACCTGGCAAGTCTACTAGCTGCCGCCGCCGGCCGTACCCGCCGTCAGCCGCCGGTCGTTCCCGCGCCCGCGCGGGCCGCCAGGTGGTGCAGGGCGAGCCGGTAGCCGTCCACGCCCAACCCGCAGATCACCCCCGTCGCCACCGCCGAGACCACCGAGTGCGCGCGGAACTCCTCCCGGGCGTGGATGTTGGAGATGTGCACCTCCACCAGCGGGGCGCGCAGAAGGGCGCAGGCGTCCCGCACCGCGATCGAGTAGTGCGACCAGGCCGCCGGGTTGAGCACCACCGCCGCCTGCTCGTCGGCCGCCTCGTGCAGCCAGCCCACCAGCTCGTGCTCGGCGTCGGTCTGCCGCACCGTCACGTCCAGCCCCAGCTCCCGGCCGGTCGCCTCGCAGAGTCCCACCAGGTCGGCGTAGCTGGTCGCCCCGTACACGTCGACCTGGCGGGTGCCCAGCCGACCCAGGTTCGGCCCGTTGAGCACGTACACCCTCATGAGGAGACCTCCCGGTAGGCGGCGTGCAGCAGCTCGTCGTCCGGGCCCTCCAGGATCGCCGGGCGGGCCAGCGCGTCGAGCACCACGAACCGCAGCAGCGAGCCGCGGCTCTTCTTGTCCACCCGCATCGCGGCCAGCAGCTGCGGCCACGCGTCGGCCCGGTACGCCGTCGGCAGCCCCAGCGCCGTCAGCACCGTGCGGTGCCGCGCCGTGGTCTCCGGGTCCAGCCGGCCCGCCAGCCGGGCCAGCTCCCCCGCGTAGACCAGGCCGACGGACACGGCGTGCCCGTGCCGCCAGCGGTACCCCTCCACCTTCTCGATCGCGTGGGCCAGGGTGTGGCCGTAGTTGAGCACCTCGCGCACCCCGGACTCGCGCAGGTCGCCGGAGACCACGTCGGCCTTCACCCGGATCGCCCGCTCGATCAGCTCCCGGACCACCGGCGACGTCGGGTCCGTCGCCGCCGCCCGGTCCCGCTCGACCAGGTCGAGGATCACCGGGTCGGCGATGAACCCGCACTTGACCACCTCGGCCAGCCCCGCCGCCAGGTCGGCCGGCGGGAGGCTGTCGAGCACCGCGAGGTCGCACAGCACCCCGACCGGCGGGTGGAAGCCGCCCACGAGGTTCTTGCCGGCCGCCGTGTTGATCCCCGTCTTGCCGCCCACCGCCGCGTCGACCATGCCCAGCAGCGACGTCGCCACCGGCACCCAGCGCACCCCGCGCAGCCAGCAGGCCGCGACGAAGCCGGCCAGGTCGGTGACCGCGCCGCCGCCCACCCCCACCACCGCGTCGGTGCGGGTGAAGCCCGCCTCGCCGAGCCGGTCCCAGCACGCGGCGGCCACCTCGATGGCCTTGCCCGCCTCGGCGTCCGGCACCTCCACCAGCAGGGGGGCCGCCCCGGCCGCCGCCAGGCGCGCGCCGATCGCGTCGGCCAGCCCCTTCAGCGGCGGCGCGTGCAGCACCGCCACCCGGGTCGCGCCGGGCAGCAACGTCGGGAGCGAATCGAGCAGGTCGCGTCCCACCAACACGTCGTACGGCCGCTCGCCGCCGACCGGAATCCGGGTCACCTCGTCCATCGCCCGGCAGCCTAGTCCAGCCACGGCCCCCACGACGCCGCCTGTCCACTCCGTGGCGGGGCAGGTGCAAGGAAGGGCACCTTGTTAACGCTTTCTGTATAGGAAGGGCCCCTTCCTAACACCACGCGCGGCACGACGCCCACGCACGGCGCGACTCCGCCGCACGACGGGTCGCCGGCGCACGACGGGTCGCCGGCCGCCACGTCACCGGCGGCGGCCGGCGGCGTTTAGCCGGGCAGAGCGGGGGCAGCGTTTCCAGCACAGGCGACGGTCCGGACCCGGACGACGTTCTCAGCACGGCGGCGTCTCCGGCACGGACGGCGTCTCCGGCACGGGCGACGTCTTCCGGCACGGGCCGGCCGACGAGGCGGAGGTACCCCGCGATGAGCAGCACACCCAGCACCAAGGGCACCGAGGGCACCGACATCCGGCTGCCCGCCACGATCCTCGGCATCGGCCTCGGCGGCTTCGCCGACGGCATCGTGCTGCACCAGGTGCTCCAGTGGCACCACATGCTCAGCGGCACCGGCAGCGACAACGTCGGGGTGAAGGCGTACCCGGTGGACACCATGCCCGGCCTGGAGATGAACACCCTGTGGGACGGGATCTTCCACGTGGTGACCTGGGTGGCGGTGCTGACCGGCCTGGCCCTGCTCTACTCCCGGGTCACCGGGTCGCGGGGCCGGCTATGGCGCTCCCCCGTGCTGTGGGGCTGGGCGCTGGTCGGCTGGGGGTTGTTCAACCTCGTCGAGGGGATCGTCGACCACCACCTGCTCGGCATCCACCACGTGCGCGAGGGCGCGTACCGGACGTGGTGGGACCTCGGGTTCCTGACGCTCGGGGCGGCGTTGGTCGCCGCAGGCTGGCTGGTGCAGCGCCGCGGCACGATCGTGGACGTCTGCGCCGACCGCCGGTGACCCCACGATGATCGGGGGCCTGGCAGTGGGAGGAGGCAGCCACGGCGGGCACGACGGGTACGCGCCGGGGCCGGCGCTGCTCGTACCCCTGGTGATCTTCTGGGTCTATCTCGCCGCCGCGCTGCGGCAGCGCGGGCCCGACGGCGGCGGCTGGCCGCACCGGCGCACGGCGGCCTTCGGCGCGGGGGCCGGCCTGCTGGCGGTGGGGCTGGCCCTGCCGGCCGGCGGCTTCGCCGCGCACGCCTGGCAGCACCTGCTGGTCGGCATGCTCGCGCCGCTCGGGCTGGTGCTCGGCGCGCCGGTCACCCTGGCGCTGCGCAGCATCGACCGGCGGCGCGGCCGGGCCCTGGTGCGGCTGCTGCGCCGCCCCGCCCTCGCCGCGCTCGCCCACCCGGTGACCGGCCTCGCGCTCACCGCCGGCGGGCTGTACGTGCTGTATCTGACGCCGCTGTACCGGGCGACGCTGGCGCACCCGGTCCTGCACCACCTGGTGCACCTGCACTTCCTGCTCTCCGGGCTGCTCTTCGCCTGGTCGGTCGCCGGCCCCGACCCCGGCCCGCACCGCCCCCGGGTGCCGGCGCGGCTCGTGGTGCTCGGGGTCGCCGTGGCCGCCCACGCCGCCCTGGCCCAACTGCTGTACGCGGGACTCGCCGTGGACGTCCCCGCCCCGCCCGAGCAGCTGCGCGCCGGCGCGACGGTCATGTACTACGGCGGCGACCTGGCCGAGATCGCCCTGGCGCTGGCCCTGCTCGCCACCTGGCGTCCGCAGGTAAGGCACCGTCGCGTGTCGGTGGGGCCGGTTAGCATCCGCCGGTGACCCTCACCCCTGACGACCTCGTCGGCTACGTCGCCGACGGGCTCGACGCCGACCTCGCCCGCTGGTTCGCCGACCGCCCGCCCGTCACGGTTCCCGCCGGGACCCGGCCGGTCGCGCCGATGCTCGACCGGCTCCCGCCGCCGGCGGCCACCGCCCTGGCGGCGTTCGACCAGCGCGTACGGTCGGGGCGCATGCCCCAGTTCCTGGACATCTACGACTGGTCCTACGGGTTCGACTTCGCCGGCAACGACTGCGGGATCCTGGACGCCGACTACGAGACGGTGCTCACCGACGACGACGTCTACTCGATCGGCGCCGACGGGGGCGGCAACCTGCACGTGGTGCTCGCCAACGGGCAGGTCGGCCTCTGGTTCCACGAGGAGGAGGTCGTCGAGGGCGGCACCCGCTTCGACAGCCTCGACGTCTTCGTCTGGTCGGTCGTGCGCTACCACGCGGTGCGCGCGGGGGTGCTCGACCGCGCGGCGGTCGAGGCCGACTTCCTGTCGCTGGGTCAGGACGGCGCGCTGGAGCCGGAGCTCGGGCTGCTCAGCTCCATGAAGTAGGCCGGGCGACCGGGAGCGGGGAGCAGGGCGGCGATCTCAGGGCTTGAGCAGGGCGGCGACCTCGGCGGCGATCTCCTCCGGCGTACGCCCGTCGGTGACCACCGTCGCGGTCGACACCTCGGCGTAGAGCGGGCGGCGCTGGTCCATCAGGTGTTTCAGCGTCGCCCTCGGGTTGATCGCCAGCAGCGGCCGGCCGGCACCCAGCCCGACCCGCTTCACCGCGTCGGCCAGCTCGACGCTCAGGTGCACCACGGTGTGCCCGACCAGGGCGGCGCGGTTCTCCTCGGCGAGCACCGCGCCGCCGCCGAGGGCGAGCACCCCGGCGCAGGAGGTCAGCGCCGCGGCGGTGGCGGCCCGCTCCAGTGCGCGGAAGTGGTCCTCGCCCTCGTCGACGAAGATCTCCGGGATCGGCTTGCCGGCCATCGCCTCGATGTCGGCGTCGGTGTCGCGGAACTCGACCCCAAGCTGCGCGGCGAGGGTCTCCCCGACGGTGGTCTTCCCGGAGCCGGGCGACCCGACGAGGACGACCACCGGCCGCGTCCGGCCGACCGGGTCACCACTGCGGCTCACCGCATCATCACCGGGAGAGGCGCTCACCGGATCACCAGGGAGTCGAGGTAGCCGGCCAGGTTGCGGCGCATCTCGGCCACCGAGTCGCCGCCGAACTTCTCCACGGCGGCCTCGGCGAGCACCAGCGCCACCATCGCCTCGGCGACCACGGCGGCGGCCGGCACGGCGCACACGTCGGAGCGCTGGTTGATGGCGGTCGCCGGCTCCCCCGTGGTCACATCGACCGTGGCCAGGGCCCGGTTCAGCGACGAGATCGGCTTCATCGCCGCCTTCACCCGCAGCGGCTCGCCGGTGGTGATGCCGCCCTCCAAGCCGCCGGCCCGGTCGGTCACCCGGCGCACCCCGGTCGCGGTCGGCACGATCTCGTCGTGCGCCTCCGAGCCACGGGAGCGGGCCTGCAACCAGCCGTCGCCGATCTCCACGCCCTTGATCGCCTGGATCGACATCAGCGCCGTGGCGAGCCGGGCGTCGAGCTTGCGGTCCCACTGCACGTGGCTGCCCAGGCCCGGCGGCACCCCGTACGCCAGCACCTCGACCACGCCGCCCAGCGTGTCGGCGGCCTTCTTCGCGGCGTCGACCTCGGCGACCATCCGGGCGCTCGCGTCGGAGTCGAGGCAGCGCAGCGGGTCGGCGTCGATGCGCTCGGCGTCCTCGGGCGTGGGGCGCAGCCCCGGCTTCGCGGCGACCGGGCCCAGCTCCACGACGTGCGAGACGATCTCGATGCCGAGGGCCTGCTTCACCAGGGCCTTCGCCACGGTGCCGACGGCGACCCGGGCGGCGGTCTCCCGCGCGCTGGCCCGCTCCAGGATCGGCCGGGCGTCGGTGTGGCCGTACTTCTGCATGCCGGCGAGATCGGCGTGGCCCGGACGCGGGCGGGTCAGCGGCGCGTTGCGGGCCTGCCGGGCCAGCTCGTCGGGGTCCACCGGGTCGGCGGCCATCACCGTCTGCCACTTGGGCCACTCGGAGTTGCCGACCCGGATGGCGACGGGGCTGCCGAGGGTGACGCCGTGCCGGAGCCCGCCGATAATCTCGACGACGTCCTGCTCGAAGGCCATCCGGGCACCCCGGCCGTAGCCGAGCCGGCGGCGGGCCAGCTCACCGGCGATCTCGCCGGTGGTCACCTCGATCCCGGCGGGCACGCCCTCCAGCATCGCGACGAGGGCGGGACCGTGCGATTCACCTGCAGTCAACCAGCGCAACACGTGGGCAAGTCTGTCACGCCCGGGTTACGTCCCACCGGGCCGCCCACCGTGTCCCGCCCTACGGACGCGCCGCCCGCACGCCACGCCCCGCAGCAGACGAGAGCTTGGACGCTTGCTGTCCGCCCGGCTGACAGCAGCTGTCCAAGGTCTGGCGCCTACTGCCGGGTCAGGCCGAGGACGGCGGCCAGGCGGGTGACGTCGGCGGGGGTGGGACCGGTGCGAAGAATCGTGGTGAGGGCGACCCTGGCGGCGGAGCGGGTGCGAGTCTCGGCGGGGGCGAGGCGGTCGGCGGTGAGGAGAGCACGGCCGGCAGCCGCCGGGTCGCCGAGGTCGAGGTGGGCGCGGGCGATGTCGATGAGGTGGGCGGCGCGATGCTCGGCGGGGAGCCGGTGCCACCCCTCGCTGTTGGCGGCGTGACGGTGGAGCGTGACGGCACGATGGTGGTCGCCGAGGTGGGTGGCGGCCAGGGCACGGGCGAGGGTGACAGCGACCGGGCCGAAGGCGACGCCGTCGCCGTCGTACTGCCGGTTGCCGTGGGCGGCAGCGAGGTCGACGGCGCGTTCGGTGAGATCGTGGGCGGTGGCGGCGTCACCACAGGTGGCGGCGGCGAGGGCGGCCTCGATCAACAGGGTCCCGGTCAGTCCCGGTCCGTCCGGCAGGAAGGCGCGCGACGGCGTCCGGTCGAGCTGGTGTACGGCGCTGAGCGCGGCGGCCTTCGCGAGGCGGCCCCGGCGTAGGGCGCGCAGCGCCTGGGCAAAGGAGACGGCGGCGAGCCCGGTGCGGTGCGGATCTCCAGTAGCGGCCATCATGGCGCGATCTGCGGCCAGCAGGCCGAGGTGGGGTTCACCGAGCTTGACCAGCGTCTGGGCGGCGAGCCGGTAGACGCGGACGAGCGGATCGGGGGCGGACGCGTCCCCGGTCGGGGTGTGGTGGGCGTGCCGGATGGCGGCGAGCAGGTCGGGCAGCGTGCGAAGCACCTGCGGATGGTGGCCCTTGCGGTAGGCGGCCCAGGCGTATCCGGCCTGGTCGTCGAGCTGCCGGACGGTGGGGCCGTCGGCGTCGGGCGGGTCGTGGCGGGCCAGCGCCGCCCGGATGCGTTCCACGGCCACGCTGACGTCGGTGCCGGGTTTCCGACGGGGCTTGTCCGCGAGCAGGACGTTCGGGGCGACCCCCAGCGCCCCGGCGACGGTCTCGATGACGGAGAGCCGGTCGAGGGTGCGTACGCCTCGTTCGACCCTGTCGACCCAGCTCTTGGACCTGCCGATCCGGTCGGCGAAGACCTGCTGACTCATCCCCCGCCGGGCCCGCAGCTCCGCCATCCGCCGCCCGACCGGCACATCGTCGCGACCACTCATCTGTCCTGCTCCACCGGCGGCATGGCCAGGGTGGACTCGCCACAGCGGGGACACCAACGGGACTTCACCCGGAACGCGAGCAGCCCGAGCAGGAAACCCGGCACCAGCCCACCGAACACGACCGACACGGCATCGGAGATCACGAGGCCCTTCGCTTTCTGACGAGGTTGGACAGGACATTCCATGCCCCAGCCGGACAACCGCAGCCGGACGGGGACACCGCTCGTTCCGATGTGTCCAGTTGACCCCGTCCCCGTGGCGACGAAGGTAGGTGCGCGTGGTGCCTATCGGTGCGGATCAGTGCCGCTCCCACCCGCCAGCGAACGCGTCAGCTACTGTCCGTGCAGGCACCAGTACGCGCGAGGGGGCAGAGGGTGGCAACCAGCGGAGAGGCGATCGCGCGCTTGCTGGCTGAGGTGGGCTGGCAGCCCGAACAGCTCGCTCGACGCCTCAACGAGTGCGCTGAACGGCACGGACGCACCGAACGGCTGCACCCCAAGACGCCGTACAAGTGGAAGAGGGGCGATGTTCCCCGCAGTCCCTGGCCGGCGCTGACCACAGCGCTGCTGTCCGAGCAGTTGCAGCGGACGGTCAGTCTCGATGAACTGGGTTGGCCTGACGACGGGTTCGAGGCAGCACCCGCCTCCGCTGGTCTGGATCTGCCCTGGTCCTCAGCCGGGGCCTTGCGGGCAGCCGAGGTGGTGAACGAATCTGAGGGAATGATGCACCGACGGATGTTCCTCACTCTGCTCGGTTCCGCACTCACGTCACCGGCACACGAGTGGCTGATCGCCCAACCACCAGCGGACATCGCGTCGACCGCCGGCCGGCACCTGTCGGGCGAGGTCGTCGACCACCTGGACGCGGTGACGGCCAGCCTGCGACGCATGGACGACCACCTCGGCAGCGGCCATACCCTCGGGCTGGTCCGCCAGCATCTGAGCGTGGTGGTCGGGGCGCTGCAAGAGCGCAGCTACACCGACACCGTCGGTCGGCGTCTCCACGCCACCGCCGGAGAGCTGCTGCGCCTCGCCGGCTGGCTCTCCTTCGACGACGGTCACCACACTCAGGCCCAGCGATTCTGGATCGCCGGCCTCTACCAGGCCAACGCCGCCGGCGACCGTGGGCTCGGCGCGAACATCCTCGGCTTCATGTCCTGCCAGGCCAAGGACCTGGGTCAGCTCCGCCAGGCTGTCACCCTCGCCGAAACTGCGCGAGCCAGCTACCCCACCACCAGCCCGAAGGTGGCGACGATACTCGACCTGCGCGCCGCCGAGGCGTACGCCAACAACAGGGCGGAGACCGACACCCGGCGCGCGCTCGACAACGCATTCGGCAGGTTCACCGACAGCAGGCCGGAGCACGGCGACCCGGACTGGTCGTACTGGATCAACGAGGCGCAGGCACATGCCCAGGCCGGCTACTGCTTCGTCAAGCTCGAAGACTGGCCACGCGCCCGCGATCATCTCCGCACTGCCCTGCGGCTACAGGGCAACGAGTACACCCGCGAGGGCGCACTGCGAAACGCTCTGCTCGCCACCACCTATGTCCAGCAGGAGCAGCCCGAGCTGGACAAGGCCCTCGCGCTCGGCGACCAGGCCGTCCAGACCCTGACCGGCCAGGTCACCTCTGCCAGGTGCATCAAGCATGTGCGCAATCTGGTCGGCGCGCTGGCTCCATACCGGCGTACGCCCGCCGTCCGCCAGTTCTGCCAAGACGCACAAGACCTCATCGCCGCCTGACGCGGCAAGGAGAGCCGACACAGCCGGCCTTCCTCCGCTGACCTCGACGAAAGCGCGATGTGGACGTGAAGACCGTGGAAGGGTGGTCAGCCGAGGGCTGTCCCTCACCCTCGTTGCAGAGTGCGAGCAGCCGAGGTGTCGGGCGAGGATGTGAGGGTGCTGTGGCCTGAGATGATCCGACGTGCCGTGAAGGTCGGAAGCGATCGCGAACTGATAGGCATCTATCCACGCCGCGCAGACCTGCCCCGGCCGGCGTTCCGTGATGCCATCGGGCAGGCCAGTTCTCGGCTCTGGTTCGGTGGATACACCAGCTACTTTCTCTGGCTGGAGGTGCCCGGCATCTCCGCCACGCTCGAAGCGAAAGCCAGCGCCGGAGCCGACCTGCGATTCCTGCTCGGGGACCCGGACAGCCCGGTCACGGCCGAGCGAGAGAGGATCGAAGCGACTCCGCTCACGCTGTCGACTCGCATCGCGATGACGCGCGCAGAGCTCAGCAAGGTCGGTGCCACGATTCCGGTCCGGTTCTCTACCCGTCATCTCGCGATGTCCGTGTGGGTCTTCGACGAGGAGGCCATAGTCGCCACGCACATCGGGGCGGGGCTCGGGCAGGACTCCGTGACGCTGCACCTGCGACGACGGCAGGACGGAGGAGCGTTCGACCGGTACGTCGAGCACTTCGAGTCCTTGTGGACTGACGGCAAGCCTGCCCCACAGCACTGAACCCCAACCACCACCTCACCCCCTCCCCGGGCCCAGGCCCCGGCCCGGTGATCAAGAGAAAAGCGTCAAG
>NZ_JAHWGR010000035.1:0-79237 GCF_020873825.1 Micromonospora sp. DH13
ACGACCCGACCAGCGCCGGGCAGGTGGGTGACCAGCTCAGCGCCGCGCAGGTCGACGAGCTGCTGGATGACGGCAACCTGCGCGAGCTGATGACGGCCTTCTACAACGCCGCCTACTTCCACCACGCCTCGCCCGATCCGACCCTGAAGACCGTCGTCCAGGAGCTGTTCGCCGACGCGGACTGGGACCGGGCCGCGCAGCTCGGGCTGGACGTGCCGGCCCTGCAACGCCAGCACAAGCAGCTCGACACGCTCTCCGGTGCGCTGATCGGCGGGCTGGCCAAGCTGGCCGGCCGGGGGCACACCTTCGGCGAGGGCGACCCGTTCGCCCTCGGCCGGGTGGCCGGGCAGTCGGAGAAACCGCTGACCGACCTGATCGCGCTCGGCGGCAGCCAGGCCAACCGGATCGCCCGCCACGGCGACCAGGCCAACCGTGGCGGGCCCGGCAAATTCACCCCCACCCACCTGGCTTCGCTCGGCGCGCCGCTGAGCGACCGGGAGAAGAGGTATCTCTCCGGCCGGGGACGTCGGCCCTTCACCGCCGTCGAGACGGACGGCACCGGGACGGTCCACGCCGAGCCCGACGCCTCGTGGACCGCCGAGGGTTCGCTGGGCGTCGAGATGCCCCTGCCCTGGATCGGCGGCCGGGCCGGCGTCGTGCTGGACACCGGTTCCCGGCTCGCCTCGGTCTGGTACCGCCGGACCCACCACGAGGCGGGCCTGCCGGTGACGGCCGGCATCTCCGGCACCACGGCCCGGCTCATGATGGCGTTCGAGTGGCTGAACGTGCCGGGGGTCAGCCGCGAGGACTTCCTGCTGGCCGTCATCGCGTGGATGCTCACCTTCCAGGACCACTCGCTGTACGAGATCCTGCGCGGCGCCGAGATCGTGGGCAGCGGCCCCCCGGTGTCCACCATGGCCGCCGACGAGGTGTACGAGGCGCTCGCCGCCCTCGGCGTTCCGGCCCCCGTCCTGCGCCAGGTCGGCGATCCGCAGCACCGGCTGCCGGCGGCCGCGCCCGAGGGGCTGCCTCCGGCGGTCGACCTGGCCGACACGGCGCTCCTGGAGCAGTTGCTGCCGCACGAGGCCGCCTACTTCGCCAAGGCCCGGGCCGCGCACACCGCGCACGGCTACGCCGCGGTGACGTCCGACGAGTTGGACGGGTCCCTGGAGGTGGCCGACGAGTTGGCCAACGCCGCCTACGACGTGGCGACGGCCAAGCAGCTCACCCAGGAGTGGCTCAACTTCAACTCCGTGGACCCGAAGGCCCTGGCCAACCGGCTCACCCGGGCCCACCTGCTCGCCCTGCAGGTGTGGACCGGCTCCAACCACAGCCTGCTCAACGCGGTCGCCCCCGCCGGCCCGTTCACCGACCTCGCCGCCGAGCTGCTGCTGGAGCACAAGATCCGGGAGGCCGTCGACCTGCTCATCGACCTCGTCCCGGCCGAGATCCCGACCATCCTCGCCAACGACCCGGTCCTGCGTGGCCTGCACGACGACATGGCCACCGACCCCGACCGGACGCCGGAGCGGATCGCCGCCGCGCGGGAGCAGGCGCAGGACCGGGGCCGGGAGATCCGGGACGCCGTCGAGGCCGAGCTACGGGCGCACTTCGACATGGTCGTCGACGCGCTGCGGCAGCTCCCCCCGGCCGACAAGGGCGTCGTGTGGCGCGCGGACTGGGCGGCCGGCGGCCTGACCAACCCGCTGGGGAAGATGTTCTCGGCCTACGGCGGGGACGACCTCACCCTCTCCGGCCTGAACAGCGCCAGCCGGGACGAGCGCGTCGCCCGGGGGATCCTGGCCAAGTACACCAACAGCGCCACCAGCCACCGGGTGCTGATCGGGATCGAGCTGGCCGGTCACGCCGGCCGGGACATCACCCCCTTCTCGGCGAAACCCACCGAGCAGGAGGTGCTCTTCCTTCCGGGCGCCCGCTTCGTCGTCACGTCCCGCGAGATCGACGAGACCGCCGGCATCGAGAAGATCATGGTGAGGGAGGTGGAGCCCGAGGGGGTCGCCCGGGAGACGCTCGTCGCCGAGGCCAAGCGGTCCGTCGCGGAGGTGTCGGGGCTCGGCGTCGCCGTCCGGAGTCTCGCCGAGACCGTTCCCGCCCTGGCCGAGCAGGTGCGGGCGCTGAAGCCGGGGTTGACCGCGGCCATCGCGAGGTTCCGTGACCTGCTCGACAGGTCCACGGCCCCGTCCGACGCCGACGGGTCGGTGCGGGAGCGGCGGAGCAGGGTGCTGGCGGCGCAGCGGACGACCGCCGACTACCAGCACACGATCGCGAGGGCCTGGGTCGCCGTGCGGGACCTGGAGGACCGGGCGCAGGACCCGGGCAACGCCCGCGCGATCGTGACGGAGGCCGAGCGGATCTGGGCCGACCTGTACCAGGCCGGCGAGGACGCCCACGACATCCTCGAGGCCATGGAGCACGAGGCCCTGGCCGCCAACCGGGCCCTCGGCCAGGCGCAGCACGTCCTCTTCACCGACTTCCCCGCCACCGAGTCGGGGCCGCGCACCATCGACGAGGCCGGGCAGGCCGTGGACACCATCGAGGACGGCGTCACGCAGCTCGCCGCGGCCGAGCAGGAGTCCGCCCGGCTCACCCACGGCCTGCCGGCCGACGACGACGACGGACTGCTGAGCCGGTCGGCGGCGCTGGCCCGCAACCGGGACGCCGCCACCCGGGCGATGCTGGAGGCCGAGGCGGCGCACGCCCACCTGCCGACGCAGATCCGTGGCCTGGCCGACGACCTCCGGCGGGTCGAAACGGCGGTCGCCAACGCGGAGTGGGAGATCGGCAGCGCCGACTCGGCCCTCGACGCGGTCCGGTCCCTGGCGGAGCAGATCGACGACCGGTACGGCCAGTCGCAGGAGCTGGCCCGGTTGATCGACGAACTCCTCGACGACCTCGACGTGCTCGTGTTCGACGCCGCCAACACCTTCGGGCCGGCCGCCTCGCCGCTGGAGGGCGAGCTGACCATCGGCTGGGTCACCGACCCGGTCGTCGACGAGCAGGTCCCCGCCGGACGGGTCCTGGTCACCGCAGCCGACGGGGCGAACCTGGACGCCGCGCGGGCCTTCCCGGCCGACCCCGACCGGTACGTGATCTTCGCGCACGGCACGCCGCACGAGCTCGACCTCGGCGGGGGGCGGGGCCGCAGCCCGGCGGACGTGGCCCGGCTGATCAGGGACGACCCCGGGTGGCAGGGCCGGCCGATCCTGCTGATGTCGTGTCGCACCGCCGCCGACGCCGACACCGGCTTCGCCGCCGCGCTGGCCCGCCTGCTCGACGTGCCGGTGACCGCCCCGACCGGCACCGCCTGGAGCACCCCGGACGGTTCGGCGCTCGTCGCCGGCACCGTCCTCGACGCCGAGGGGCGGCCCCGGCCGGCGCAGCCGGGCCCCGACGACGGGTGGCGCACCTTCACCCCCACGGCCGACGACCTCCTCGCCGTCGACGACCTGGGACCCCGCCTCGCCGGGTCGGCTCCGCCCCACACCACCGCCTCCGCGCCGCCGCCGCACCCGGTCGCCTGGAGTCCCGACAGCCGCCCCTACGGCGCCCGGCCCATCCTCGACACCGCCGAGTACCGGGAACACGCCACCCGGTTCGAACGCGACCTCGGCGCCCACCTCTACCAGCTCCCCCACGTCCAGCACGCCGCGAAGGCCACCGTCGAACGGCTGCGTGAGGTCCTGGAGGCGTACGCCAACGACGGGCGTCCCGACGGCGTGCGCCGCTCGTTCGTCAAGGACGACCCGACCAGCGCCGGCCAGGTGGGCGACCACCTCACCGACGCGGAGGTCCGTGCGCTGCTGCGCGACGGCAACCTGCGTGAACTCATGACCGCCTTCTACAACGCGGCCTACTACAACGACGCCGGCCCCGAGGCCACCCTCAAGAAGGTCGTCCAGAGCATCGTCGCGGACCAGGACTGGACCCGGGCCGACGCGTTGGGCCTCGACAGCGCCGCGCTGCGGAAGCTGCGCCGGCAGTTGACCGGCTGGAACCGCACCGTCATGCAGGGCATCGCCGGCATCGTCGGCAAGGGCTACAACTACGCCTTCGACCCCTTCGCCCTCGGGAACATCACCGCCCTGTCGAAGAAGCCGGCCGCCGACACCACCGCCATCACCGCCAGCCAGGCGGGCCGCTCCAACCGGCTCGGCACGGCCGACTTCGCCAAGAACCTCGGCGTGCCCGGCAAGCTCACCCCACGGCAGCTCGCCGCCCTCGGCGCCGCGCTCAGCGACCGGGAACGCCGCTACCTCACCGGCCCCGGGCGCAGGGCCTTCACCGTCACCACCGCCGACGGCACCGAGCAGCGCCATGCCCAGCCGGAGAGCAGCTGGACGGACGAGGGCGCCCTCGGGGTCGAGCTGCCCCTGCCCTGGGTCGGCGGACGCGCCTGGTTCGACAACGACACCACCTCGCTGTGGTACCGCCACACCCACACCAAGACCGGCCTGCCGGTCGTCGCCGGCATCTCCGGCACCACCGCCCGGCTGCTCGCCGCCTTCGCCTGGCTCAAGGTCCCGGGCGTCGCGCCGGAGCATTTCCTGCTGGCCATCGCCGCCTGGATGCTCACCTCCGAGGACCACTCGCTGTACGAGATCCTCCGCGGCGCCGAGATCGTCGACGTCGGGCCCGTCGTGTCGGAGGCGACGAGCGCCGAGGACGTCTACCACGCGCTCGCCACGCTCGGCCTGCCGGTCACGACCCTGCGTGGCCTCGCCGACACCGGCATGCTCCCGCACGAGGCCGCCTACCAGGCCAAGGCGGAGGCACACGGCTTCAAGAGCATCACACCGGGCGACCTGGCGCGCGCCGGCAGGAGGCGGTACGAGCTGTGGCAGGCGGTGGGCCAGCCGCACCTGGCGTCGACGGCCATGCTCGACTGGATCGCCACCAACGGGATGGACACCCGGGCGCTGACCCGGCAGCTCACCCCGGCGCACTTCACCGCGCTCCAGGCGTACACGGGCAGCAACCACAGCCTGCTCAACGCCGTCGCGCCCGCCCCCGTCGTGGGCACCGTCGCGTCGGGCCTGCTCCTCGAACGTGCGGTGCGAAGGAGCGTCGACCGCCTCGTCGAGATGGTCCTCGGCGCTGCGCCCCAGGAGATCCCCTCGGCGGTCAGCACGGACCCGGCGGTCGTCGAGCTGCTCGGGCAGTTCCAGGCCGACCCCGACAAGCACGACAAGGCCGACTCCTACCGGCAGAAGCTGCGCGACCGGGCGAGCGCCCTGGCGGCCGAGCTCGAGGCGGAGATGCGGGCGCACTTCGACATGGCCATCGAGGCCATCCAACTGCTCCCGCCCGCGACGGGCATGACGGTCTGGCGCAGTGACTGGGCCGCCGGGAAGCTGGGCGACCCGGTGTCGGGGAAACTCGGCCAGTACGGCGGCGCCCAGATCACTTTCGGCACGCTCAGCAGCGCGAGCCGGCGGAGCAGGGTCGCGGAGGAGTTCCTGGCGGGCTACACCGCCGACGGCACCACCCATCCGGTGCTGCTGGAGCTGCGGCTGGACGGCCATTCGGGACGGGACATCACACCGCTGTCGGCCAAGCCCGGCGAACAGGAGGTGCTCTTCCTGCCCGGCGCCCGCTTCGAGGTGGTCAGCCGCACGACCAACGACCGCTACGAACACATCGTCGTCGAGGAGGTCACGCCGGCCGCCATCGCCCTGCACACCTTCGACACCACCGCCGAGCACGCACTGTTCGAGCTGACGGGCATCGGCCGCAGCATCGAACGGACCGTCGACGCGGTCACCGACCTGACCGACGCGGCGACCCGGACGGCGGCGCAGGTCGACCAGGCCGCCGCCGACGTCGGCCCGCCGCACCGGCGGGTGGCCGACCTCGCCCGGCAGGCCCTGACCACCCTCGGCGAGGCGAAGGCACTCGACGAGCAGGCCGGACGGGACCGGCAGGCCGCGCTGACCGTTGGCGAGCGGGCCCTCGCGGAGATCGCGCCCCTGGTCACCGACCGGCCGACGCCGGCGGCGCAGCGGGCCAGGCAACGGCGGGACGCGTTGACCCAGGCGCTGCGGGGCGCGATCGCCGCCCGGTCCGCCGCCCAGCAGGCCCTGCAAGGCGCCCTGCACGCCACCCAGCAGCTCGACCTGCTCGACCGGGCGACCCGCCAGGCGGCCGACGTCGCGTCGCGGGCCGCCGCCTACACCGACGGCGTCGCCCGGCACGCCCGGCAGGCGGAGACGACGGCACAGGCCAGCGCCACCACGATCGCCACCGCCATCGCCGCCGCCTCCGATCTGGCGAAGCAGGCCGCCGACGGGACGGCAGCCGACCCGAGGACCACCGCGCTGCTGCTGGCCCGGCACCGGGACTCGGCCGGCAACGCGGCGGCGGACGCCGAGTCGGCCCGGTCCACCACGGAGGCCGGGATGGCCGACGCCCCCCGCGCCCTCGCCGACGCCACCCGGGCCCTCGCCGAGGCGACGTCCCACGCCGGCACGGCCGAGCGGTACCTCGGTCGGCTCGACGCCGAACGTCGACACGTCGAGCACCACACGAGCGAGGTCGCGCGCCTGAACGCACTCGTCGTGCAGGCCGCGGCGGACGCGGTCGACGCGGCCGAGATCGCCGGCATCGAGGACATGGCCGCCCTCGACGTCGCCCTCACCGACCTGAGCGCCGAGGTCACGGCCGCGTCGGCCGAGGCGGGCCGGCTCACCGGGGAGTCGCGGTCGCACCGCCGCACGGCGGATCTCGACCGGGCGGCGACGGCCGGGATCGCCGCCGCCGAGGCCGCCGACGGGCAGGCGCGCACGGCGTACGACGACGCCCGCGCGGCCGTCGAGCTGGCGGCAGCGAAGGTCACCGAGCTCGCCGCCAAGGTGCCCGCCGCCAGGCTCCAGCCGGCGAGGGACGCCCAGTCGGCCGCGCAGGACGCCCTCAGCCGGGCCGAGGAGGCGCTGGCCACCGCCGCCGGGTCGCTCGACGGGGCCCGGGAGACGGCCGAGCGCCTGCACGCGTACGCCGCGTCGGTCCACCCGGCCGTCGCGCAGCTCGACCGGGCCGCGAAGGACGTCAGCGAGGCGACCGCCGAGGTCGCCAGGGCGCAGGCCGCGGCCCGGGACGGCGCGGCCCGGATCGCCGCCGCCGAACCCCACTCGGCCGCCGCCCGCCTGGCCGCCCGCGAGGCATGGGCGGCGTACGCCGCGGCGAAGTCGGCCCACGGCCGGGCCCGGGCCGCGCTCACCGCTGCCGCCGACGGCCTCGCGCGGGCGGACGCGGCGGCGGGGAGCCCCGAGCAGTGGTCGGCCGCCCTCGACACGGCCCTGCCTGAGGTCACCCGGCAGCAGCGCAGCGCGACCCTGCTCGCCGGGGAGACGACCGAATTGGCGACCAAGGTGACCACGGCCGCGCAGCAGGCGGCCCGGGAGCCCGTGCCGTGGGCGCGGGGGGACGCGCCCGGCGACGTGGTCGACCTGTCCGTGCCCGCCGGACGGGTGCTGGTGCCGGGGTCGGACCGGGCCAACCTCGACGCTGCCCGCGCCTTCGCGCCCGACCCCGACCGGTACGTCGTCTTCGCCCACGGCACGCCCGAGCACCTCGTCGTCGGCGACCGCCGGATCACGCCCGCGCAACTCGCGCGGATGATCCAGGACGACCCCGCCTGGGGTGGCCGGCCGGTCGTCCTGATGGCGTGCGACACGGCCGCGTCGCCGGCCGGGGCGGCACCGTCGGCGAGCTTCGCCGAAATGCTGGCGGGCCTGCTGCCGGGGACGCCCGTCACCGCGCCGAACGGCACGGCGTGGCTGGCCGGGGACGGTCAGGCGTTCGTGGCGGGCACCGACTACGACGCCGACGGACGTCCCCGGCCGGCCCCCAGCACGGAGGCCGACCAGTGGCGGACCCTGACGGTGGATCCGGACACCGGTCAGGTCGACTCCCGTCCCGACGGGGCACGCCTGGGCGGGGCGGCGCACCCGGCGGTGGCCGGGCCGGTCAGCTGGGCGCCGTCACCGCCGCCGCCGTCCTGGGAGCAGCAGGCGTGGCAGGCCTTCCAGGACCTGCAGGAGGCCCGGGGCTCGGAGCGGCAGGCGGAGCGGGAGCAGCAGCTCCAGGCCCTCGCCGGCACCCCGGAGCAGCAACAGAAGCTGCTGCTCATGGTGAGCGACCACGTGATCGAGACGACGAAGCGGCACCTCTACCGTGGCTCGGCGAACCAGGTCGACCACGTGGCCCGCACCGGCGGGCTGACCCACGAGTATCTCGGCAAGGTCCGCAGCGGCGACTACTTCACCCCGGACCAGGATCCGGCCGTGCGCCTGGCCCAGCAGGGCGTGGTCGCCACGCACCTGCACACCGGCAACTGCGGCGAGAACGCCGCGCTGGCGTTCTCGCTGCTCTGGCAGCTGCTGCCCGGGGTCCGGCTGACCCAGATCAACCACAGCCTCGACCACGCGTTCGTGGTCATCGGCGACCCCGACAGCGCCGACGCGGTGATCTGCGACCCCTGGCCGGTCCAGGCCACCGCGACGACCCGCCGCGACTACTTCATGTCCAACTACGACGGTCAGGACAACTTCACGGCGGTCTCCGACGGCACGGACCTGCTGGCCCGCGCCGCGTCCACCGTCGACCTGGAGGCCCTGGGCGCGGTCATGGACATGGAACGGCCCAGCGTCGGACTCGACGAACTCACCAGCCAGTTCGGCGACACCCTTCCGCGGGGCCTGTACCGGCACCTGCACACCACCGCCAACCCGCCCCCGCCCGTGGCGGCGGCCACCGGGCCCGGCGACGGCGACACCGGGGGCGGCGGCCGGGCCGATGCGGAGTCGGAGTCCGACGGCGGGGCCGACGCCATGGACACCGAGGACCTCGACGACGCCGCCTCGGACGACGACGCGACGACCGACGATGCCATGGACGACGCGATGGACGAGGCCCCGGACCCGGCCGACTCGGACGACGACGAGGGGGCCGACGCCGGCGACGACATGGAGCTGGACGACGGCGACGGCGACGGCGACGGGATGGACGTGGACGCGCCCGCCGCCGTCCGGTTCGCCCAGCCGCCGACCGCCGCCGGTCCGGGCCCGATCGTGTCCACACCCGTGCCCGCCGGCCTCGTCTGGCTGCCGGCCGCCGACACCGCCAACCTGGACCTCGCCGCCAGCCACCCGCACACCTCGGGCCGGTACCTCGTCTTCGCCCACGGCACCCCCACCCACCTCGCCGCCGCCGACGCCACGCTGACCGCCGCCGAGCTCGCCGCCCTCGTCCGCGCCGACCCGGCCTGGCGTCCCGGGCAGGCCGTCACCCTCGTCAGCTGCGACACCGCCGCCCGACCCGACGGGTTCGCCACCCAGCTCGCCCACCACCTCGGCGTGCCCGTCACCGCGCCCACCCACGCCGCCTGGACCACGCCCGACCACCACACCTTCACGGCACCCACCGTCTACACCGCGGACGGCCGCCCCCGACCCGGTGCCGCCGGCACCGCCGTCTGGCACCACATCACCCCCGGCGCCGGGGCCACCACCAGCGTCGGACCCCACCTCGACCAGCCGACGACGGCGCCCGGCCCGGTGGCGGTGCCGTGGGGCCCGGCCACGGCACCGGTGGCCCCGCGACCGGTGCCGGCCGGGCTGCTGCTCGCCGACCCGGACGACACCGCCGCCCTCGACGCCGCGCGACGCTTCCCCGCCCGCGACGGCACGTTCGTCGTCTTCGCCGACGGCGACGCCGGCGGGATCGTCGTCGGCGACACGCCGCTGTCACCCACGCAGCTCGCGGACGCGATCCGCGCGGACCCACGCTGGACGGGGCGGCCGGTGCTGCTCCTCGCCGGGCGCACGGCGGCCGGGTCGGGCTTCGCCGAGCAGCTCGCCCGGCTGCTGCCCGGCACACCCGTCACCGCCCCGGAGGGTACGGCGTGGACCACGTCGGACGGCCGGGCGTTCGTCGCGCCCACCCGGCGCGACGGCGGCCGGGGCCGACCGGCGGAGCCCACCACCGCCGACCGGTGGAGGACGTTCACCGTGGACCCGGCGACGGGCCTGACGAGTGAGGAGTTCCTCGCCGCCGCGCTGCTCCCGGCGCGCCCCGACGCCGTGCCGGCCGGCGGGGAGGACCCGGTCTCCTGGGACGTGTCGGCGGCCGGACCGGGCACGCCGGACCCCACCGGCGACACCGACCTGGGCATCGGCGACACCGAGAACATCGTGCTCACGGACAGCTCGGGGAAGGTGGTCGCCGTCGTCTTCCCCGTTCAGCCCCGCGACCGCGAGCACATGCCCGAGAGCGTGCTGGGGATCGATCAGGACGGCGATCTGGGGTCCTACACGCAGACCACCAGCCTCCAACCGGACAGCGAGGAGCAGGAGCTGCCGATGCCCTTCGGCGGCCGTCGGGCGTTCGACGGACGGGAACCGGTGTACGTCTACACCCAGGGAAACCCGACGAGGTTCGCGGTGGCGTTGCGCGGCGGCGGCACCAGACTGCTCACGGGCGGGGACTTCGCCGCCCTCGTCCGGCAGACCGGCGCGTTGCGGCGGGCGCGTTCCGGGGCGCTGGCGCCGATCCTGTTCCTGACGCCCTCCAGCGCCCGCTACCCGGGCCCGGGCGGTGCCGCGCACGACTTCTTCCGGCAGGTGCAGGAGTGGGGACATCTCGGCGAGGCGTACGGGCCGACCCAGCGGCTGGTGCCGTCCATCTTCGAGAAGAACAAGATCACTGTCTCCGACATGGGGATGTTCGTGCAGATCCCCCAGTCGCCGGGCGACCTCACACCGGCGCCGCCGACGGCACCGGCCGTGCCCCTGGCCGTCACCGCGCCGACCGCCGCGGACCAGCCGACCAGGCGGGGACAGCCCCTGACCATCGACGACGTCGAACACGTCGTCGTGCGCAAGGCGGACCGGGTCGTCGGCATCGTCTTCCCGATCAAGGGCAGCACCAGGATCTGGTACGAGTTCCAGGATGTCGCCGAGGACGACCCGCTGGACCACTACGCCCAGACCAGTGACGGCGACCCCGACAGTTTCCAGCAGGAGCTGCCAACCCCGTTCGGCGGTCGCGCGGGGCTCGGCCAGCGGCAACTGTTCTACATCAGCGCCCACGCCGAACCGGCGAGCTTCCTCGTCCGGCTGGCGGCCAGCGGCGCGCACCGCAAGCTCAGGGGCAACGAGCTGGCGTTCCTGGTGTGGCAGTCCGGCGCCCTCCTCCAGGCGCCCTCCGGCAGGCAGGCGCCGCTGCTGTTCGTGTCGTGCAGCGGCGCCCGCTATCCCGGGCCGGGTGGCGCGGTGTACGAGTTCGTGCGCAGCGTCCAGGCGTGGGGACACGACGGCGAGGCGTACGGCGGCACGCAGACCACGTGGGTGTCGCTCACCGACAAGCACAAGATCACCGTGTCCGACATGGGGACGCTCGTGGCGTTCCCCGGCTCCGGCCGGCCGGCCGGGGGGCCGCCGCCCTGACGCGGCCGCCCGGCCGAGGCGGCCCGCCCGGCCGGGGCGCGGTGCGGTCGGGCAGTCCACCGCGCTGCCGGGGCAACGATGCGCGGGCACGGCTCGCGGGACGCCGCGCCGCCGTAGGTTGGGGCGCAACGACAGGACGGGAGGCGGGCGATGACCGAACCGACGACGCTCGGGCGTTACCACGAACTGCTGCTCAGACTGGCCGGACGGGTGTCGGACGTGGTCGTCACGGGGGCCCGGCAACGGCTGTCCGAGGGGCGCGTCGAGGACGTGGCCCGGGCGCTGCGCGCCGCGGTCGGGTCGGGCCGGCTGACCGTCGACGCCGCCGAGGCGGCGCTGCTGGCCGCCGCCCTGCCGGACGTCGACGATCCCGCCCCGCGCAACGCCGGGCGGGCGGCTGCCCTGCCGGCGTACGCCTTCGCGCCGCTGCTGCCCGGGGATTCCGCCACGATGGTGCCGGTGGTGCTGGACCTCACGTCGACCGTGGCCGCCGACGGTGGCCCGGACGCGGCAGCCGTCGCCGTGGCGGCCGCCGCGCCGGGGGCCGTCGGCCTGTGGCGGGCGTGGCGGGCGCCCAACGCCACGAACCCGGGCCGGCCGGCGCCGGTCTACCTGCTGGAGACCACGGCCGATCCCGAGGGGCAGCCCGGCATCGCCGCCGCCGTGCAGGGCGCGCTGTGGTCCGCCGGGGTCGAACACCCGCAGGTCGAGGTGTACGGTCCGGCGACCGCGCTGCCGCCGTACCAACGGCTCGCGCGCGGCCGTTCCGCGCTGCTGTGGGCCGCGCGGCCCGCCGGCCCGGTCACGATCGCCCGGGTCTTCGACCGGGTCGACCCGGTCGCCGGGCCACGCTTCGACCCCGGCCACGAGGTGCTGCCGGCCGGCCCGGAGCGGGACCGCGTCCTGTCCTACCTGCGCGCCGGGCACGTGCTGATGGCGACGACCGCCGGCGCACCCGACGTCGTCGAGCCGCGGCGCGGCGACGTGGTGCCGATGAGCTACCGCACCGACGGGGCCTGGATCTGGACCGACACCGTGGCGTACTACCTGGAGTGTCACGGCCTGAGCCCCGACGTCGAGCTGATGGCGCACCTACGGTCGGCCGGTGACCGTCCCGTCGTCGACTCGGTGGCCGCGCACCGCGCGATGGTGGCGCTGACCGCTCCCGTCGAGCAGCCGCCCGCCTGGACCGTCGCCGCGGCTCCGGCCCGGTGAGGCCCGGTGCCCCCGACCCGAGAGGCCGCCGAGATGCAGCCTGAGCTGCCGCACGACGCCGCGCACTACTTCCTCCTGATGGACCCGGCCTGGGAGCCGGAGCCGGGCGAGGAGGTGCCGCCGCTGGAGGTGGTCGTCGGCGGATGGCCGGTGACCGACGACGGCGACATCGGGGCGTTCCGGGCGAACCCCGGTTACGTGCCGAGCGACGAGAACGCCCCGACGGATCCGCTGGACGCCGTGCTGCGGCTCGTCATGTCCCACCGGGCCGACGCGGAACAGTTGCAGCTCGTCCTCCGCGACTCGGCCCTCGACATCGGCATGGACGGCGACGGGCGGCCCCTGGTCGCCCGGTCCCCCGACGGCGTGCCCTGCGTGGTGGTGGCGACCGGGCCCGCGCACCGGGCCCGCAGCGCGCCGCCGGCGTGGCGGCGCGGGGACCTCGACGACCTGGTGACCCTGCTGGTCGACGGCGTCGACGTGCTGGTCAACCCGGGTGGCCCGGCCGCCACCCGGCTGACCGGCGAGTTCGTCCGCGAGACGGTGCTGATGACCGACGCGGAGGTGAGCGCCGCTGCCGGGCGCTGCCTGCGCGCCGACGACCGCGTCGCCGTCGTCCGGTGGGACACTCCCCCGGCCGACGGCGACGCGGCCCGCCCCGGCGACGGCGCTCAGCCGGCCGCGCCGACGCCCGCCGGGGCCTCCGACGACGGCTCCACGCCCGAGCGGCACTCGGGTGAGCTGGTGCCCGACCGGAACCCGATCCCCGCGTACCGTTCGTAGTCGGCGACCGTGCGCGCCGGGCCGCACCCCCACGGGCCCGGCGTCGCGTTGCGCAGCATCGTCACGACCCGGCGGCGGCTCGCCCGGTCCCGCGCCCACCAGGGCTTGCCCGCCCCGGGCTCGGTGTGGTCGGTCCAGTGCTTCGCGTCCTCCTGCCGCAGGTAGTAGTGCCAGGCCAGCAGGTCCGGCAGGTGGAACAGGTCGTAACCCCAGGTGTACGCGCGAACGGTCAGGCTGATCTCCTCGCCCATGAAGTAGACCCGCGGGTCGTACGGGACCTCGGTGACGAACGACCCGGGCGCGAAGAGGAAGTGCGCCGAGACGAACCGCGCCCGGGGTGGGCCCGCGAGCTGCTGCCAGCCGTCGATGGCCCGCTGGCCGAACAGCGGGATGCCGTCGTCGGTGAAGCTCTCGCACACCATCACGGTCGGCTCGCCCGTGCCGTCGCAGTCGGTGCCCGGCTCGTAGGCCGGCAGGTACGACGTGACGATCGGCTTCGCCGCGCCGGTGGCCGCCGCGTGCCGCAGCACCCTGCTGTCCCAGCCCGGCGCGAACCGGGTGTGACTGTCGATCTGGAGGAAGTGGTCCTCGCCGTCGTAGAGCCGCATGACCTCGGCGCGGGCCCAGCAGGCACCCCGGCTCTCGGCCGCGTCGAACTCCACGATCCTGATCCGCGCGTCGCCGCGCAGCGCGGAGATGTCCTCTCCGTCGGCGTGCTGCCAGTTGACCCCGATGCGGAGGCTCTCGGGCCGGTCGGCCTTGGCCAGGCAGTCCTGGACCGTGGCGACGAGCTCCGGGTCGCGGTACGAGGCCACGGACACGAAGATCGTCCTGTTGGTGGCCGGTTCGGTCATTCCTGCTCCCTGGTTGGTCTGGCTTCCCGGTCAGGCCGTGCGCGCCGGGGCGAGGTCGTGCCGGAACGGGACCGGGTGGTCGCGGCCGTGGCCGCGCGCCGCCGACGCCGGGGCGGCCTCGGCCCGGGCCGGGGGACGCCCGCCCGCCGCCAGCACCCGGCGGTACGCGGCGCGCAGGGCCGGACCGGGCTCGACGCCGAGTTCCTCCCGCAGGGTGCGCCGCAGCCGCCGGAACACCACGAGGGCGTCGGCGTGCCGGCCGGCCCGGTGCAGCGCCCGGACCAGCAACTCGTGGACGGGTTCGTGCAGGCAGTTGGCGCGGGCCAGGCCCGCCAGCTCGGCCACCAGCCCGTCGTCGCGGCCACGGTCGAGCAGCAGCCGGGCCCACTGCTCGGCGGCGGCCAGCCGCAGCTCGGTCAACCGCTCCCGCTCCCACTCCAGGTGCGGCGCGCGGAGCCCGGCGTAGGGGTCGCCGTGCCACAACCGCAGCGCGTCGCCCAGCCGCCCGATGGCGCCCTCGGCGTCCCCGGCGGCCACCTTCGCCGCCGCCTCGGCCCGCCAGCGCTCGAAGACCGCCGCGTCCAGCGCGTCGCCGGGCAGCCGCAGCACGTAGCCGTGCGGCGTGGAGGTGAGCAGGTCGCCGGCCGGGGGGCGGGCCGGGTCCGGCTGGAGCCGGCGGCGCAGCCCGCAGACGTACGTGTAGACGCTGCCGACCGCCGTGGCCGGCGGGGAGGCGCCCCACACCGCCTCGACCAGCTCGTCCCGGCCGACCGCCCGGCCGGCGCGGGCGGCGAGCACCGCGAACACGGCCCGCTGCCGCGCCGGGCCGAGGTCGATCTCACTGCCCTCTACCCAGGCGCGGAGCCGGCCCAGGACCGACACCCGCAGGCGCGCCGCGGCCGCTCCGCCGACGGCGACCCGTTCCATCTGTTCTGTCCCCACCATTGCTGACCGCCTTTGCGCAGCTTCGACGAACCGTCTTCCCGGCCACCGCCGGGTGGACGCCGGAAAACATAGGTCAGCGGTTTACGGCGACGATGGGTCCAAGTGCCCACCGCGGTCGTTGTGGGGGGCCCAATTCTCGGGCCCCGCCGTCGTTTCGCAATGGCGGCACCGGATCGCCGGACGACAGTTTCCGGCGGGAACGCGCTGTTCGCATCCATGCTGGACACCGGGCGGAAACACCGCGTCAATCTGCTCCGGCTCAACTTGCTCCGCTTCCGCCGCGGCCGGTATCGTGCCCGAATCATGGGGACGGGGGACGATGTGGGCGGGAAGGATTCGTCCACAGAGGACGCCGCCGGGTCCGACCGGCACATTCTCCCCCGGGGCGAGGCCCAGCGTCGCGTCCAGCTCGGCGCGCTCCTCGTCGGCGTCGCCGTGGCGACGATCGCCCTGCCGTCCCTGATCATGGGGCCCGGCGGCGACGACGACCCGCCGGCGACGAGCCCGCCGCCGATGGCGGTGTCGGCTCCGGCGAGCACGCCCGTCGGCCCACCGGCCTCGTCCGGCTCGCCGACCCCGGTGCCGTCGTCGGCTGCCGCGTCGCCGAGGTCCGGCGCGGCCACGCCCTCCGGCGGCTCCGCGTCGCGTCCCGCTTCCGGGTCGACCGCGTCGGGCACGACGCCTCGGTGCGCCGCCGAACCCGAGGGCAACGACGTCACCCTCACCGCGGCGGTCTCCTGCGGCGTCTACAACGCCGGTTTCGGCAACGGCTGGCGGGCAACCGGCGACGGGCTGAAGCTCCTGCCCGGCTGGAAGGTCCCGGACACCGGCGAGGTCGGCCTGCGGGTGGAGCGCACCCGGCCGGGGCTGCCGCAGACCGAGATGGCGCTGATCGCGGCCCGACCCGTCCGCATCGACGGTGACGACGAGCTGCGGTTCCGGGTGTGGGGCGGCCGGGACTACGGCACCGTCCTGCGGGTCTCCGTCTCCCCCGCCGGGCGCGGCATGGTCACCGTCAGCGCAGGCGCGGACCGGTGGACCAACTACTCGGTCCGGCTGGGTCAGCTGACCGGCGCCGCCTCGCTGACCCGCATCGACCTGGTGGTGGCCGCCGACGAGGTCCCACAAGTCAACCGGTTCTACCTCGATGACATCGCCATCGTCGGCTGACCGGATCCACCCGGCCACCCAGGTCGAGCGGCTGGCGGCGGTGGCGGCGCTGTGCCGCGCCGTCCTGCTCGGGCGGGCGATCGTCACGGTCACCGCCTCGGCCGCCGGCCTGCTCATCGTCGAGCGCCCGGACCGGCTGCTGATGGTGATCGGCCTCGTCGTGCTGTCGACCGCCGTCGAGGTGACCGTGCTCTCCCGGCACCCCCACTGCGTGCGGTTCGTCGGCTCCGCCCTCACCCTCGACGCGCTGCTGCTCGGTGCGGTGCTCGCCCTCCAGGCCGGCGGCGCGGCGTTCTTCCTGTTCGCCGCCGGCGGCGCCGCCCTGGCCGGGGTGCTGCTGGGCACCCGCGCCTGGCCGTTGTGGGCGGTGGACGCGCTCCTCGGGTTCATCGCCGCGGCGCGGATCCTGCGCGCCGACGACGTGCCGTCGGAGGTGTCCGCGTTCGTGGTGGCGTTCCCGATGGCGACCGTCGTGACGGGGATCGTCGCCGCGTGGGTGACGCAGGCGACCGTGCGGCACGTGGACATGCTGGTCGACATCATCGGGGTCGCGCAGCGGTCGGCGGCGGCCTCCGAGCGGGCTCGGCTGGCCCGGGAGCTGCACGACTCGGTGGCGAAGACGTTGCGGGGGGTCTCCTTCGCCGCCCTGGCCCTGCCGGCGTCGCTGCGCAGCGGCCCGGAGCTGGCCGAACAGCTCGCCAACGTCGTCGCGGCCGGTGCCGACGCCGCCGCCGGCGAGGCGCGCGACCTGATCGAGGGGCTCCGCCTCGACGACGCCGACCAGGACTTCGCCGCCAGCCTCGACCGGATCTGCCGGGAGTGGTCGGCGGCCACGGGGACGCCGGTGCGGCTGACCGCCGAGGACGTCGACCCGACGGCGGCCGTACGCTACGAACTGAGCCGGATCCTGCGGGAGGCGCTGCACAACGTCGAGCGGCACGCCGAGGCCGGCCGGGTGACGGTCGGCCTCGCGCACACCGGCACGGTGCTCCGGCTGACCATCGAGGACGACGGGAAGGGCTTCGACGTGCCGGCCGACCTCACCGAGCTGCGCGCCAGGGGCCACTACGGCCTGCTGGGGATCGCGGAGCGCGCCCGCACGGTCGGCGGCACGGCCACGGTGCGCTCCAGCCCGGGGCGCGGCCTGACGGTCGAGGTCGGCGTACCGCGACCCGCGCCGGTCGCCGCGCACCGACCGGCATGATCGACCTCGTCGTCGTGGACGACAACCCGATCGTCCGGGCGGCCGTGCGGGGCTTCCTCGCCGCGGCGTCCGACGTGCGGATCGTCGGCGAGGCGTCGGACGGCCGGGAGGCGCTGCGGCTGGTGACCAGCCTGCGCCCGCACGTGACGCTGCTCGACTACCGCATGCCGGTCGCCGACGGGCTTTCGGTCGTCGGCGACCTGAGCGCGCACACCAGGATCCTGGCGTTGACCAGTGACACCGACCCCGGGACCGTCTCCGGGATGCTGCGCGGCGGGGCCGGCGGCTATCTGGTCTGGGGCCAGTTCCGGCCGGACGACCTGCTCGACGCCGTCCGGGAGGTCGCCGCCGGGGGAAGCTGGCTGTCGCCCACCGCGGCCTCCGTCGCGGTCACCGCGCTGCGCCGGCACGAGCCCCCGCCGGACGACGCCCGGGACCGCGACCTGGCCCGGCAGTCGGCGCTGCGCAGGTATGGACTGTCCCGGCGCGAACAGGAGGTGCTCGACCTGCTGGGCACCGGCATCACCAACGCCGCCATCGGCCGCCGGCTGGGGCTCACCGAGAAGACCGTGAAGAACCACCTCAACCACGTCTTCGCGAAGCTCGGCGTCCAGAACCGCACCGAGGCCGTCCTGCTCTGGCTGAACCACGACCACTGATCCACCCCGTCGCTCCCGCCGGTCTGATTCTGCACCGCCCCGAGGCCCGCGCTCGTCCAGCCTGGCGCTCGCGTGCAGTCATGTTGCGCGCTCGTACCTCCCCGCCGCCGGGGCGCAGACCCGGCCGGGCCCCCGCTTGTACGGTCCGGTTGCCGCATGGCCCGCAGCGGGCGAGCCGCGCGGGTCGTGCGCCCGTCACCCGACCTCGACGGAAGGTGGAACGCCGTGGTATCCCTGCTCCGAGGCCGCTTCCGTGGTGACCGGGACCCCGGAGGCATCGTCCGGCACACCGTGGGCAACGCCGTGGTGCTGCACGCCGAGGGCGTGATCAGCCCGGAGGCCCAGTCGCTGGCGCTCTCCGTGGCCGAGGACCACGAGAACGACGTGGTGGTGCTGGACCTCGCCGACGGGATGCCGATCACGTCGTGGGAGTCGATGGCCGGGGCGCTGCCCCGCCGCCGCCGGGGCATCCGCCTGATGACCTGCGGTCGCCAGCACGGGCCGGCGGCGATGGCCGGGCAGTGGCTGTCCGAGCGGCTCAACCGCACGGTCGTCGCCCCCGACGGCACCCTCGTCCGGGGGGCGGCCGGATCGCTGTTCGTCCACTCCGCCTCCGACAGCGGCTGGATCCGGTTCCGGCCCGGCCGGGCACCGGAATGGGACTCGAAGCGCTATCCGGCGCCGTCCTGGGACGCCGCCGCCGTGCGGCGTCGCGCGTCCAGCTCGACGGGGGAGATCGAGCCGCTGCCGGGCGGCGTGTGGATCCACGACACCGGCGAGCCGGAGCTGATCGAGCGGCACCGCGACCGGCTGGTGAGCGGCGTGCCGTGCCACCACGAGACGATGACCGTGCTCCTCGGCTGCCCCGGCACCGCGCCGTTGTCGCTCGACGACGTCATGCGGTTCTGGCGCGATCTCGACGCGGACAGCCGCACCCGGGCCCGCTTCGTCCAGTACGGCACCGTCGACCTGCCCGACGGCGAGGCCCTCGGCCAGCGGCTCGCCGACCTCTTCCAGTCCACGGTGGTCTGCTACACCGGGGTGCCGATCGGCACCCCGGACCGGACCGAGTTCCGCACCGTACGCGCCGACGCGTCGCTGGGCTGGCCCGTCTTCGCCAGCGAACTCGGATACGCGCCCCGCTCGCGCCCCCGGTCGGCGGCCCGGTGTCCCGTGGTGCTCAGCCACCGTGGCCCGCTGCGCTGGAGCGACGAGGTGGAGCCGCGCGTCTACTGGTACGCCGCGGACGCCGTGATCGAGGTCGTGCAGGCCGGGCTGTGGATCCGGCCGCCGCAGGTGCCCCCGAACGCCGAGCGGGTCCGCGCCGCGTTCGTCGACCCGGAGCACAGCACCCTGTTCTTCGACGACTCGGTCGAGGAGACCGCCGCCCGGATGCGGGAGCTCGCCGCGGACGTGCTGGCCCGGCTCGACGAGCGCACGGCGGCGGGCAACGTGCTGCTGCCCGCGTCGGCCCTGGCCCCGGAGCCACGGCCCGCCGGACCGGCGCTCGGCGCGCTGAGCCCCGACGGGGATCGGCCGCCGGTCGTGGCGGTCCCGGCCGTCCCGGCGTCACCGGCCGTCGGGGTCCTGCCGCCCGCCCCCACCATCGGGACCGCCGCTGCCGTCGTGGGTGCCGTCGCCGAGGTCCTCGCCGCCGAGGTCGTCGCCGCGATCGAGCCGGTCACGGCCGTCGAGCCGGAGCCGACCGCAGCAGTGCCGATCGCCGCCCTGCCGGAGCCGATCGCGCTGGCGGTCGGGCTGGCGCCGGTGTCGCCCGGACCGGCGTCCGCCCCGCCGCCCCCCACGCCGCGCCCGCACGACACCGCCTCCGACGCGACCGGCACCGCCCCCACGCCGCGCCCGCCCGCGCCCGCACCGGCCCCGGTCCGCCGGCAACCCGTCCCCGCTCCGGCGGCGGCGGCGCTGCTGGTCGAGGGACGACCACTGACCGACGAGCGGGCCTGGCTGCGGCGGACGCTGAGCCGCGAGTTCGACCAGCTCGCCAGCTCGGTGGCCCGGTTGCTGTCCGAGCATCCGGGGATGCAGCGCAGCGCCGGGCACGCCGTCGACGAGGTCCTGGCCGACTGGGTGGCCGTCCGCCTCTACCTGTCCCGGCGCGGCGCGGCCATCGACGCGGGCCTGCGCAGCGGGGAGCCCGGACCGCACGTGCCCTTCGCCCGCTGCGCGGTTGCCGGCCTGTCCCGGCTGCCGTCGCACCGGGGCGCCACCGTCTACACGACCACGGCCTCCGACGCCCAGTGGGCGCTCTACCGCCGGGGCGGGCTGGTCACCGAGTGGGGCTTCGTCAACGCCCTCACCGCGCCGTGCGCCGGTCAGGACGGCGACGTGGACGTGCTGCTGTGGTCGATGACCGCGCGCCGGACCGCCCTGCTCGAACCCGGCGGCGAGGAACGCGCCGACGACCGCGTGCTGTTCGTGCCCGGCACCAGCTTCAAGATCCTTGAGGTACGCCGCCCTGAGGGCGGCCGGCGCGGTCACGTCATGATGCGGGAGCTCGGCGCCAACGAGATCGACCCCGACGGGCGGGTCGACCCCCACCGGCTGTCCCTGGACGAGCTGGCCCTGACCACGCTGCGGCGCGGGGTGGACCGGTGGGCCGGGGCCGAACCCGCCACGCGGGTGGGCCCCGGGGCGGCGGGCCGATTCGCCGCGCTGCCCGGCCTCGTCGGCGGTGCGGCGCGATGAGCGGCGAGGTGCTGGTGGTCGGCGGCGGCCGCCCGAACGCGTACCCGAGCATCGGCTCCGCGCTGTCGCGGGCCCGCCCGGGCACGACCATCGCGGTGCACGCCGGGCGCTACAGCGAGAGGCTCGTTGTCGGCAACAGCGTCACGATCGTCGCCGAGGACGGCGTCGGCACCGTCGAGGTGCACGTCGAGGAGGGCAGCGTCCTGGTCGGCAACGGCACGGGGGCGCAACTGCGCGGCATCGTGCTCTCCAGCGCGGACGACCGGCTCGCCGCCGTGGACGTGCACTCCGGGCAGGTCGCGCTGGACAACTGCACCGTCCGGGGTGCTGCGTGGGTGGCGCTGCTGGCCCGGCACGAGGGCTCCATCGCGCTGCACGGCTGCACGGTCGGCAGCACGGGTGGCGCCGGCATCGTGGTCACCTCGGAGCGGCTCAGCACGGTCGAGGACACGGTGGTCACCGACGTCAGCTCGTCCGGCATCGTGGTCGCCGAGAAGGGCGTGCTCACCCTGCGGCGCAGCGCCGTGCGCAGCCCCGGCGACAACGGCATCTGCGTCAACGGCGACGCCCGCTGCGTCATCGAGGAGTGCGAGATCACCGGTGCGGGCAAGCCCGCGCTGGTGGTGGAGCAGCGCGGGCACGCCCGGGTCACCGGGCTCACCGTGCGCGACAGCCGCAACGTCGACCTCTACGTCCGCGGCGAGGTGGACGTGACGGTCACGGGCTCCGAGTTCGCCGGCGCGCAGGTGCAGGCGGCGCACGTGGCCGACGGCGCCACGCCGCACTTCCACGACTGCCTCTTCCGCTCGGCGGGCGGGGCCGCCGTGCACGTCACCGGCGGCGCCCGCCCCCGCTTCACCGACTGCACGGTCGCCGACTCCCCGGTCGGCGTCCAGGCCGACGGCGGGAGCCGGCCACGGTTCGACGGCCTGACCGTGCACGGCACCGGCGAACACGTCGCCAGGGTCGTCGGCGGCGCCGACGTCGAGCTGGGGCGGCTGCGCGCGGACTGGTTCGCCGGCGCCGGCCTGCTGGTCGACGGCGCGACGGTCGAGGGCACGGACCTGCGGGTGGACGGCGGCGCGGGGGTCGCCGTCGAGGTCCGCGGCGGGGGCGTCGCGACGGTGTGCGACGCGCGGCTCTCCGGCGGCGGCGAGCACGCCGTCACGGTTGGCGGCGGGTCCACCCTGGGGCTCGAATCGGCCCGGCTGCGGGGCGCCGGACTGCTCGCCGTGGACGCGGCGACCGTCACCGTACGCGACTGCGAGATCGTGGCGGCATCGGGCACCGCGCTGACCGCCGGGGACGGGGTGGTCCTCACGGCCACTCGTACCCGGATCCGCGACGCCGGCGGCACCGGCGTGCTGCTGGGCCCCGGCAGCAGCGGCAGCCTCACCGAGTGCGAGGTGCTGGACAGCGCCGGCGACGGGGTCGGCGTCGACACCGGCCTGCCGGTCGAGCTGACCCGTTGCACGGTGCGGGGCAGCGCCGGGGAGGACCTGCGCCGCGGCGCGGACGCCCGGGTGGCGCTGCGGGACACGGAGGACCCCGCTCGCGCGCCGGGCCACTCCCCCCGCCCGCCCGACGCGTCCCCGGCCGACGACGGGCCGCCGACCCCACCGCCCGGCGCGGAGTCGCCGGCCGGGGCGCTGGGCGAACTCGCCGGCCTGATCGGGCTCAGGGGCGTCAAGCAGGAGGTCAGCGCCCTGGTCAACCTCATCCGGATGGCGCAGGCGCGGCAGCGGATGGGCCTGCCGATGCCGCCGATGAGCCGGCACCTCGTCTTCGCCGGCCCGCCGGGCACCGGCAAGACCACGGTGGCCCGGCTCTACGGCTCGGTCCTGGCCGAACTCGGCGTCCTGACCAAGGGACACCTGGTCGAGGCGGCCCGGGCGGACCTGGTCGGGCAGTACATCGGATCGACTGCGATCAAGACCACCGAGCTGGTCACCAGGGCGCTGGGTGGGGTCCTGTTCGTCGACGAGGCGTACACGCTCTCCGCCGGCTCGGGCGGGTCCGGGCCGGACTTCGGCCAGGAGGCCATCGACGCGCTGATGAAGATGATGGAGGACCACCGCGACGAGCTGGTCGTGATCGTGGCCGGCTACTCGGAGCTGATGGGGCGGTTCCTCGACTCCAACCCCGGCCTGGCTTCCCGGTTCACCCGGACCGTCGAGTTCCCGAACTACTCGGTCGACGAGCTGGTCACGATCACGTCGAACCTGTGCGCCAAGCACTACTACGAGCTGACCGACGACGCCCACGACGCCGTGACCCGCTACTTCGAGCGGGTGCCGAAGGGGCCGACGTTCGGCAACGGCCGGGTCGCCCGCAAGCTGTTCGAGGCGATGATCAACAATCAGGCGTCCCGGCTGGCGGCCCTGCCGCCGGGCCGGGACGTCGCCCTGAACCGCCTGACCGCTGCCGACCTGGGGCCGGAGCTGGCCCTGCTCGACGAGCTGCCGACGCCGGCCGACGCCGCGCCCGACGCGGCGACCGACCCGGCCGGCGCGGTCGACGCGACCCACGGCTGGCGGCGGATGGGCGAGCTGGTCGGCGGCGAGGCCGTGCGCGAGGCCGCGGCGGCGACCCTGGTGGAGCTCTGCCGGCTACGCGGCCGTCACCGGTCGATCGGCAGGGCCGGCAACGTCGTCATCACCGGCCGGCGGGGCGACGGCCGCACCGAGTACGCCCGGCACTACGCCGCGGCGCTGTCCGAGCTGGGCCTGGTGTCGACCGGCCAGTTGGTCCGGGTGTCGGTGGCCGGCGAGCTCGCGCCGCAGTGGCCCGGCCAGGCCCGCCACCTGGTCCGGGCGGCGGTCCGCGACGCGCGGGGCGGGGTGCTCGTCGTCGAGCACGCCCGCGCCGAGGCCGCCGCCGAGGTGCTGGAGGCGTTGGTCGACGAGATGCGCGACAACCCGGCCGACCCGCTGGTGGTCCTGATCGGCGAGGAGCCGGCAACCGACGGGGTGCCGGGGCTGGCGGACGCCTTCGGCCGGCACTGGCGGGTGCCGCCGCACTCGGCCGCCGAGCTGGGCGAGATCGCCGTACGGCAGCTGCTGCGCCGGGGACACGAGGTGCCCGACGACGTCCGCGCGGCGATCGCGGACCTGGCCGCGCGGCTGGCCGAGCCCACCGTACGCGGCGCGCACCTGCTCGCCGCCGGCCTGGCCCGCACCGCCGCGTCGCGTACCCTCGCCGTGGCCGACCTGGTCGGCGTGAGCTGGAGCCCGCAGCCGACGGGCGGCCTGGCCGCGGTCGGCTGAGGGCGGGCCCGTTGGACGCCGAGGACTTCGCCGGGGACCTGTTCCTCGCCCTGGCCACGCAGGGCCGCCTGGAGCTGGACGCGGCGGTGGCCGACGAGGCCGTCGCCGGGCTGCGGCGCACGCTGGACGTCGTCGTGGAGCGGATGCGGATCCTGCGGGTGTGGGAGGGCGGGGCCCGTCCCGCCGTGTGCGACCTGCCGCCGGGGCTCGCCCAGGCCGTGGTGGACGTCGTCTTCGCCGAGCAGCTGACGCCCGGCCGGCTGGAGCACGCCGCCCGGGAGCTACCCAAGTACATCGAGGCCCTCCGGCTCGCCCGCCGGCCGCCGCGGTGAGCCGCCCGCCGGGATCGTGAAGGGTTCGTGAAGACGCCCTGCCGAGACTTGGTCGCGTGCCGAGTCACCGGGAGGTTGTTGTGGAACAGGTCAGGGTCGCCGTGCACGCGACGGATCCGCTGAGCCGGGCCGGCGTCGGCGACTACCTTCGGCATCGTGCCGACGTGACCCTGCTCGACGACGGGCGGCAGGACGAGGCCGACGTGCTGCTCGTCGTCGCCGACCGGCTCACCACCGACGTCGTGGCGGTGCTGCGGCGCAACGCGGCCGGATCCGGCACGCCCGCCGTCCTGATCGCCAACGAGATCAGCCAGACGGAGTTGATCACGGCGGTCGACTGCCGGGTGGTGGCGATCCAGCCCCGGGCGGCGATCACCACGGACCGGCTCGTCGACAGCCTGGTGGCGGCCCGCGACGGCGGCGGGGTGATGCCCCCGAACCTGGTCGGCGAGCTGCTCAAGCACATCGAGCGGCTCCAGCGCGACGTGCTCACCCCGCACGGCCTGACCGCCTCGGGCCTGAACGCGCGGGAGATCGACGTGCTCCGCCTGATGGCCGAGGGCCTGGACACCAACGAGATCGCCAGCCGGCTCTGCTATTCCGAACGCACCGTCAAGAACGTCATCTACGGCTTCACGCACCGCCTCAAGCTGCGGAACCGCTCGCACGCGGTCGCGTACGCCCTCCGTGCCGGGATGATCTGACCGCTGCCGTCGGCTGCGGGTCGCCCCCGCGTCGCGGCTCGTGCGCAACGGCGCCGGATCACTGCTGCTCCCCGCACGAGCGGCGGGCCACCAGTGCCGGTCAGAACCGCTCGAACCGGAACGCGGCCAGGGCGTCGTCCCGGTTCTCGCCGAGCGCCTCGGCGGCAACCAGGTCGCCGGCGTGCACGCTCAGGGTCGCCCCGCTGTGTGAGACGGCGAAGTGGAAGTTGGGCAGGTCGACCACGCGGCCCAGCACCGGCAGGCCGTCACCGGGGATGGGGCGCTCGCCGACCCGCACGCTCTCCACGACCACGTCCCGCAGCCCCGGGTACAACGCGCGGCCGGCGGCGAGCACCCTGTCGACCGCCGGTTGGTCGACGCTGATCTCGCCACTGTCGTCGAGGTGCGCCGCGCCGTCGATTTCGTGGGTGTGCAGCAGGAGCCGTCCGCCGCCGTCGGGGCGCAGGTGGACACCGGGTGCGTGGACGACGCGGGACACCGCGACCGCGGCCGGGGACGTGTAGACGAGCACGCCCCGGGTGTTGCGCATCGGCAGCGTCAGGCCCGCCAGTCCGGCGATCCGGTCGGCCCCCGGCCCCGCGCAGTTCACGACCGCGTCCGCGACGATCCTCCGCCCCGAGGCGAGGTGCACGGACCGGACCCGGCCGTCCGCCACCTCAAGGCCGGTGACGGCGTCGTCGCGCACCAGCTCCGCGCCGGCGACGACCGAGGCCGAGAGCAGGTGGCCGATCAGCCGGGTCGGCTCGATCCATCCCTCCTGCGGGAAGTAGGCGATCCCGTCGTCGGGCAGCTCGGCGGGGTTCATGTCCGGTTCCAGGCGCAGCGCCTGCGCCCGGGTGAGCCAGCGCGCCTCGTAGCCGTAGTCGAGGACGCCGTCGACCTTCCGGCGCAGCTTCGCGCGCCCGGCCTCGTCGTCGGCCCATTCCAGGTTGCCGCCCTCGTGGTACCAGTCGCTCAGGGGCACCTCGGCCGCCAGCCTGCGGTGTGCGGCCATGCCCGCGACGCTCAGGTCGTGGTACGGCCGGGGCTGCTTGCCGCAGGAGTTGGTCCAGGAGAACGTCGCGCCGGAGGTGCCGCCGGCCGGCGCCGCCGCGTCGACGACGGTGACGCGGGCGCCGCGCCGGGTCAGCGCGGCGGTCACCGCCGCGCCATAGACGCCGGCGCCGATGACGACTACGTGCTCAGCCATCTGGGTTCCGTTTCTCTCCGGGGACAGGTCGGGTCACTGACGGGGGGCAGCGGGACGGGGTGCACCTGTCGGGTCGTCCCGAACAGTCCGATGTAGAGCTCCGCCAGGGACGCGTACGCCCGCCGGACCTGTCCCGTGTCCACCACCCCACCCTAGGGCGATTTGACACCCCCGATAGCTAACAGTTATCTATTACCGGTCTACGAAGGGTGGGGCCGGGTGCAGGACGTGGTGCTGGCCATGCTGGCCAAGGAGCCGGCGTACGGCTACGACCTGCGCAGCCGGTTGCGGGCCGCGCTCGGCCCCCTCGGCGAGACGATGAACGCGGGGCAGATCTACGTGACGCTGACCCGGCTGGCCAAGGCGGGGCTGGTGACCTCGCAGCGCGTGGAGGGGCTGCCGGACCGGCCCGACCGCCGGGTCTACGCGTTGACCCCGGCCGGGCAGCAGCGGGTCGCCGCCTGGCTGGCCGAGGTGCACTGGCCGAGGCCCGACCTCACCGAGTTCCACCTCAAGCTGGTGGCCGCCGCTGCCGCCCGGCTCGCCGACCCGGTGGATCTGGTCGACGCGCAGCGGCGTGAGGTGCTGCGCCGCCTGCGCGACGCCCAGCGGGCCGCGTTGGACCGGGCGGTGGACCCGGTCGTCGGGTTGCTGTTGGAGGGGGTCGTGTTGCGGCTGCGGGCCGACCTGGAGTGGCTGGAAGCGTGCGAGCGGACCTGGACCGGGCGTGACCAGGCCGGGCAGGAGGGAAAGCGATGACCGAGGGCAGCGGGGGCACGCCGGGTGGCGCCGCATGACCGGGCCGGCGGTGCTGCGGGCCCGCGCGGTGAGCAGGTGGTACGGCCGGGACAGCGCCCTCGTGCGCGCGGTCGACGACGTCGACCTGGAGGTGCCTGCGGGGCAGACGTTGGCCATCATGGGTCCCAGCGGCTGCGGCAAGTCGACCCTGCTGCACCTGCTCGGCGGGCTGCAACGCCCCACCCACGGCGAGATCGTGCTGGCCGGGCAGCGGGTCGACGCCATGAGCGAACGCGCCCTCGCCCGGCTGCGGCGACAGCACATCGGCTTCGTCTTCCAGTCGTTCCACCTCATGGACGAGCTGACCGCCGTGGAGAACGTCGAGCTGGCCGCGCTGCTGGCCGGGCGGTCTCCCCGCCGGGCCCGGCAACGCGCCCTGCACCTGCTGGACCGGGTCGGGCTCGCCGACCGCGCCCGGCACCTGCCGTCGGCGTTGTCCGGCGGGCAGCGGCAGCGGGTCGCGATCGCCCGGGCGTTGAGCAACGAGCCGCTGGTCGTGCTGGCCGACGAGCCCACCGGAAACCTGGACAGCGCCGCCACCCTGGAGGTGCTGCGGCTGTTCGAGGAGCTGCGCGCGGCGGGGCAGACTCTGGTGGTGGTCACCCACGACGCGCGCATCGCCGCGGTCGCCGACCGGGTGATCTCCATGCGGGACGGGGCGTTCGCCGACGACAGCCGGTTCGCCGCCGGCACCGCCGGCCGCGCGGGCACCGGCACCGTCTACGGCGGGGGGCGCTGAGATGACGGGACGTCTGCTGCTCGTGTGTCGGCTGCTGGCGCGGGACCTGCGCCGACGCCGCGTCGAGACCGCACTACTGCTGCTCGCCATCAGCGCCGCGACCGCGACCCTGACCCTCGGCCTCACCCTGAACGACGCTCTCGCGAAGCCGTACGAGCGGACCCGGGCCGCCACCGCCGGCCCCGACGTGGTGGCGACGCCGGCCGCGTCGGGCCCGGCGGCCCTGGCCGCCCTCGCGCCGCTGGCCACCGCGCCCGGCGTCACCGCGCACAGCGGACCGTACCCGATCGGCTATCTGATGCTGACCGCCCGAGGACGGACCGTGCAGGCCGTCGTCCAGGGCCGCGACGACTCCCCGGCGACCCTGGACCGGCCGGCGGTGACCGGCGGCACCTGGGTACGCCCCGGCGGCGTGGTCGTCGAGCACGCCTTCGCCGCCGCCCTCGACATGCGCATCGGCGACACGGTCAGCATCGACCGCCACCCCCTGCGGGTGGTCGGGACCGCGGTGACCGCCGCCCGCGCCGTCTACCCGCGCGCCGACTGGCGCGCCGATGCGGGCAGCCCCCTGACGGAGAGCGCCGGCCTGGTGTGGGTCGACCGCGGCGAGATCTCGGCGCTGGCCGGCGCACGGCCCCTGTCGTACGCCCTGAACCTGAGATACGCGGACCCGCACGTCGGCACCTCCTTCACCCACAAGCGCGAAGACGGAATCGAGTACACGAGCTGGACAGGGATCGCCGAGGCGAACGGCAGGCTCGTCACGGGGGCGCGGCTGGCCCTGCTGGTCGGCAGCTGGCTGCTCACCGCCCTCGCGGTGGTCGGCGTCGCCAACATCGTCGCCGGCCGCATCGCCGACCAGCGTCGCCGGGTGGGGCTACTCAAGGCCGTCGGCGCCGGACCGGCCATGGTCGCCACCGTCCACCTCGCCGAACACCTCGTCGTCGGGCTCGCCGCCGCCGGCACCGGCCTCGCCGCCGGCTGGCTCGCCGCGCCGGCGCTGACCGACCCCGGCGCCGGGCTCCTCGGCGCCACCGGGACCCCGCCACCCGGGCTGCGCGCCGTGGTCGCCGGCACCGCCCTCGCCCTCGCCATCGCCGCCGCGGCGACGCTGGCGCCCGTGCTCCGCGCCGCCACCACCGACACCGTCCACGCCCTGGCCGACGCCGCCACGCCACCCCGGCGGCGCGGATGGCGCGTCTGGCTGTCCCGCCGGATGCCCACCGCCCTGCTGATCGGGGTACGCGTCAACGCCCGCCGCCCCCGCCGCGCCCGCCTCGTCATGGTGAACACCCTGATCACCACGACCGGCCTCGCCGCCCTGCTCATGGGCCTGCGGCAGGACCGGCAGATCGGGCTCGGCGGGGCGGAGCTGGCCAACCCCCGCGACGCCCGGACCATCCAGGCCATGCTGCTCGTCATCGGCGTGCTGTGCGCCCTCGGGCTGGTCAACGCCGTCGTGAGCACCTGGACCGCGGTCCTCGACGCCCGCCACCCCCTCGCCGTCGCCCGCACGCTCGGTGCCACGCCGGCGCAGGTGACCATGGGGATGGCGGTGGCGCAACTCCTCCCCGCCACGCTCGGCGTCGCCGTCGGGGTCCCGGCCGGCATCGGCCTGTACCTGGTCGTCAGCGCGGGCGAGCAGCGGTACGCACCCGTCTCCTGGCTGCTCGCCATGGCCTGCGCGGTGCTGCTCGCCGTCGCCGCGCTCGCCGCCGTCCCCGCCCTGGCCGCCGCCCGGCGGCCCGTCGCCGACGTCCTGCGGTCCACCCCGGCCTGACCCGCACCCGGTTGAGCTATAACGACCTGATGGGAACAAGGCCGACGCTCGTCGTCGTCAGCGGACCGTCGGGGGCGGGCAAGACGACACTCGCCCACCTGCTCGCCCGGCGGATCGGGTGCCCGGCGATCTGTCGGGACGAGATCAAGGAGGGCATGGTCCACGCGGCCGGCGACTTCGTCGCCGCACCGACCGACGAGCTGAGCCTCCGGACCCTGCCCACGTTCTTCGAGGTGCTGCGGCTGCTGTTGACCGCAGGCGTCACGACGGTCGCCGAGGCGGCCTTCCAGGACCGCCTCTGGCGCCCCGGCCTGCAGCCGTTGCTCGGGATCGCCGACGTCCGGGTGGTGCACTGCCAGGTCACCGCGCAGGCGGCCTTCGACCGCGTCCGGCGACGGCAGGACGAGAACGCGACCCGGCGGGCCCACGCCGACGCGTACCTCGGTGACCGGCAGACCCACGCCCTCGGCCACCGGGGCTTCCAACCCGTCCGGCTCGCCGTGCCCGAGATCGAGGTGGACACCAGCGACGGCTACCGCCCGGGGCTCGACGAGATCGCCGCCTTCGTGAACGCCGGCCGATGAGGCGCTGCCGCCCGCACGCCGCACGGAGGGGAGGTCACGGGTCGATGAGCCCCTCGGCCAGCAGATCGCCCCACAGGGCGTCGGGCACCGGCGTGGCGGCGAGCTGCACGTTGCGGTCGACCTGTTCGGCGTTGCCCGCGCCGAACAGCACGGAGACGACGGCCGGATGCCGCGCCACGAAGGCCATGGCCGCCTGCGGCAGGCTCACCCCGTGCGCGCGGCACACCTGCGCGATCCGCACCGCCCTGGCGTACGTCGCGTCCGGCACCGGCCCGTAGTCGTACGTCCGTCCCGGTGGCTCGGTGGCGAGGATGCCGCTGTTGAAGACCCCGGCGGCGAGCACACCGACCGCCCGTTCCCCGCACCGGGGCAGCAGCGTACGCGCCGCCGACTGGTCGAGCAGGGTGTAACGGCCGGCGAGCATCACGGCGTCGATGTCGGTGTCGGTGACGAACCGCTCCAGCATCTGCCACTGGTTCATCCCGACGCCGATCGCACCCACCACGCCCTGGTCGCGCAGCTCGTGCAGGGCCGGGTACGCCTCGTCGACCGCCTGCCGCCAGTGCTCGTCCGGGTCGTGGATCAGCACGACGTCCACCCGGTCGAGGCCCAGCCGGGCGAGGCTGGACTCCAGCGACCGGCGTACCCCGTCGGCGCTGAAGTCCCAGCGGCGCGCGTGGTCGGCGGGTACGTCGAACCCGCCGGCGTCGTCGCGCAGATGCGCGGTCTGCGGCGACGGCACCAGGATCCGGCCGACCTTCGTGGAGACCGTGAACTCCGCGCGGGGCCGGCCCGCCAGCGCCGCGCCGAGCCGGCGCTCCGACAGGCCGAGGCCGTAGTGCGGGGCGGTGTCGTAGTAGCGGATGCCGGCCTGCCACGCGGCCTCGACCGCCCGGCGGGCCGTGTCGTCGTCGACCGCCCGGTACAGGTTGCCGATCCCGGCCGCGCCGAACCCCACTGTCGTGACCGGGGCCGACGAGCGCCCCAGGCGGGTGGTCCTCATGACGTCTCCTCGTTGCCGGGTCGGGGGTGGGTGCTCGGCGGGGGGCCTCCGGCGGCGGCCGGCCGGACGCGCAGGCCGTGCACGCCGCCGTCGACGGCGAGCACGGTCCCGGTGGTGGAGGCGGCCAGCGGGCTGGCCAGGTAGGCGATCGCGGCGGCGACCTCGTCGGCGGCGACCAGCCGGCCCATGGGCTGGCGGGCCCGCAGGGCGGCGAGCTCGGCGGCCGGGTCGGCGGCGGAGTCGAGCAGCCGGCGCACCCAGGGGGTGTCGGCGGTGCCCGGGTTGACGCAGTTGACCCTGATCCCCTCCGCGACGTGGTCGGCGGCCATGGCGAGGGTCAACGCCTGCACGGCGCCCTTCGTGGCGCTGTAGAGCGCCCGGTCGGGCAGACCCACGGTCGCCGCGATGGAGCAGGTGTTGACGACGGCCGCGCAGGCGGAGGCCCGCAGGTGGGGCAGGGCCGCCCGGGTGACCCGGACGATGCCCACCACGTTGACGTCGAAGACCCGGTGCCACTCGTCGGACGGATTCGCCTCGACGGACCCCTGCGCGCCGACGCCGGCGTTGTTGACCAGGATGTCGATGCCGCCGAGGTGGTGGGCCGCGGCGGCGACGGCCTCGGTCACCGACGTGTCGCTCGTGACGTCGCAGCGCAGGCCGTGCAGCGGGGCCGGCACCCCGAACGGGTCCAGGTCGAGGCAGGCGACGGCCGCCCCCCGCCCCGCGAGCATGCGGGCGGTGGCCAGGCCGATGCCGGAGGCACCGCCGGTCACCACGGCGGTCAGTCCGGTGAACTCGCCGGTCATGACTCTCCCCACTCGGTCCGGACGCGGCCGTCCCGGCCGGCGTGGTCGCTCATCGTCTCCTGTCGAAGCATCGCACCGAAACCCCGGCGCCGCAGTCACCACCGGTCGCCCATTTCCCATGACCCAGGGGGGTTATCGTGGTGACGCCCTCCCCCACCAGCGACGGAGACCCCAGTGTCCCTGCACAAGCTCGGCTTCCTCACGATCGGCCTCTTCGACGAGGCGGATCCCCTGGCGGGCCACGAGGCGACGCTGAACCTCATCGAGCTCGGCGAGCAGCTCGGCTTCGACAGCGCCTGGGTGCGTCACCGCCACCTCCAGTTCGGCATCTCCTCGCCGGTGGCCGTGCTGGCGGCCGCCACGCAGCGCACCCGCCGCATCGAGCTCGGCACCGCGGTCATCCCGCTCGGCTGGGAGAACCCGCTCCGCCTCGCGGAGGACCTGGCCACGGTGGACGTCCTCTCCGGCGGCCGGTTGAACCCGGGGGTCAGCGTGGGCCCGCCGATGCACTACGACCGGGTGCGGCACGCACTGTATCCGGACACCGGCGACGCCGAGGACTTCGGCCACACCCGAGTCCGTCGGCTGCTCGACCTCGTACGCGGGGAGCCGGCCAGCGACCTCGACGGCGTCGAGGGATTCGAGGCGTACTCCCGCCGGGTGCAGCCGTACTCCCCCGGCCTGATCCACCGGATGTGGTACGGCGCCGGCAGCCTCCGGTCGGCGCGCTGGGCCGGCGAGCAGGGCATGAACCTGCTGACCAGCAGCGTGGTCAAGGCCGAGGAGGCCACCGAATTCGACGACATCCAACTCGCGCACATCCGCGCGTACCGCGCCCACCACCCGGCCGGGCCCGCCGCCCGGGTGTCGCAGGGGCTGGTGGTCATTCCCACCGACAGCGCCACCGCCGAGCAGCGCGCCCGCTACGAGGAGTACGTCCGTCGGCGCACCTCCCGGACGGCGGCGCCGCAGGGGCCGCAGCGGATGGTGTTCGCCCGCGACCTGATCGGGCCGTCCGACCGGATCGCCGAGGAACTGACCGCCCTCGCCGCGTTCCGGGAGGTCGACGAGGTGGCCTTCGCCCTGCCCTTCACCTTCGACCACGCCGACTACGTGCAGCTGCTCACCGACATCGCGACCCGGCTGGGCCCCCTGCTCGGCTGGCGCCCGGCACGCTGACCCCGCCCGCCGGGAAGCGCCGGACGGCCTAGAGCGGGAAGCGGCCCTGCCGCCACTGCCAGTGACGCCCGGCCGTCAGGTGGTCGACGACCGCCCGCTGGAGCGCGGTGCGGCGCGGCAGCCGGTCCAGCGGCGTGGTCAGGGTGCGGAACACGAACCGCAGCACCTCGACGTCGGCGTCGAGCCCTTCCGGCTCCTCGTAGGGCTCCAGCTCGAACCTCCGCTGGAACCGCACGATGTTGGAGCTCTCGGGCAGGTATTCCCGCAGCTGCGGGTCGAGCAGCCACGAGCCGCAGGCGAACGCCGTGTAGCGCTCGTCGGGGAAGTGGCGCGGGAAGAATCCGCGGGCCTCGTCGAGCGACGCCGCGACCGCCTCCGGGGTCAACGGCCCCGAGTCGGGGATGTGCAGGCCGATCGCGCCGTCGCCCCGGTGGTGCTGCAACCGGCCCAGCTCGTAGAGGCCGCCGCGCACGTGCAGCGTCAGCCAGCTCTGCATCACCGGCCAGCCCTCGCCGCGCATCCGCCGGTCGACCGCGAGGTTGCGGCCCAGGTCCGCGAGGGTCGTCCACGACACGGCGTCGGCGATGCCGTGGTCGCGGTGGTAGCCCCTGACGACGTCGACCAGCGCCAGGTAGGCGTAGCCGTAGAGGTGCCGCCAGGCGGGACCCCGGTCGCGGGGCAGCGCCGGGCCGGGCGACAGCCAGCCGTGCCCCCCGAGATCTGCGCGGACCAGGGCGGTCGAGCGATCGAGCAGCCAGCGCAGCTCGGGTGTCCACAGCGGAGAGTCGGCGTCCGGCCAGCCGGCCATGATCTCGGCGGCGTCGTCCGGGGGCACCGCGAGCCGGTCGAGGATCGCGGGCGCGTCGGCCCTGGCGGGCAGCGGAGCCGACGGCCCGTCCCCGGCGAGCCGGTGCACGCGCTCGACGTCCTCGACGGGCACCCCGAGCCGGGCGGCGATGGCGGCGAAATCCACGCCGACGACGCTACCGGCCGCCGGGCCGCCGCGACAGGCCGGCGACCTCGGCCGCCTCGGTTGGACCGCTCGGTTCGGCTGGCCTCGGTTGGGCCGCCTCGGTCCGGCCGACCTCGCCGTGCTGGCCCGGTGCGGGCGGGAGCACGAACAGGGGCGGCGGACCGGGGCACGGGCCGGTCAGCGGCGGTGCTGCGCCGCCGGGTCGAAGCGGGCGACGAAACGCCGCTGCCACGGCGTCTCCACGGCCTGGGGCAGGTAGTGCGCGCGGACGTAGGCGACGGCCTCGGCCGGGGGCACCCCGTCGAGGATCGCCAGGCACGACAGTCCCGTCCCGGTGCGCCCGAAGCCGCCCCCGCAGGCCAGCTCGACCCGCTGCGTGCCGGCCCGGTCCAGCGCCTCGCGCAGGGCGGCCACGAAGTCCGCGCGGTCGGCCGGCAGCCAGAAGTCGCGGCAGCGGACCCACCGGCTGTCCCACGGCACCGGCCCCGGCGGGGCGCCCACCAGGTAGACCCCGAACTGCGGCTCGGGCCCGTCCGGCAGCGGGTTCCGCAGGCCACGGCCACGCACCAGCCGTCCGGACGGCAGTCGCATGACGCCCGGCGCGCTCGGCTGCCAACCGGCTTCGGTCATCGCCACACCTTCCCCACCGCCGGCGTCAGCGCCGGGCACCGCCCGGTCGACGCCGGTCGCCGCCGGCGGCCCGGTGGCCGACGCGGGGAGCCTGCACCACCGGGGAGTTGCCCCGCCCGGGGCGGGGGCTTCGCGCCGCGTCGGCGACCATCTCGTCGGGGTCGTCACGGAGCGCCTGCCGGATGTGCGGCGGAACCAGCTCCGACGTCGCCACCGCCATCCGCACCTGCACCGACCGGTCGTCGACCAGGTGCCGCAGGTCCGCCTCGGTCAGCTCGACCGCGAGCACCAACGCGACGCGCACGTCCGCCACGGGGTCCCGGGCGAGCGCGCCACGCTGGGCGGTGCTGGTCCGCGGGTTGCGGGCGAGCCCCCGGCGTACGCGCGCGGTGCGGTCGGCCAGCAGGGCGGTGATCACCTCGGGGTCGTGGGTGTGGGTGGCGAGACGTTCCCGCACCTCGGGGGAGACGTCGTCGACCAGCCGCGCGGCCAGGTCGGGCTCCAGTTCGCGCGACTCGGCGAGGAGACCGCGAAGCTCCTTGTCGTGGGCCTGCGCCATCACCCGGCGAACCGACTCGTCGCAGGCCGGATTGCCGGCGACCGCCCAGCGGACCCACCGGTCGGCGTCCTTGACCAGCCGCACCAGGTTGCCGACCGAGGCCGAGGGGTTCCGCGCCACGGCCTCCCTGACCTGACGGTCGTGGTCCCGGGCCAACGGCCGCAGCGCCTGGGCGGGCGCGTCGGTGCGGCCCGCGACCGCCCTGCGGACCAGGGGCGACGGGTCGGCCGCCAGGTCGATGAGGGTCAGCTGGGGCGTCTCGGGGTGCTGGGCGAGGGCGAGCCGCGCCTCGGCGCTGTCACCGTCCGCGCCGTCCGCGAGAGCGCCCGACCCACTGCGGCGGTGGGGCCCGCCGACGTCCCCCTGGTTTGCCATGGGCGCCATCATGTCACGGGCCCGTCCGGGTACGAAGTTCGTCGGCCGGGCGGCGGGCAGGCGCCTCAGTACCGGTCCCGGGTTCCCAGGAGGGCGTGGTGCGCGGCGCGACGCCAGGGCTTGAGTTCGGTGTCGATCGCGGCCCAGCGGGTGTCGTCGACGCGGAGGGCCCCGTCGACGTCGGGCAGGGCCTCGATCAGGCGCATCCGCTGGTCCTCGCTCGGGTGGGTGCTCCACAGGTCGGTGGCCCGCCGGCTGACCTGACGGGCCAGCGGCAGCTGGACGGCCAGGCGTTGCCGGGCCTCGGCCGCCAGCTCCTCGAGCTGTTCACCGTCGATGCGGGGCGCCAGATGCCACAGGTCCCGCCAGATCCGGTCGGCGAGCAGCACCGTCTCCGACGAGCGGAGGAAGGGCGCGGTGCCGGCGACCCGGCGGGCGACCAGATCGGCCCGGTACTCGGCGCGGCGGCTGTCGGGCATCGCGACGCTGTCGACGAGCAGCTGCACGGTCGCGCCGACGACATTGACCAGGGCGATGGTCCCGTGGACGGCCATCCCGAGGAGGACGACCAGGCCACTCTGCCGTTCGGCCAGCGAGTCCGCCGTGCCGAGGGCCCGCCGCCACGGGTTCCGCCCACCGGTGGCCGCCACCGCCCGGGCGCCGAACGTCCTCGCCGGCAGCGTCCACCGCACCCGCAACGGGTCGCCGTTGGCGAGGTGACCCAGTTCGTGGGCCAGGACCGAGACGCGGGCGGCCCGCGGCAGCATCACCCAGAGGGGGATGCCGATGACGAGCACCGACCGCTGGCGCCACCCCAGCTGGGCGACCGCGGCGTTGATGCTCAGGTCGGCGCAGATCACGTCAGGGACCGGCGTTCCGGCGGCCTCGGCGACCTCGCGCACCAGCCGGTGCAGCTCGGGGGCCGCGCGCTCGGTGATCAGGCCATGCCTGGGCACCCGCCCGAACGCGGGCTTGACCAGCAGCAGGACGAGCACGGCGGGGATCGCCAGGACCAGCCGGATCCCCGGCGACAGGTCGCTGGCGACCACGAGCCAGCCGAGATAGCCCAGCGCGGCCACCCCGAGCAGGGCCAGCACCACGGAGACCGCCAACAGCCAGACCTCACCGGTCGACGCGCCGGCCTCGCGCCCCTGCGGGTCGGCCAGCAGCTGCTCGTGCGTCGACCGGTCGAGCTTGAGCCCGCGCCGGAATCCCCATCGGCCGATCGTCCTGGTGCCGCGCCAGGGAGCCAGGGCGACGTCGTACACCTCCAGGTTCCACCGGCAGGCGGGGCACCAGGGAACCGTGCCCACCTGCGGCGGAAACAGGTCGTGGGCACAGGACGGACACCTGCTCGGCGTCCTCGTCGTCGTCGGCACGACGCCGGAGTCTATAGCGCGGCGCCTGCGGATCCAGGCGTGGCGATCAGACGGGTCGCGACGGTGGCCCAGATCGCGCCGGCCATGGCCGGCGGCCACCATCCACTGTGGCAGGCGGGTGTCACGCCGGTTCGCCCCAGACGACGGCGACGCTGTTCGGGTCGGTCGGGCTGTAGCGGACCGCCACCGTGCCGCCGGGTCGGAGTTGACCGAGGTACACCGGCGGCACGAGGCCGGTGTGCGTGGCGGGGAACGGCGGCCGGTCGGCGGGGGTGACCATGAGCTGGATCTCGACGAGGGGGGCGTGGTTGACGTACCCCCCGGTCTGGCGGAGCCCGACGATCGTGGCCGTCGCCGGCGTGCCGGTCGTGGCGAGGTGGGCGGTCGCCTGCTGACCGGCCAGTTGCTGGCGCATCTGCTGCATGGCGGCCAGCCCCTGGCGCAGTTGGGCCCCCGGGTCGTAGGTGCGGTCGATCTCGTCGGCCTGGCGGCGCAGGTCCCGCAGCGAGCTGAAGAATCCCATGGTCAGACCTGCGCTTCCTGGTAGAGCCGACCGAAGTGGGTGGCGAGCTGCATGTCGCCCCGCATCCGGGCGTTCCACCCGGCGACGGCCGCCGGCCAGGCGGCCGGGTCGACGCCGAGGGTGGCGGCGTACCGGGCCATGCCGGCCTCGTCGAGGCCGCGGGTGGCGGCGGCCTTCGACGCCCGGGCGTACAGCTCCAGGCCGACCCCCTCGATCGGGGTGAGGCGCGGGTCGCCCGGCGGCACGTCGGCCGGCTGCGGCACCGCCACGTTGCCGTAGCCGGCGACGCCACCGCCGTAGCCGGGGCCGAAGCCGCCGGCGGCCTGGGCCTGGCTGGCCTGCTGCTGCAGGGCGCGGGCCTCGGAGATCATCGCGGGGGCCGCCTCGACGACGTTCCGCATGTCCTTGAGCTGCTTGAACAGTCCCATTGCCGGGTTCCTTCCCTCTCGGCGCCGGCGCGGTGCCGGCGGTGGAACCAGTTCACGCCACCGCGCGGCCCGACGCCTGAGTAGCCGCTACTCATCCTGCCCAGGGCCGTTGCTCAGCCGCCGGCCGGCGCACACCCCCTAAAGCGTCCTAGGACAGATTGGTCGGCGGGTGGCCGGCCGATCACTGCGGCCCGCCCGCCTCGGTGAGCCGGCCGCCGGCCAGCCGGAGCCAGCGGTCCACCCCGATCGCGGCCAGGAAACGGTCGTCGTGGCTGACCACGACGAACGCCCCCCGGTACGCCAGGAGCGCGCTCTCCAGCTGCGCCACGCTGGCCAGGTCGAGGTTGTTGGTGGGCTCGTCGAGCAGCAGCAGCTGCGGTGCCGGCTCGGCGTTCAGGACGCACGCCAGCGTGGCGCGCAGCAGTTCACCGCCGGACAGCACGCCGACCGGCAGGTGGGCGCGGGCGCCCCGGAACAGGAAGCGGGCCAGCAGGTTCATCCGGTCCGCCTCGCTGCGCGAGGGCGCGAAGACGGCGAGGTTGGCGGCGACCGTCCGGTCCGGGTCGAGCAGGTCGAGGCGCTGCGACAGGTACGCCACCCGGCCCTCCGCCCGCGCGACGGTGCCGGAGACCGGCTCCTGGTGGCCGCCGACCAACCGCAGCAGGGTGGACTTGCCCGCGCCGTTCGGCCCGACGAGGGCGACCCGTTCGGGGCCACGGATGTCCAGGCCGACGCCGTCGCCGGCGAAGACCGGACGCCCGTCGTAGGCGGCCTGCAGGGCCTCGCCGTGGAAGACGGTGCGGCCGGCGGGCACCGTCGTCTCCGGCAGGTCGAGGGCGAGGTCGTCGTCCCGGCGGGCAGCCGCGCTCGCCTGATCCAGCCGGGCCTGCGCCGCGCCGAGGCGCGCGGCGTGCACGTCGTTGGACCGGGCCGCCGACACCTGCGCGTCGCGCTTGAGGTTGCCGGCGACGATCCGGGCCAGCCCCGCGTCGGCCAGGTTGCGCGAGGCGGTGGACGCGCGGCGGGCGGCCCGTTCGCGGGCCTGCTGGAGCTCGCGCTTCTGCCGCTTGACGTCCTGCGCGGCCTGCCGCACCTGCCGCTCGGCGACCTCCCGCTCGGCCCGCACCGCCTGCTCGTACTCGGTGTGGTTGCCGCCGTACCAGCGGATCTCGCCGTGGTCGAGGGCGGCGATGCGGTCCACCTCGTCCAGCAGCGCCCGGTCGTGGCTGACCACGAGCAGGCAGCCGGCCCAGGAGCGGAGCACGGCGGTCAGCCGCGCCCGCGCCTCGCCGTCGAGGTTGTTGGTCGGCTCGTCGAGCAGGAGCACGTCGGGCCGCTTGAGCAACTGGGCGGCGAGGCCGAGGGACACCACCTCGCCGCCGCTGAGGGTGCCGAGCCGGCGGTCCAACGCGACGTCGGTCAGCCCGAGGCGGTCGAGTTCGGCGCGGGCCCGTTCCTCGACGTCCCAGTCGTCGCCGACGTTGGTGAAGTGCTCCTCGGCGGCGTCGCCGGCCTCGATGGCGTGCAGCGCGGCGACGACGTGGTCGACCCCGAGCACCCGGGCGACCGTCTGGTACCGGGCGAAGGGCAGGTGCTGGGGCAGGTAGCCCAGCGTTCCCTCGACGGTGATGCTGCCGCTGGCGGGCCGGAGCTCGCCGGCGACGAGCCGCAGCAGGGTCGACTTGCCGGCGCCGTTGGGCGCGACCAGGCCGGTGCGGCCGCCGGGCACGGAGAACGACAGGTCCTGGAAGACGGGGGTGCCGTCCGGCCAGGAAAAGGACAGGGCGGAGCTGACGACATGACTGTCGGACATGGGGAACCTCGGCAGACAGGTGATCCGGGCGCGCACGCGCCGCCCGGCGTGAGCAGGGCATGACGACATGGGCGACGCGAAGGCGCGGGTCGTGCGCCGTCGGTCACCGCTGCGGGCTCTCACCCGGAGATGTCGTCGTCACCTGCCACGCTGTGCTCCTGTCCGGTCGGCTGGAGCCAGGATAGCTCACCGGGCCTTCGCCGCCCGGCGTCCTGGATCCGGCTCAGGCCGCACCGCGCGACGACGCGGCGCGGCCGCTGATCTGGATGAAGTGGAAACCGTTCACGATCACCCGGTGATCGCCGAGAGCCTCGATCGCCGCCGCCAGATCCGCGTCGGTCAGGCCCTGCGCCAGCAGCGCGGGCCGCAACTGCGGGATGCCGGCACGCAGCAGCCGGCAGCCCGGATCGCCGCCGCGCCAGCTGCCGCCCCGCACCCGGAAGGCCACCTCGGTGAGGCCCGCCGCGACGAAGGCCGCAGGAGCCCGCTGGGGCCACGCGAGGTCGAAGCCGGCGGCCACGAGAGCCGCCGCATGAGCCGCCATGTAGCGGGTCAGCACGTCGGCGGTCGCCTCGTCCGGCGCGTACGTCACGAAGTCGCCGGGGGCGGGCGCGAACTCGCCGACGAGCAGCACGCCACCGGGCGCCACCGCCGCGACCATCCGCCGCAGGGCCTCCTCACGTCGGGGCAGGTGGCCGAGCAGCAGGCGGGCATGCACGAGGTCGAAGAGGCCCAGCGGCCCGTCGGCGACGATGTCGTGTCGGCGGACGGCCAGGCGCGCACGAGCCGGGATGTGCTGCGGCGCGATGTCCGTGGCGACCACCTCGGCGCCCCGTTCGGCCAACCACACGGCGATGCTTCCCGCGCCGGCGGCCACCTCGAGGCAGCGCTTGCCGTCCAGTTCGGTCAGCGCCCCGAGCAGCTCACGGGTCGACTCGTCCAGCAGGTCGGCCAGCGCGTCGTGGTGGCTGCCGGCCTGTTCGCTCGCGTTGTCGAACGCGTAACCCTTCGTGGTCATCTCACCATCGTGCATCGTGGCTCTGCCGAAACGGTGACGCGCCCGCCCGCCGGGCGGCCGGGCCACCCCGTGCGCCAGCCGCGCACCCTGGGTCTGACGGGCCGGGACCTGCGCCGCCCCGTGGCCACGTCACCCCGCCGGGGGTGCGGTGCTCTGCCGGACCGTGAGGGTCGTCGCCAGTTCCAGTCGCACCTGGGCGGTGCGTTCCCCCCGCCCGAGGGCGAGCGCCAGCTCGGTGGCGGTGGCGGCCATCTCGGCCAGCGGCTGGTGGACGGTGGTCAGCGGGGGGTCGACCAGCGCCGCCAGCGGCAGATCGTCGAAGCCCACCACGCTGAGGTCGGCGGGGATCCGCAGCCCGCGCTCCCGCGCGGCCTGGTAGACGCCGAGGGCCTGCTGGTCGTTGCAGGCGAAGATCGCCGTGGGCCGGTCGGGTCGGCCCAGCAGGTCAAGCGCGGCGGACCGGCCGTCGACGTGGTTCAGCCCGGTGTGGACGACCAGGCCGGGCTCCACCGGCAGGCCCGACGCGTCGATGGCGGCCCGGTAGCCGTCCAGCCGGGCCCGGCAGCACAGGACGTGCTCCGGGCCCCCGATCATCGCGATGCGCCGGTGGCCCAGCTCGATCAGGTGGCGGGTGGCGGACCTTCCGCCGGCCCAGTTCGTCGCCCCGACGAACGGCACGTCGTCGGGCAGTTCGGCGGTGGGATCGAAGACCACGAACGGGATCCCGCGGGCGCGTAGCTGGTCGTGCTGCTCCGCGCCGAGCTGGGCGACCACCACCAGGCAGTCCGGGCGGCGGGCGAGGGTGTCGTCGATCCAGTACCGGATCGCGTTGTGCTGCGGGCCGAACTCCGTCAGGACGACGCCGACGCGCTGCTTGCGGGCCGCCCGCTCGACGCCGCGGATGATCTGCAGGCCCCACATGTCCTCGATCTCGTCGAAGACGAGCTCCATCATGTTGCTGCGGGTGACCGGCGCCGACCGACGGTATCCGTGCTGGCTGAGGGCCGCCTCCACCCTGGCCCGGGTGTCGGCGGCGACGCCCGACCTCCCGTTGATCACCTTTGACACGGTCGGGATCGACACTCCGGCCGACCGGGCGATGACGGCGATCGTCACCGGCCTGGTCGAATCGGCGACCGAGCCCGCCTCGTCGACCGGCTCGCCCGACTCGCCGTGTGTCAACCCGGCCTCCTCTTCCGCACCAGCCTCGCCGACGACGCCGACGCACCGCTCCCGCGACGGCCACCCGCCACGCCGGTCCCGCCGTGTGGCGCGCCACCGGCGTCGTTCCGCGCGCAAGGATAGCCGTTCGGCCGTCGCCCGGCGGGCACCGACGCTTTCCACGCTTGATCTGAAAATTTCCGAAGTGGATCGCCACCCGCGGGAAAGGCTTCTCGCCTGGCGAGGGCCCGGCGACACCGCCGCCCGCCGGCCCCCGTCCCCGGGGAGGCGAGATTCATTGACGCACATCACCGGTTGACGTACCGTCGGGCCGGAAACTTTCGGCCTTGACGGACCGATCGTTTCCCTTCGGGAGCCTTGAAGGTCGCGGCGGACGCCTGGGCAGCGTCCGCACACTCCGCATTCTCCGGTCGCGCGGGCGGGCGGCGCTGTCCGCCCGCGCGGCCCCGCGTACCCCCTCAACCGCCACCATGGCGAGGAGTCCCTGATGAGTTCGCAGTACCTCGGAAAGACGCGACGGCGGATCGGCCTGATCGCCGCCGCGGTCGCCACGCTGATGATGGCGGGCACGATGGTCGCCGGCAACGCCCAGGCGGCGGCCGGCTGCCGGGTGGCGTACGCGGTGCCGTCCCAGTGGCAGGGCGGCTTCACCGCCGACGTGTCGGTCACCAACCTCGGCGACGCGGTCAACGGGTGGACGCTGGGCTGGACGTTCCCGTCCGGCCAGCGGGTCACCCAGGCGTGGAACGCCACGGTCACCTCGTCGGGTGACCAGGTCACCGCGAAGAGCATGAGCTACAACGCGGCGATCGCCACGAACGGCTCGGTCTCCTTCGGCTTCAACGGCTCGTGGTCGGGCGGCAACACCGCACCGACCTCGTTCACCCTCAACGGTGTGGCCTGCACCGGGAGCGTGGGCGGCACGCCGACCCCGACCCCGACCAGCACCCCTCCCCCGTCCCCGACGCCCACCACCTCGCCGTCACCGTCGCCGGGCGGGGACGCGATGGCCACGGTCGCGGCGATGCAGCCCGGGTGGAACCTGGGCAACACCTACGACGCCATCCCCGACGAGACCGCCTGGGGCAACCCGCCGGTGACCCAGGCGCTGCTGCAGAAGATCCGTTCGCAGGGCTACCGCAGCATCCGGATCCCGGTGACCTGGAGCAACCACCACGGGCCGGCGCCGACGTACACCCTCGACCCCGCCTGGCTGGCCAAGGTCCGGCAGGTCGTCGACTGGTCGCTGGCGGAGGGTCTCTACGTGTTGGTCAACCTGCACCACGACTCCTGGCAGTGGATCAACACCTATCCCGGTGACCGCACGAACGTGATGAACCGGTACACCGCGCTGTGGACCCAGCTCGCCACCACCTTCCGCGACCACTCCTCGAAGCTGACGTTCGAGAGCATCAACGAGCCGCAGTTCACCGGCACGTCCGGGGACGCCCAGAGCGACGAGGTGCTGCGCGAGCTGAACGTCGCGTTCGTCCGCCTGATGCGCCAGTCCGGGGGCAACAACGCCACCCGGCTGCTCGTGCTGCCCACCCTCTACACCAACTCCAACCAGGAGCGGCTCGACGCGCTGACGGCCACGATCGACCAGCTCGGGGACCGCAACATCGCCGCGACCGTCCACTTCTACGGCTGGTGGCCGTTCAGCGTCAACATCGCCGGCGGCACCCGCTACGACAGCAACGTCGAGCAGGACATCGTCGACGGCTTCGACCGCGTCCAGCAGACGTTCGTCTCCCGGGGCATCCCGGTGATCGTCGGCGAGTGGGCGCTGCTCAGCTACGACTACACCCGGCCCGGCATCATCGAACGCGGCGAGCTGCTCAAGTTCTTCGAGGCCGTCGGCTACCACGCCCGGATCCGCAAGCTCACCACGATGCTCTGGGACGCGGGCTCGTTCCTCAACCGCAACACGCTGCAATGGCGGGACCAGGGCATCTACGACATGATGAAGGCGAGCCTGACCACCCGCTCCGCCACCGCCTCCTCGGACCAGGTCTACGTGCCCCGCACCGGCACCATCACCAGCAGGTCGCTCACCCTGAACCTCAACGGTGCGACGTTCCAGGGCCTCCGGCAGGGCAGCACCAACCTGGTCAACGGCACCGACTACACCGTCTCCGGCACCACCCTCACCCTGACCGCCTCGGCCCTGACCCGGCTGGTCGGCAGCCGCGCCTACGGCGTCAACGCCACCATCGAGGCCCGCTTCTCGCAGGGCGTGCCGTGGCAGATCAGCATCATCACCTACGACCCGCCGACCCAGGCGGCGGCCACCGGGACGACCAGCTCGTTCACCATCCCCACCCAGTTCCGCGGCGACCAGCTCGCCACCATGGAGGCCACGTACGCCGACGGCAGCCCCGCCGGCCCGGCCAACTGGACCCCCTACAAGGAGTTCTGGTCCAACTTCCAGCCCGACTACACCGCCAACACGATCATCATGAAGCCCGAGTTCTTCGCCGAGGTCACGGACGGCCCGGTCACGCTGACGTTCCACTTCTGGAGCGGCACGAAGATCAAATACCAGGTGACCAAATCCGGGACGTCGGTCACCGGCGCGCCCGCCTGACCCGCGTCCGGCAACAGGCGGGGCCCGCAGCCAGGCGGCTGCGGGCCCCGTCGCGTCGGGGAACAGCGGGGATACGGCCCGCCGGGGCGGGGCGCGTCCGCCTCAGCGCAGCCCGGCGAACAGGTCGTCCTCGGGCGTCGGCGCGCCGGTGGTGTCGCGGACCCGGACGAAGGTCTCCACGCCCATCAGCTCGGTGAACCGTTCCTGGCCCAGTTGCAGGAAGAAGATGTTCTCGGCCTGGCTGGCGTGCGTGGCCAGCGACTCGAACTTCTGCGCGCCGTAGGCGCTCGTGTCCACCCAGGTGGTGATCTCCTCGTCGGGCAGGCCGAGCGGCGGCAGCTCCGCGGACCCGTCCGGCTCGGGGAACTCGGCGCCGATCTCCTTCATGACGCGGCCGAACTCCTGGAACGCGCTGCGCGGCACGGTGGTCCAGTAGACCTTCGCGGGGATGCCCGTCCGCTCGACGGCGGCCATGGTGATCCGGTGCGCCTGGATGTGGTCCGGGTGGCCGTAGAAGCCGTTCTCGTCGTAGGTGACGACCACGTCGGGCCGGTAGCGCCGCATCAACTCGGCCAGCCGGTCGGCCGCCTCCGCCACCGGCGTGTTCCAGAACGCGCCCGGCGCGTCGTTGGCCGCCCAGCCCATCATGCCCGAGTCGGCGTAGTCGAGCGTCTCCAGGTGCGTGACCTTCAGCGCCTCGCAACTGGCCGCCAACTCGGCCCGGCGCATCGCCACCACGGCCTGCGTGTCGTGCGCCTCGTCGCCCGGCTTGACGCCGCCGGGGCCGTCGCCGCACCCGCCGTCCGTGCAGGTCACGAGCACCGTCGTGATGCCCTCCGCCGCATACCGGGCGAGGACGCCGCCGGTGCTGGTCGCCTCGTCGTCGGGGTGCGCGTGCACTGCCATCAGGGTCAGATTTCGTTGGGCCACCCCACCACGATACGGGGCAAGCCCGGCCCACTAGCATTGCCGCGGTCCGCGACGTCTGCTGAATCGAGGCGAGATGCGTTGGCTGCGGCAGTTACTGGGTGGCAACCGGGTCCAGCTCGACCCGGAGCGGCAGCAGGCGCTGCTGCGCGACGTCCGGCACCGGTACGGCGCCCGCTCGCAGGCGCGGTTCCCGGAACAGGCCGAGGCCATCTCCCGGCTGCTGGACGACGACGACGGGCTGGTGGTGGCGGCCCGGATCCTCGGCGAGGCCGCCGACGAGGCCCACGCGGAGCTGCAGGCCCAGGTGCACGACGTGCACCGGCGCACGGGCCGGCGGCTGCTGCTGCACCGCCGCAACTACCGGCCGCTGTGGAAGGAGGCCGGTCCCTCGCTGCGCTGGCCCCTGTTCGCGCTGCCGTCCGGCCTGCACCCGTACGCGCAGGTGGCCGCCGCCGTCGCGGTGGTCGGCAACCGGGCGTCCCGGCTCGACCGGGTGACCGACCCGACCCCGCTGGTGACCCACGTGTTCGAGGTGCTCGACCTCACCACCGCCGGCTGGGAGTACGGCCGGGTGCGGGTGGACACCGATGCCGCGGCCCTGGCCGAGCGTCTGATCTCGACCGCCGGGCAGATCCTCGCCACCATGGACGACCCGCCCCGGCTGCCGCCCGCGGTGCGCGAGCTGATGCGCCGCAACAACACCCTCGACGTGCACGACCCGGCCGGTAACCGGGTGGTCGGCGGGTTCAACCCGGGCGCGCGGATGCGGGAGGTCCTGCTCGCCTGAGGCCGCGCGGGCCGGGGGCGGCGACGAACTCCGGCGGCGGCCCCGACCGGGCCCGCGCGGCGGCCCGTCGCGAGCGGGCGGGCCGCCGGGGGGCCCTCAGTGGTCGCCGGGCGCCCGGGACAGGACGCGGGAGAGGGCGAGGCTGGCGGTGCGCACCGCCGGGGCGAGCCGGGCCGGCGGCAGCCGGTGGGCGGGCACCGAGATGGACAGCGCGGCGACGATCCGGCCGTGCACCAGGACGGGCGACGCCACGCAGGAGAGCCCCGGGGCCGCCTCCTGCCGGTCGTAGCCGACGCCGGCGTGGCGGATCTGGGCCAGCTCGTCGGCGAGCCGCCCGGGGTCGGTGACCGAGTGCGGGGTCAGCCGGGGCAGCGGCTGCGCCAGCACCTCGTCGATGAGCTCCTGCCCGGACCAGGCGAGCAGCACCTTGCCGACGCCGGTGCAGGTCAACGGCAGGCGACCGCCGACCCGCGACGGCGTGTCGACGCCCGCGTGCCCGCGGATCCTGTCGGCGTAGACCACGTCGAGGCCGTCGCGGACGCCGAGGTGGATGGTCTCGTGGGTGGCCTCGTAGAGGTCCTGCAGGAACGGCAGCGCGGCCTCGCGCAGGCGCAGCTTGACCGGCACGAGTTCGCCCAGTTCGAACAGCCCGATGCCGAGTCCGAAGCCCGCCGGGGCGCGGCGCAGCAGGCCCAGCCCGACGAGTTGCTCGGCCAGCCGGTGCACGGTGGCCTTCGGCAGGCCCGTGCGCCGGGACAGCTCGGTCAGGCGCAGGGTCTCCTCCGCCGGGCGGAACGCGCGCAGCAGCCGTACCCCCCGGTCGAGCACGTTGCCCCGGGTAAGGCCCGCCGGGCCGGACGGCGGCGCGCCCGGGCCGTCGGCGTCGGCGGATCCCGCCGTGTTGTTCCGTGGCATGGAACACGAGGTTGCCAGCCGGTGGGCGCGGCGTCTACACCTGGAGGCCGGGATGCCGGGTGCGCCAGCGCCGGCATGGTCGTCCGCCGGGCGGAACGGCCGGGGTGTCCGTTTTCGTCCCAGGCCAAGGAGCAGGAGACATGCCCAAGACGAAGGTCGCCATCATCGGCTCCGGCAACATCGGCACCGACCTGATGATCAAGATCCTGCGGGGGTCGGAGACGATGGAGGTCGCCGCCCTCGTCGGCATCGACCCCCGCTCCGACGGGCTGGCACGGGCGGCCCGGCTCGGCGTGCCGGTCGTCCCGACCGGCGTGCGGGGGCTGCTCGACCATCCCGACTTCGGCGACGTCCGGATCGTGTTCGACGCCACGTCGGCGCAGGCCCACCTCGCCAACGACGCGGCCCTGCGGGGGGCCGACCTCACGCTCGTCGACCTGACGCCGGCGGCGATCGGCCCGTACGTGGTGCCGCCGGTCAACCTCGACGAGCACCTCGGCGCCCGCAACCTGAACATGGTGACCTGCGGCGGGCAGGCGACCATCCCCGTGGTCGCCGCGATCGCCTCGGCCGCCACCACGCACTACGCCGAGATCGTCGCGTCGATCTCGTCGCGCTCGGCCGGCCCCGGCACCCGGGCCAACATCGACGAGTTCACCGAGACCACCTCGCGGGCGATCGAGCAGGTGGGCGGGGTCCGGCGCGGCAAGGCGATCATCGTGCTGAACCCCGCCGAGCCGCCGCTGATCATGCGCGACACCGTCTTCTGCGTCGTCGACGACTGCGACCGCGACGCGGTCACGGCGGCCGTGCTGACCATGGCCGAGAAGGTCCGGGCGTACGTGCCCGGGTACCGGCTCAAGCAGGACGTCCAGTTCCGCAGGATCACGGCGAGCAGCCCGGAAGCCGACCTCGTCCCGCACGCCCCACCCGGCGACCGCTGGGTGGTCAGCGTGTTCCTGGAGGTGGAGGGGGCGGGCCACTACCTGCCGACGTACGCGGGCAACCTGGACATCATGACCTCCGCCGCGCGGCAGGTCGGCGAGCGACTGGCGACGGCGGTGGCGGCCCGATGAGCACCCGGATCTACGTCCAGGACGTCACCCTCCGCGACGGCATGCACGCCATCCGGCACCGCTACACCCTCGACCAGGTCCGGGCCGTCGCCGCGGCCCTGGACGCCGCCGGCGTCGCCGCGATCGAGGTCTCGCACGGCGACGGGCTCGCCGGCAGCAGCATCAACTACGGCCCCGGGGCGCACACCGACTGGGAGTGGATCGAGGCCGCCGCCGAGGTGGTGCGCCGGGCGACCCTCACCGGCCTCCTGCTGCCCGGCATCGGCACCGTGCACGAGCTGCGGAAGGCCTGGGACCACGGCATCCGTTCGATCCGCATCGCCACCCACTGCACCGAGGCGGACATCGCCAACCAGCACATCGCCGCCGCGCGGGAGCTGGGCATGGACGTCTCGGGCTTCCTGATGATGTCGCACATGGCGCCGCCGAAGCTGCTCGCCGAGCAGGCGAGGATCATGGAGGCGGCCGGCGCGCACTGCGTCTACGTCACCGACTCCGGGGGCCGGCTGACGATGGACGGCGTCCGGGAGCGCGTGCGCGCGTACCGCGACGTGCTCGCGCCGGAGACCCAGATCGGCATCCACGCCCACCACAACCTGGGCCTCGGCGTGGCCAACTCGGTCGCCGCCGTCGAGGAGGGGGTGTACCGGGTCGACGCGTCCCTGGCGGGCCAGGGCGCCGGCGCCGGGAACTGCCCGATCGAGGCGTTCGTCGCCGTCGCCGACCTCACCGGCTGGGAGCACGGCTGCGACCTGTTCGCGCTCATGGACGCCGCCGACGACATCGTCCGCCCGCTCCAGGACCGTCCGGTGCGCGTCGACCGCGAGACGTTGACCCTCGGGTACGCCGGGGTCTACTCCAGCTTCCTGCGCCACGCCGAGGCCGCCGCCGCCGAGTACGGCCTCGACACCCGCAGCATCCTCGTCGAGGTGGGTCGGCGGCAGTTGGTCGGCGGCCAGGAGGACATGATCGTCGACATCGCGCTCGACCTGCGACGACAGCGGTCGTAGCGGCTGGCCCAGCCCCGCCCCGGCCGGTCAGCCCGGCGCGGAGCCGTTGTCGACCAGCCGGAACCGGGTGGTCACGGCCGCGTCGCCGGCCTCCTCCAGGATCAGCCCCCACGTCGGCGAGAACTGCAGGTACGCCGACTGGCTGCTGATCGCGTACGCCGAACCGTCGCGGACGACCGTGAACCGCTGCCTCGGTTCGTCCCGCGCGCATCCGGCCGCCTCGATGCGCAGCGGCTCGCTGCCCGACGACCGGACCTCCCAGCAGGTGTCGGCCCCGTCGGGGCCGGGCTCGGCGGCGCGGATCTGGTAGGTGTCCCCCAGCGGCGCGAAGACGAACAGCTGGCGGCCCTCGTCGCCGTCGACCTCGGCCAGCCGGCCGCCGTCGAGCAGCGACACGCCGCCCGCCGAGGCGGCCACCCGTACGACGGTGACCTGACGCTGCCCGGACAGCACCGGGTCGCCGCCCGGGGGGCCGGCGGGCGGGCCGGACGATCCGGTGGGCGGGGCGGACGTGCCGCCGGTCGGCCCGGACGACGTGCGCTCCGGCCCGGACGACGTGCGGTCCGGCGCGGGCGAGGTGCGGTCCGGCCCCGGCGACGTGGGGTCCGGCCAGGGCGACGCGACCGGGCCGGAGGTGGGGCCCGCCGGCCCGATCGGGACGGGGTGCGGCCGGCCACCGGCTCCGGCGAGGGCGACACCCGCGCCGAGCGCGGCGACGGCGAGGGCGGCGAGCGACACCGACGCGGTCCGGCGCCGCCGGCGGCGGGCGTCGCCGCGCCGTCGGACATCGGCGGCGGCGGGGACCGTCCCCTGCCCGCCGTGGCCCGCCAGCGCCCGCAGGGCGTCGGCGAGCTGGTTGTCAGAACTCATGACCGCGCCCTTTCGTCCACGCCGTGGTGCTCCGGTTCGGTCAGGTGTGCGGCGAGGGCCCGACGGCCCCGGGCCAGCCGCGTCTTGACGGTGTTCTCGTTGGTGCCGACCTCCGCCGCGATCTCGGCCACGCTCAGCCCGACCAGGTGGTGCAGCACCACGGCCCGGCGTTGCTCGGCGGGGATGTGCCGCAGCGCGGCCACGATCGCGACGTGGTCGACCGAGGCCGCGTCGACGCGTTGCTCGGTGACCTCCCGGCGGTGGGCACGCATCCGGTTGACGGTCTTGCGCCAGGCGCTGACCGCCACCCGGTATGCCACCCGGCGTACCCACGCCTCCGGGCTGTCGCACCCGCGCACCGCGGCCCAGCGGTCCCAGGCCCGGGCGTACGCCTCGGCCACCGCGTCCTCGGCCTCGGCCCGGTTGCCGACCATCGCGTACAACTGTCCCAGCACCCGGTGGGCGGACGCGGAGTAGAAAGCGTCGAACTCCGCGGCGTCACGCATCGGTCAAAGTCTCCACCAGAGCTGGTCGGTTCCGGAAATGGGGTCCTCCCGGGTGACGTCGGCGGCCCGGCGGGGGAACTGCCGGCCGGGCCGCCGACGGGGGGTCACCGGCGCGGGGCGGGCCCCGTGTCGTTGAACCGGAAGCTGCTGACCGGCGGGGCGTCGCCCAGCTCCTCCAGGATCAGCCCGGACCGCGCCGAGTCGCGCAGGTACGCCCACCGGTTGCTGACCAGGTACTCGCGCGCCCCGCCGCCGGGGGCGGGCGCGATGGCGAACCGCTGCGCCGGGTCGTCCGCCCGGCAGGTGGCGCCGGCGACGTACAGCGGCTGGCCGTTGTTCGGGTTGCGCGCCTGCCAGCAGACCGGCTTTCCGGTGCCGCCGCCGTAGTACGCCTTGATCAGGTACTCCCCCGCGCCCAGCGGGGTCGGCACGAAGACCTGCCGGCCACGGTCGTCGTCCACCTCGGCCAGCCGCCCGCCGTCGAGCAGGGAAAGCCCCGACTCGAACGACCCCACCCGGACGATGGTGACCCGGCGCTTGCCCGACAGGACCGGGTCCGTGCTCGCCCGCGCCGCCGGTGCCGCCGGGGCCGCGGCACCGGGCGGTGCCACCCCCGCCGCCACCGGTGCCGGCGCCACCCCGGCCGGCGCGGTGTCGCCCGCGGACGCGGACAGCGCGCCGTAGAGCGTCGCGGCGGCACCGGTCAACACCGCCAGGCCCGCCCCGGCGAGCCACCTACGCACCAACACCGTTACCTCCCCACTGCCCCGGCTCCCCGAGGCCCCGGCCGAGACCGGCCAGCCCTGCCGGCTGCCGGTCCTCGCTCGACTCGATCTGATGACGCGCGAGGCGGGCCGCAGGTTTCAGCAGATCCCATCGAGGTACGTCTGCGGCCGCGCGGGTGGCCGCCGCCCGCGCGGCGCACCGGTCGGTCGGCTCCGGCCGCCGGGGTCAGGAACCGGACGGCCCGCCCAGCCGCAGGGCCAGGAAGAGGTCCACCCGGTCGGCGAACCGGTCGAGGTCGCGGCCGGTGAGCCGCTCGATCTGACCGATCCGGTACCGCAGGGTGTTGACGTGCACGTGCAGCGACTCGGCGCACCGCCGCCAGGCGCCGTTGGCGGACAGGAACGCGTTCAGGGTGTGCACCAGCTCCGTGCCGTGCTGCCGGTCGTAGCCGGTCAGCGGGTCCAGCAGCCGGGCCCGGAAGGCCCGCTGGGTGTCGGCCGGCACCCCGGCGAGCAGCATCAGATGGGAGGCCACCTCGTCGGAGCGGACCACGGCCACCGGCCCGGGTCGGGCCGCCGCCGCGCGCAGGGCGTGGGTGGCCTCCTGCACGAGACCCGGCAGCGCCGTGGCGGCCCGGCCGGCGGTGCTGATCCCGACCGAGAGACGCCCGGTGCCCAGCCCGGCCGCCAGGACGTCGAGGGCGTCGCGGAACGCGCCGGCCACGCTCGCGGCGGTCGGCCCGGACGCGGCGTCGCCCACCACCGCCAGCAGGGTCCCGTCGGGCGCGTCACCGGGCAGCGCCGCCGTCACGGCCGCCGGCAGTCCCGTGGTGCGGATCGTCTCGCGCAGCACCGCCAGGGCCAGCGCCGGGGGCGTCCGCAGGCCGGTCAGGGTCGCGGCCAGCGCGACGAAGCCCCGGTCCGGCGCCAGCCCGCAGGCCCGCAACCGGGCCCGCAGGTCGGCCTCGTCGCCGTCGCCGGCCAGCGCCCGCCCCACCTGGTCGGCCAGGCGCTGCTCGACCCGCTCGGCCTCGTCGGCCTGGGTCCGTTCCAGGGCGACCACGTCGACCAGCTCGGCCAGCACGTCGTCCCCGCCAGGCTCCGGCCCGGCCGGCGGGAGCGCCCCGGCCGGGCGGTGCGCCCCGTCCGGCACGTGCGCGCCGGCCGGGGCGCAGGCGAGCAGCCAGGACGCCATCCGGTGCTCCGGGGACCCGGTGATCGCGGTGACCGACACGCGGGCCCCGTCGACCCGGGTGGTCGTCGGCAGCCGGGTGGCCGTCAGGAAGGCGGTGCACAGCTCCCGGGCGGCCGGGGCCGGCAGCGGGGCGGTGCCGGCGATCAGCCGGCCGGCGGGCGAGAGCAACCAGCAGCGTACGCCCAGGTCGGCGGCGATGGCCGGGAGCAGGTCGGGCAGCCGGGCCCCCGCGGCCATCGCGGCGACCACCCCCCGCTGCCGGCCGAGCATGGTGGCCAGCCCGGTCGCCCGCTGCTTCCACACCGACGGCGCGAACGCCTCGATGACCTCGCGGAAGGACACCTCCACCGGGACCTCGAACAGGGGCACGCCGTGCCGGCGGCACGCCTCGACCAGGTCGGCCGGCACCCGGCCGAGGGCCGCGTGACCGGCGCCGATCGCGGTGACCCGGGCCGTGGCGCAGGACCGGACGAAGGTCTCGGCGTCCGTGGCCCCCCGCCGCCACATCAGGCCGGTGAGCACCACCTCCCCGCCGCGGAGGTAGCGGCGGGGGTCGGGCAGGTCGGTGACGAAGACCTGGGTGACCGGGCGGTCCAGCCCGTCGCCGCCGGTGAGCAGGGTCAGCCTGAGGGCCGGTAGGGCCAGCGCGTCGCGCAGCAGCATCGTCATCCCCGTCGTCGAGGAACCCGATCGGCACACGGTAGGACGGTGAGGTTTCGGTTACGTGTCCGATCCTCGCGGTTCACGGCGGAACGTGGCGGCCGTCCGCACCGGAAAGACGGTGCCAGACCCGGTCGCGGGTGAACGGCAGGTCGGTGAAGCGGACCCCGGTCGCGTCGCGCAACGCGTTGGCCATGGCCGCGGCGACCGGGTTGAACGGGCTCTCGCTCATCGACTTCGCCCCGGCCGGCCCCACCGGGTCGGCGGTCCGCGCGAAGTGCACCTCCGTACGCGGCACGTCGGCGAAGGTCGGCAGGTGGTAGTCGCGGAAGCCGGTGGTGGTCACCCGGCCCCCGGCGTCGAGGCGGACGTGCTCGGCGAGGGTGGCGCCGAGCGCCTGCGCCACGCCCCCCTCGACCTGGGCGCGGCACTGCATCGGGTTCAGCACCGTGCCGGCGTCCGCGGCGTGCACGCTGCGCAGCACTGTGATCTCGCCGGTCTCGGGGTCGACGGCGATGCGGAACCAGTGGACGTTGAACGCCACCGACCGCTCGGCACCGTCGGCGTGCCCGGTGGCGGTCGGCGGGGTGCCCCGGGCGGCGGCCAGCCGGTGCAGGTCGGCCAGGGGCAGCGGCGCGCCGCCGCCGTGGACGGCGTCGGGGCCCAGCCGCAGGCCGGCGGGGTCGGCGCCGGGGCGGGCCCCGGCCGCGAGGTCGAGCAGCAGCGCGCGCAGCGCGGTGGCCGCCCGGAGCACGGCGGTGCCGGCCACCGTCGTGGCGGTGGAGGCGAACGCGCCGGTGTCGTGCCCGACCAGCGCCGTGTCCGACTGCCGGACCCGGATCCGGTCCACCGTGGTCTCCAGCACGTCGGCGGCGATCTGCCGGTGGACGGTGGTGGAGCCGTTGCCGAACTCGGCCGTCCCCACGTCGAGCTGGTAGCCGCCGGCCGGGGTGAGGCTCAGCCGGGCGCGACCGTGGTGTCCCCCCGGCGGCCCGGTGGCGATCATGGCCAACGCCGATCCCTCGCCGACCAGCCATCCGGCCGGCGCGTCGGGCCCGGTGCCCGGCCGCGCCGCCGCCGAGCGGACGACGTCGAGGCACTGGTCGAGGCCGTAGCTGCGGATCGCGAGGTCGGCCGCGTGGCCGGCCGGGGTGACCAGGTCGTCGCCGTCGCGGACGACGTTGCGGGCGCGGAACTCCTCCGGCGCGACGCCCAGCCGGCGGGCCAGCTCGTCGACGGCCGACTCGACGGCGAAGGAGACCTGGCCGAGGCCGTACCCCCGGAAGGCCCCGGCCGGGACGGTGTTGGTGTAGACCGCGAAGGCGTCGATGCGCGTGGCGGGACACCGGTAGACGGCCACCGACTCCGCGCAGCCGTGGAAGAGCACCCCCGGGCCGTGGTTGCCGTACGCGCCGGTGTCCGAGACCACCCGCAGCCGCAGCGCGGTCAGCGTCCCGTCGCGCCGGCCGCCGACGCGGACCCGGACGGTGAACGGGTGCCGGGTGGTGGCGGCCGTGAACTGCTCGGCCCGGGTGAACTCCAGCTTCACCGGCCGCCCGGTGCGCAGGGCGGCGAGCAGCGCCACGTCCTCGACCAGCATCTCCTGCTTACCGCCGAAGCCGCCGCCGACCCGGCCGGCGACCACCCGGATCCGCTCGGCCGGCAGGTCGAAGATGCGGGCGAGGGCCCGCCGGGTGAGGAACGGCGTCTGGGTGCTGCTGCGCACGACGATCCGCCCGTCCGGGTCGAACGACACGATGGCGCAGTGCGTCTCCAGGTGCGCGTGCTGCACCCGCTGGGTGCGGAACGTCTCCTCGTACACCACGTCGGCGGCGGCGAACCCGGCGGCGACGTCGCCGCACTCGCCGTGCAGCTCGGCGGCCACGTTGCCGGCCGGTCGGGCGATCCGCGACCGCGCGCCCTTGTCGCCGTGGATCGCCGGCGCGCCCGCCCGCATCGCCCGCTCGGGGTCGGTGACGGCGGGCAGCGGCCGGTAGTCGACGCGGACCAGGGCGCAGCCCTGCTCGGCGGCGGCCTCGGTCTCGGCGACGACGGCGGCGACCCGCTGCCCGACGTGCCGGACCACGTCGTCGAGGACCCGGGTGTCGGCCGGGTCGTCGTCGGCGTTCTCGTGCTGGGCGGTGGAGAAGAGCGCCGCCGGGGCGTCCCGGTGGGTGAGCACGGCGAGCACGCCGGGCACGGCCAGGGCCGCGCTCGCGTCGACGTCGACGATCCGGGCGTGCGGCAGCGGGGAGCGGACCAGCCGGACGTGGGCCAGGCCGGGCACCGAGACGTCGGCGGTGAACCGGGCCGCGCCGGTGACGATGTCGGGCCCGGCCGGGGCCGGCAGGTTGCGGCCGACCGCCCCGCCCGGTGCCGCGTCCTCGGTGGTGCGGACGCCGTGCAGCGCGTCGGCGATCGACCGGTACCCGGTGCACCGGCACAGGTTGCCCTTCAGGGCGGCGGGCAGGTCGGCGCGCTGCGCCTCGTCGAGGGCGACGGCGGTCATGATGAACCCGGCGGTGCAGAAGCCGCACTGGAAGCCCTGGGCGTCGAGGAACCGCCGTTGCGTCTCGGCCCCGCCGGGCACCGCGGCGACGCCCTCGATGGTGGTCACCTCACGGCCGACGGCCCGCACGGCCGGATAGAGGCAACTGTGCACCGGCACGCCGTCGACGTGCACCGTGCACGCCCCGCAGTCGCCGGTGTCGCAGCCCTTCTTCACCCCGAACCAGCCCTGTTCCCGCAGGTAGCCGCGCAGGCACTGGCCGCCGGTCGGCGCGACGGCGCACGGCTGGCCGTTGACCCGTACGCTCACGGCGCCGTCACCCGTGCCAGCTCGGCGCGGACCTGCTCGGCCAGCCGCAGGGTCATCCGCCGCCGCCACGCCGGCAGGCCGTGCACGTCGTCGTACCAGTCCGCGGCGGGGATCCGGGCGTCCAGCAGCTCCGCCAGCTCACCCGGCCGGGGCGGGCCGGGCAGGGCGACGCCGACCGGACGCCGGGTGGCGGCGGTCACGGTGAGGGTGAACGCCCCGGTGTCGGAGTCCCGGTGGCCGACGACGAGCGCCGCCGAACGGCCGAGCGGGTGCAGCGACGCCCGCCGCAGCGCGAACCGGCCGCCCAGCACCCGCGCGGGCAGGCGGATCGTGTGCAGGTACTCGTCCGGGCGCAGCACCGTGACGCCCACGTCGCGGACCAGCTCGGTCGCCGGCACGCGCCGTTGCCGCCCGGCCAGGTCCCGGATCAGGCAGCTCCCCGCGGCGGCGGTGACCAGCGAGATCATCGGCCCGGCCGGCAGCGCCGCGCAGAGGTTGCCGCCGACCGTCGCGACGTTCCACACCTTGAACGAGGCGAGGAACGCGTCGCAGCAGTCCCGGATCAGCGGGCCCAGCGACGGCCAGCACGGCGGCGGTGCGTACCGGGACAGCTCGGCGACGGTGCAGGTCGCGGCGACGTCGAGGCCCGGCTCGCCGGGGTCGGGGCTGACCCGCAGCGGGGGCCAGGCCAGGGTGGTGAGGTCGCGCAGCCGGCGGACCTGCGGTTGCGGCTGCGCGAAGAGGTGGGTGCCGCCGCCGAGCCAGCGGTCGCCCTCCCGCCACGCGTCGGCGTCCGCGGCGATCACGTCCTGCACGGTGAACAGGTCCACAGGCATCGCGCTTTCGTTGGGGGCGGATGCCGCCGGCCGAGGTGCCCGGGGTGCGGGCGGGCCGGCGGCGGTGGCCGTTGAGGGGAATCCAAGCAACCCGGCCGCCGGCCCGACAATGCGCGCCGGCGACAACGCCGCCGGGGGCGGGACCGTCCCGGTTGGACGAAGCTCCAAACCGGGGCGGGTGTCGCCGGGACCGGGGCGGACACCCTTGACAGCCTCCCGGCCCGCTCCGCATGGTGGGCCGGTCGACGCCCGTCCGGGCCGCGCCGGGACCGCCGGTGGCCCGGCGCGGGCATCGGCAGGCGTGGGCGCTCCACCCGGCGCGAGGGAGACGTCGTGCAGCTGTCCCGTACCCCCGGTTCACCCCCCGCCGTCGCCGGGCTGGTGCTCGCCGCCGGCGCCGGCCGCCGCTACGGCAGGCCCAAGGCGCTCGTGCACCACCGCGGCTCGCTGCTGGTGGAACGCGCGGTGCGTACCCTCGTCGGGGCCGGCTGCTCGCCGGCGCTGGTGGTGCTCGGCGCCGCGGCCGACCGGGTCCGCGCCGACGCCGACCTCTCCGCCGCCCGGGTGGTGGGCAACCCCCGGTGGGCCACCGGGCTGGGCTCCTCGCTGCGGGTGGGGCTGCGGGCGCTGGCCGGCACCGACGCGGTGGCCGTGGTGGTGCTGCTGGTCGACATGCCGGGGGTCTCCGCCGAGGCGGTGCGGCGGGTCGCGGCCGGCGCCACCCCGGCGTGCCTGGCCACGGCCGGCTACGGGCCGGGCCGCCGGGGTCATCCGGTGCTGCTGGGCCGGGAGCATTGGCCCGGCGTGTGCGCCTGCGCCGTCGGTGACAGCGGCGCGGGCGGCTACCTGCGGCAACGGCTCGACCGGGTGCGGATCGTGCCGTGCGCCGACGTGGCCGACGACGCCGACCTCGACGTCCCGCCCGCCGGCCCCGCCGCCACCGGGTCCGCCACCGCCACGCCGCCCCCCGCCACCGGGTCCGCCGACGACGGGTGGCCCGACCGTGGATGAGGTGCTCGCCGAGCTGGTGCGCCGCTGCGCCGACGGCGACGCCGTCGGCCTGGCCACCGTCGTCGAGACCTGGCGCAGCGCGCCCCACCCGGCCGGCACCGCGATGCTGGTCGGCCCGGACGGCTCGGTCACCGGCAGCGTCTCCGGCGGCTGCGTCGAGGCCGCGCTGCACGACGCCTGTCGCCAGGCCGTGCGCACCGGGCGGCCCGCGCTGCTGCGCTTCGGGGTGGCCGGCGCCGACGCGTTCGCGGCGGGCCTGACCTGCGGGGGAACCATCGAGGTGTACGTCGAGCGGGTCGACCGCGCCGGCTTCGCGGAGCTGCCGGTGCTGGCCGGTGCCGTCCGCGCGGGCACGGCGGTGGCGGTGCTGACCTGCGTGCAGGGGCCGCCGGGGCGGCTCGGCCGGCGGATGGTCGCCGGGCCGGACGGCCACCACGGCAGCCTCGGCGACCCCCGGTTGGACGAGGCGGCGCTGGCCGCCGGCCGCCGGCTGCTGGCCGAGGGTCGCAGCGGGCCGGTGCGGCTGCCGCCCGCCGGTCCCGGCGCGGCGGGGCGGGTGCGGGTGCTGGTGCGTTCCTATCCCCCGCCGCCCCGGTTGATCGTGTGCGGCGCGATCGACGTGGCGGCCGAGCTGGCCCGCATCGGCGTCGTCCTCGGCTACCGGGTCACCGTCTGCGACGCCCGCCCGGTCTTCGCCACCGCGCGCCGCTTCCCGCAGGCCCGGGAGGTGGTGGTCGACTGGCCGCACCGCTACCTCGCGGCCGAGGCCGAGGCGGGGCGGCTGGACGGGCGCACCGCCGTGTGCGTGCTCACCCACGACCCCCGGTTCGACGTCCCGGTGCTGCGGCTGGCCCTCGACCTCCCGCTGGGCTTCGTCGGGGCGCTGGGCTCCCGGCGGACCCACCACGACCGGCTCGGCCGGCTCCGCGCGGCCGGCGTCACCGAGGCGGCGCTGGCCCGGCTCAGTTCCCCCGTGGGCCTGGACGTGGGGGGCCGCGACGCCGCCGAGGTCGCGGTCAGCATCGCCGCGGAACTCGTCGCGGTGCGGCACGGCCGCGCGGGCGGCCGGCTGCGCGACGCCACCGGCCGCATCCACGGCTGACGCGCCCGCTCGCTGCGGCTGCGGCTGCGGCTGCGGCTGAGCGTGGTCGGGCCCGGCGGGCGCTGGACGAACGTACAACGGCGGTGCCGGGAAGTCCGGCGGTTTTGGTCGTCGCGGCGCTGTCGACCCCACCGGTCGGCCTGTTTGACTGCTCCTGCGACGGGCGGGCCAGGGGAGGCGACCGGTGACACGGATCGAGGAGTTCAACGCGCTCGCCGCGCAGCGGGCCGAGGACGATCTGCTGGCCTGCTGCGCCGTGCCCCGCTGGGCCCGCGAGGTCGCGGCCGGGCGGCCGTACCCGGACCTGGCCGCGCTGCTGGCCGCGGCGCACGCCGCCAGCGCGGGGCTGACCTGGCCGGAGGTCGCGCAGGCGCTCGCCGCCCACCCGCGCATCGGCCAGCGCCCGGCGGGGCAGCGCCGGGAGGACGGCTGGTCGCGCGGGGAACAGTCCGGCCTGGACGCAGCGTCCGCCCGGAGCCGGGCCGACATCGCCGAGGCCAACGAGGCGTACGAGCGCCGCTTCGGGCACCTGTTCCTGGTCTGCGCCGCCGGCCGCAGCGACGCGGAGCTGCTCGCCGCCGCCCGGGACCGGCTGGCGCACGACGAGGCCACCGAACGGGAGGTGGTACGCGGGGAACTGGCGAAGATCGCCGCGCTGCGGATCAGGAAGCTGCTCGATGGGCCGGCCTGACGCGGGGGCGACCGCGCCGCTGTCCACGCACGTGCTGGACACGGTCGTCGGCGCGCCCGCGCCGGGCATCGGCGTCCGGCTCGACCGGCTCGACGGCGCGCGGTGGCGGCAGGTCGCCGCCGGCCGCACCGACGCCGACGGCCGGCTGCGCGACTGGGTGCCGGCGGCACAGTGGAGGGTCGGCCGGTACCGGCTCGTCTTCGGCCTCGACGGGCACCTCGGGCCGGATCCCTTCTTCCCGGAGGTGGTGCTCACCTTCGCCGTCGGCGACCCCGCGGCGCACCTGCACCTGCCGCTGCTGCTCAGCCCGTTCGGCTACACCACCTACCGAGGGAGTTGACAGATGGGAATCGTGCTGGGGCCCAACCGGTACGGCAAGGCCCAGGTGCGCGTGGTCCACGTGGTCCGCGACGGCGACCGGCACACGCTGCGGGACCTCGACGTGCGGACCGCCCTCGCCGGCGACCTGGCCGCCACCCATCTCACCGGCGACAACAGCCAGGTGCTGCCGACCGACTCGCAGAAGAACACGGTGTACGCGTTCGCCCGTAAACACGGCGTCGCCTCCCCCGAGGCGTTCGCGCTCCTGCTGGCCCGGCACTTCGTGCACAGCCAGCCGGCCGTCCGGCGTGCCGAGGTGGCGGTGCGGGAGTTCGGCTGGCAGCGGCTCGGGCAGCACTCCTTCCAGCGCGGCGGCGCGGAGACCCGCACCGCGACGGCCACCTACGACGGCGAGACCGCCCGGGTCGTGTCGGGCCTGACCGACCTGGTGCTGTTGAACACCACGAACTCCGAGTTCCACGGCTTCGTGCGCGACGAGTACACGACGCTGCCGGAGACCACCGACCGGATCCTGGCCACCGCCGTGGACGCCCGCTGGCGGCACCTCGACGCCGACGCCGACTGGGACGCCGCCCACCGGCAGGTGCGCGAGGCGTTGGTCGCCGCGTTCGTCGAGACGTACAGCAGGTCGTTGCAGCAGACCCTGTACGCGATGGGCCGCCGGGTGCTGGAGGCCAGGCCGGAGGTGGCGGAGATCCGGCTGTCGCTGCCCAACCGGCACCACATCCCGGTCGACCTGTCGCCGTTCGGGCTGGACAACCCCAACGCCGTCTTCGTCGCCACCGACCAGCCGTACGGGGTGATCGAGGGCACCGTCGGCCGCGACGGCGTCGCCCCGGCCGACGGCGACTGGTGACGCCGTGATCGTCATCGACAACTGCGCCGTCGCCACGGTCGACGCCGCCGGCAGCGAGCACCGCGCCGGGCACGTGGTGATCGGCGACGACGGGCGGATCGCCGCCGTCGGGGCCGGGCCGGCCGGGCCGGTGGACCCGTCGGCCCGCCGGATCGACGGCACCGGTTGCCTGGCCACCCCGGGCCTGGTCAACACCCACCACCACCTCTACCAGTGGGTGACCCGGGGGCTGGCCCAGCAGTCGGACCTGTTCGGCTGGCTCACCACCCTCTATCCCGTCTGGGCGCACCTGGACGCCGACATCGTCCACGCGGCGTCGGCCGCCGGGCTGGGCTGGCTCGCCCTGTCCGGCTGCACCACCAGCACCGACCACCACTACGTGTTCCCCCCGGGCCGCGACGACCCGCTGGCCGCCGAGATCGAGGCCGCCCGGCGGATCGGGCTGCGCTTCCAGCCGTGCCGGGGGTCGATGGACCTCGGCCGGTCGGCGGGCGGCCTGCCCCCGGACTCGCTGGTGGAGGAGACCGAGGCGGCGCTGCTGGCCACCGAGGCCGCCATCGACCGCCACCACGACCCGTCCCCCGGCTCGATGCTGCGCGTCTCCGTGGCCCCGTGCTCGCCGTTCTCGGTCACCGGCACCCTGATGCGGGAGTCCGCCGCGCTGGCCCGGCGGCGGGGGGTCCGGCTGCACACCCACCTCGCGGAGACCGTCGAGGAGGAGGAATACTGCCGCGCCACCCACGGCTGCACCCCGGTCGAGTACGCCGAACAGCTCGACTGGCTCGGCGACGACGTGTGGCTGGCCCACGGCGTACACCTGGACGACCCGGCGGTGGCGAAGCTGGCCGCCACCGGCACGGCGGTGGCGCACTGCCCCAGCTCGAACGCCCGCCTCGGCGCGGGCACCGCCCGCGTGCCGGACCTGCTCGCCGCCGGGGTGCCGGTGGGCCTCGGCGTCGACGGCGCGGCCTCCCAGGAGGCCGGCCAGCTCGGCGCGGAGCTGCGCCAGGCGCTGTACGCGGCCCGGCTGCGCGGCGGCCCGGCTGCGCTGACCGCCCGGCAGGCCCTCGCCCTGGGCACCATGGGCGGGGCACGGTGCCTCGGCCGCGCCGACGAGATCGGCTCGCTGGAGGTGGGCAAGCTCGCCGACGTCGCGCTCTGGCGCGTCGACGGGCTGGGCCACGCCGGCATCGACGACCCGGTGGCGGCGCTGGTGCTCGGCCCACCGGCGCCGCTGGCGCTGCTGCTGGTCGGCGGCCGGACCGTCGTCGAGGACGCGGAGCTGCGCACGGCCGACGCCGACGCCCTCGCCCTGGCGGCCACCGGCGCGCACCGCCGGCTGCTGGAGCGGGCCCGATGAGCTACGACCTGGTGGTGCGGTCCCGCCGGGCGGTGCTGCCGCAGGGGCAGCGGCCGGCGGCGGTCGCCGTGGCCGCCGGCCGGATCGCCGCGCTCGCCGGTTACGACGCGCCGCTCGACGCCGTCGTCGACGAGGACCTGGGCGATGTCGCCCTGCTGCCCGGCCTGGTGGACACGCACGTGCACGTCAACGAGCCCGGCCGCACCGAGTGGGAGGGTTTCGCCAGCGCCACCCGGGCCGCCGCGGCCGGCGGCGTCACCACCCTGGTCGACATGCCGCTCAACAGCGTCCCGCCGACGGTCACCGTGGCCGCGCTGGAGACCAAGCGCGCCGCCGCGCGGGGCCGCTGCCACGTCGACGTCGGGTTCTGGGGCGGCGTCGTGCCGGGCAACCTCGGCGACCTCGTGGCGCTGGACCGGGCCGGGGTGTTCGGCTTCAAGGCGTTCCTCGTCGACTCCGGCGTGCCGGAGTTCCCGCCGGTCGACGCCGTCCTGCTGGAGCGGGCGCTGGCGGCGGTCGGCGCGCTCTTCGTCGTGCACGCCGAGGACCCGGGGTCGGTACGCGAGTCGCCCCCGTCGCCGCGCTACGCCGACTTCGTGGCGTCCCGGCCGCCGGCGGCCGAGCGCTCCGCCGTCGCCACGGTGGTGGCCGCCGCCCGCCGCACCGGCGCGCGCGTGCACGTGCTGCACCTGTCGTCGGCCGGGGCCCTGCCCGAGCTGGTCGCGGCGCGGGCCGACGGCGTGCGGCTGACCGTGGAGACCTGCCCGCACTATCTCGCGTTGACCGCCGAGCAGGTGCCCGACGGCGCGACGGAGTTCAAATGCTGCCCGCCGATCCGGGACCGGGGCAACCAGGACCGGCTCTGGGCGGCGCTGGCCGACGGCACGGTGGACTGCGTGGTCAGCGACCACTCGCCCTGCCTGCCCGAGCTGAAGCGGGCCGACACCGGCGACTTCGCCGCCGCCTGGGGCGGCATCGCGTCGGTGCAGCTCAGCCTGCCGGTGGTGTGGACCCAGGCCCGTCGCCGCGGGCACGGCCTGGCCGACGTCGTCCGCTGGATGGCCACCGGCCCGGCCGACCTGGTCGGGCTGCGCGGCAAGGGACGGATCGCGGTGGGCGCCGACGCCGACCTGGTGGCCTTCGACGCGGACGCGGGCTTCCGCGTCGAGCCGGGCCGGCTGCACCACCGGCACCCCGTGACGCCGTACGCCGGCCAGCGGCTGACCGGGGTGGTGCGGGCCACCTGGCTGCGCGGCGAACCGGTCACCGGCGACGCCCCGCGCGGCCGGCTGCTGCGGGCGGGTGCGGCATGAGCAACCCGCCCGACCCGGCCCCGCCCCGCCCCGCCGACGGCGCCCAGCCCGACCTGACCGACCTGACCGCCCTGCCCGATCTGGCGTCGCGCGCCTTCGGCGGCGGCGTGGTCGCCGCCAACGACGAGTTCTTCGCCGCCGCGGACAACCTGGTCGATCCGCTGCCGCCGACGTTCTCGCCCCGCACGTTCGCCGCGAAGGGCCAGGTCTACGACGGCTGGGAGACCCGCCGCCGCCGCGAGCCCGGCTCCGACCACGCCATCGTCCGGCTCGGCCTGCCGGGCGTGGTGCGGCTGCTGGTCGTCGACACCAGCTTCTTCACCGGCAACTATCCGCCGTTCGCCGCCGTCGACGGGTGCGCCGTCGACGGCTACCCGGGGCCGGACGAGCTCGCCGGGGCGCGCTGGGTGCCGCTGCTCGACCGCTCGCCGCTGGCCGGGGACAGCCGCAACGTCTTCCCGGTCGACGTGCCCCACCACGTCACCCACGTGCGGCTCACCATCTTCCCCGACGGCGGCGTCGCCCGGCTGCGGGTGCACGGGGACGTGGTGCCCGACCCCCGGCTGCTGCCCGACGTGCTCGACCTGGCCGCGACGGAACACGGCGGCCGGGTGCAGGCGTGCAGCGACCGGTTCTACGGTGCCCCGCAGAACCTGCTCGCCCCCGGCCCGGCCCGGGTGATGGGCGAGGGCTGGGAGACCGCCCGCCGCCGCGACGACGGCAACGACTGGGTGCTGGTCCGGCTGGGCGTGCCGGGGGTCGCGCAGTTCGTGGACCTCGACACCAGCCACTTCAAGGGCAACGCCCCGGGCCGGGCCACGCTGCGCGCCGCCGACGAGCGCCACGGCGACCTCGCCGACCCGGCGGCGTGGTTTCCCCTGCTGCCGGAGACCCGGCTGCGGCCGGACACCCGGCACCGCTTCCCGGTCGACGCGCCCCGCGCCGCCACCCACGTCCGGCTGGACATCTTCCCCGACGGCGGGATGGCCCGGCTGCGGGTGACCGGCCGGATCGACGCCGCCGGCCGGGACGCCCTGGTCGCCCGCTGGCGGCGCACCCGGCCGCCGACGGCCGGCCCCGGCGGCGGCTGAGCCCGGCCGGTCGCGGCGGGCCGACCGGCGCCGGCCGGGCGCGGCGGGCACACAGCTTCCTGACAGTTGGCGGCGATCCTGGGCACCGGCGCGACCGCGTCACGCCGAACGTCCGACAGGAAGGCGTCACGATGAGGAAGTACCCGATGGCCGCGCTCCTCCTGGCCGTCATGATCGGTGGCACGGGGTGCTCGAACACCGGATCCGACCAGACCGACACCGCCGAGCCGCCGGAGGTGGCCACGCTGCGCAGCGACGCGCCCTCCGTCGCCCCGTCGGCGTCTCCGGCCGACGAGCGTCCCCGCGAGCGCCTCGACGACACCGAGGAGGACGCGAAGGCGCGCGCGAGGCCGTACGAGAAGTGCATGGCCGACCACGGCGTCGACATCCACCGGGAACGGGCCGGCGGCACCACGTCGGGCCGGATCGGGAAGGCGAACAATGCCTGCGAGAACCTGCTGCCGCTGCCGCCGTGGGAGCTCGACCCGGCCAACCCGGAGGCGAGGGACTTCGCGCGAGACGTCGTGGCGTGCCTCAAGGAGAAGGGCGTGCGCTACGTCGAGGTCAACCCCGACGGCCCGGGCTGGTCGTTCGGCGGCGAACAGAACGACGCCGAGTCGATCTCGAAGGGCATGCGGTTCTCGCCGGAATGCGAGCGTGAGGTCGCCGCGAAGCGCAAGTGACCGCACGGACCGGAGGCGCCACCCGCGATCGGGTGGCGCCTCCGTCGTTCTCCGCCCGCGACGGTGCGGTCGGTCGCCGCCCTCCCCCGCGTGCTCCTTCTTCCCCGCGACGGTCAGGACGAGGCGAGCGCCTCGGTCGGCGTGAGCCGGGCGGCCCTGATCGACGGGTAGACGCCGGCGACGACGCCGACCACGACGGCGCCGGCGAGCCCCGCGAGCGTCGCCGGCAGCGGGACCACGACCGGCCAGCCCTGGTGGACCGCGTACGCGGCGGTGGCGGCCAGGCCGACCAGGGTCCCGGCGACACCGCCGAGGGCGGCCAGCGCGGCCGACTCGGTGAGGAACTGGGCGCGGATCTGGCCCCGGTGCGCGCCCAGCGCCCGACGCAGGCCGATCTCGGTGCGGCGTTCCCACACGGCGATCACCATCGTGTTCGCCACCCCGATGCCGCCGACGAGCAGCGCGACCGCGGCGAGACCGAGGAGCAGGGCGGAGAAGGCGCCCTCGGTGGCCCGCTTCGCGGCGAGGGCGTCCGACGGGCGGGTCACCACGACCTGGCCGGGCTGCACCGGCGAGACGGTGGCGGGCAGGACGGCGCGGACGGTCTCGATCGCCGACTCCCGGCACTGGACGTAGATGACGGTGGGATGGCCGTCGAAGCGGAGCTGGCTGCGGGCCGCCTCCCAGCCGACCAGGACCGAGCGGTCGATGTCGGGGGAGAGCGGCGTGGCGGCGAGGATGCCGACGACGGTGAACCACCGGTCGCCGATGATCACCATCGGCGCCGGGCCGCCGGTGGCGGGCAGGTCCGCGAATCCGAGCCGGGTGGCGGCGACCGAGCCGAGCACCACGGTCGGGAACCGCTCGGTGACGGGGTCGAGCCAGCGCCCGGAACGCACCGTGGCGTTGATGGCCCGCGGCAGGTCGAGGCGGGCGGCGAGCACGGTCAGGCCGGAGCCGTCGCGGGCGTCGGTGCGGTCGTTGCGGCGGACCAGCGCGTGGGTGTTGGCGACCGCGCTCGCGACCGTGACCGGGCCGATGCGCTGCACCATCGCCACGGACTCCTCGGGCAGCTGCGGTGGCGAGTCCGTGCCGGGTTGCGCCATGACCTGGAGGCTGTTGGTGCCCAGGGCGGACAGTTCGCGCAGCAGCGCCGCCTGGCTGGCGGCGGGGACGCCGGTGACCAGGACCGTGGTGGCGATGCCGATCGCGATGCCCAGGGCCGAGAACGCGGCCCGCATCCTGCGGGTACGGATGCCTAGCAACCCGACGTCGAGCAGGTCGAGCGGGGAGAGGCGGACGGGGCGGATCATCGGACGGCCGCCGTGTCCCGCACGAGCCGGCCGTCGCGGATCTCGACGCGGCGGGGCAGGCTGGCGGCGATCTCGTTGTCGTGGGTGATGACGGCGATGGTGGTGCCCTCCTCGTTGAGTCTGCGCAGCAGGCGCAGGACGGCGTGCCCGGTGCCGGTGTCGAGGGCGCCGGTGGGCTCGTCGGCCAGCACCAGGGCGGGTCCGTTGACGATGGCCCGGGCGATGGCGACCCGCTGGCGTTCGCCACCGGAGAGCTGGGCCGGGCGGTGGCCCACCCGGTGGGCGAGGCCGACCCGGTCGAGGGCGTCGAGCGCGAGCGCCCGGCGACGCCTGCGCGGGACACCGGCGTACAGCAGGCCGGTGGCCACGTTCTCCGCGGCGGTGAGGCCCTCGGCGAGGTGGAACTGCTGGAAGACGAAGCCGAGCCAGCGGCCCCGCAGGGCGGAGAGCTGACGGTCGGAGAGCGCGGCGACGTCCTGCCCCGCGATCCGGATGGTGCCGGAGCTGGGCCGGTCGAGGGTGCCCATGAGGTGGAGCAGGGTCGACTTGCCGGAGCCGGACGGCCCGACGATGGCGAGCAGTTCGCCCTCGGCGATGTCGAGGCAGATCCCGCGCAGCGCGTCGACCCCGCCCGGGTAGCGCCTGCTGACGTCGCGCGCGGACAGGACGGTGCTCACGAGGTGGTCACCACCCGCGTGCCCGGGGCGAGCCCGTCTCCGCTGATCTCGACGAGGCCCTTGGCGAACATGCCGGTCTCGACCGCGACCAGGCCGCCGCCCTCGACCTGGACGGCGTAGCCGCCCTCGGCGAGCGCCAGCAGCGCGCCGACCGGCGCGACGAGGACGTCCTTGTGGGTCTCGGCGACGAAGTCGACCTGCACGTCGGCAAAACTGATCTTGGCGACGGCGGCGGACTTGTCCAGGGTGACCGTCACGGTGACCCTGGCCGGGCCGCCGCCCGTCGGGTCGTCGCCCGCCGCGGCCTGCACGGCCTGGCCGACGGCGGCGACCTTGCCGCCGACCGCGCTCTCGTCGGGCAGCCGCACGTCGACCACGTCGCCCGGCTCGACCGAGGCGGCGTCACCGACGTCCATCTGCACGGTGACCACCTTCGCGGTCTGGGTGACCGACATCAGCGGGGAGTTCGCGCTGTCCCCGGGCTGGGCGGCGACCGAGTCGACCCGGACCGCGCCGACGAGCACCGCCACGTCCCCGGGCTCGACCGCGCCGGTCGCCGGGACCCCCAGGTCGTTCTGCCAGCGCTTGACGGCCGCGCGCAGCCCGGTGGTCAGGACGGCCTCGCCCCGGCCCACCGTCACCGCCGGCCGGGACGCGGCCGGCGACGGAGCCGGCGACGGGACCAGCCGGGTGCCGGGCCTCGGCTGGTCGCCGATCTCGTAGCCGAGGGCTTCGAGGTTGTCGGCGACGATCCGCACGTCCCGACCGACCGTGCCGAGGTCACGCAGCGGGCGGTACAGCGGCATCCCGCCGTAGAACAACGGCACCGGCCGGTCGTCGACGCGGTAGAGCTGCTTTCCGCGCCGGACCGCCGCCCCCGGCGCGGGCAGCCACGTCACCGTGCCGTCCCTGCCGCCCTTGAGCACCCGGGCGGCGCCGTAGCCGAGGGTGCCCGGCAGCGACTGCGACATCGACATGTCCTGCCGCGCCAGCGCGACGCTGCGCACCCCGGCGGGTTCGTCGACGGCCGGCGGTCGTCCGCTGTCCCGGCCGAACCAGACGACACCCGCCGTGACGGCCAGCACCGCGAGGACGACGGCGGGCACCACCAGCCTCGGCAGGCGTCGGCGGCGCGGCGTCGGTTCCGCGCCGACGACCGGGATGACCTGAGTTTCGGTGTCCGACGGTGGCACCGTCCGGGGCAGTGACATGGCGCGATCGTGGCCCGGGAATATCAGGATCCTGTCAGGCCCGGGCGTGACCTTTTCCGCACCGCCGCCGCGCCGCGCGGCGCACCGCCCCTGGGCTGCCCGGGCGCGGCGCGACCCACGTCGCGGCCGAGGTCGCAGCCGGTTCGGGGCCCGACGCCTGACCTATAGTCCCCACCATGTGCGCACAGGTGATGCTCGCGGAGGACGACCGGCGGCAGGCCGAGGCGCTGCGCCGTTACCTGGCCGCGGAGGGACACGAGGCGACGGTCGTGCACGACGGCGAGGCGGCGCTGCGGCAGGCCCGGCAGCAGCCGTTCGACCTGCTCGTGCTCGACGTGATGCTGCCGGGGCTGGACGGCATGCAGGTCTGCCGCATCCTCCGGCAGGAGTCGGACGTGCTGATGCTGATGCTGACCGCCCGGTCGAGCGAGGACGACCTCCTGCGCGGCCTGGACCTGGGCGCCGACGACTACATGACCAAGCCGTTCAGCCCCCGGGAACTGGTGGCCCGGATCCGGACGCTGCTGCGGCGCGTCCGGACGACGGGGCAGGACTCCCCCGTGCACCGGGTCGGGCGGCTCACCGTCGACGAGCCACGGCACACCGTGACCGCCGGTGGCGTCCCGGTCGACTGCACCGCCGGCGAGTTCGCGATCCTGGCCGCGATGACCCGCCAGCCGGGGCGGGTGTTCACCCGTGGCCAACTGCTGGAACACACCCGGGGAGTCGAGCGGGAGTCGACCGAGCGCACCATCGACGTACACGTGATGAACCTGCGCCGCAAGATCGAGCTGAACCCCCGCCGCCCCCAGCAACTGCTGACCGTCTACGGCGTCGGCTACAAGCTCAGCCCCGGGGCGCCGTGAGACGGCAGCGGGTGCCGCCGCACCGCAGTCTGGTGGTGCGGCTGCTGGCCACCTCCCTGCTGGTGGCGGTCTGCGCGATCCTGGCGACCACCTGGCTGGCCGTGCAGTCGACGACCCGGGCGATCCGGCAGGAGCAGGGCCGCTCGCTCGCCGACGACAAGAGCATCTACGACACGATGCTGGGCTACGCCGCCACCCACCGGGACTGGTCGCAGGTGGCCCCCGTGCTCGCCGAGCGGGCCGGCAAGCTCGAACGGCGGATCACCCTGATGACCCCCGACCGGCAGGTCATCGCCGACACCGCGCCGCAGGGCCCGTCGCTGCACGCGGCGCGGCCGTCGGCGACCGTCGACCCGCTGCAGGTGGACCTGGGCCTGACCGGCGGGACCGAGCGGATCGACCCGCGCGCGCTCGGGCCGTACGTGCTGACGACGCAGGAAAGTGCCTTCAGCCGGGCGCTGGCCACCCGGTGGCTCGGCTGCATCCGCGGCGAGTCCACCCTGGACGGCAAGGTCGTCGTCGGCCCGGGCGGGCGGGCGTCGGTGCAGGTGAACGGGCCGGACGTGCGCGACGTCGCCGGCTTCTGCCTGCCGACCGAGCTGGCCGAGCCGCTGCCGAGCGAGGCCAAGGGGATCGCGCAGCTGAGGACCGCGACGAAGACCTGCCTGCGCGAGGCGGGGATGCCCGACCGGGTCACGATCAGGGCGGACCGCACCGCGACCCCGAGCGGCGACGCCCGCGTCGACCGGCAGACCGACGCCTGCCTGCAGAAGGCGCGGCTCGCCCAGCTCAGGTCGTACGTGGCCCCGCCGGCCCTGCTCTTCGTGACCGACGAGGCCCAGGGCACCGCCGAACCGGTGTTCAACCTGTCCCGGGACAACGCGATCCGCATCGCCCAGGTGACGGGAACGGTGCTGGCCGCCACCGTGCTGATCACCGTCCTGGTCGGGCGGCGGCTGGTCCGGCCGCTGCGGGCGCTGACCGACGCCACCCGGCGGCCGATGGACGAACAGGCCCGGGTCCCCGTGACCACCCGCGACGAGATCGGCCTGCTCGCCACCGCCCTCAACGACCTCGCCGCCCGGCGGGAACAGACCGAGGCGCTGCGCAAGAGCATGGTCAGCGACGTGGCGCACGAGCTGCGTACGCCGCTGACCAACATCCGCAGCTGGCTGGAGGCCGCCCAGGACGGCCTCGCCCAGCCCGACGCGCAACTGCTCAGCCTGCTGCTCGACGAGGCGCTGCTGTTGCAGCACATCATCGACGACCTGCGCGACCTGGCCGCCGCCGACGCCGGTGACCTGCGCATCCACCGCGAGCCGCACTTCGTGGCGGACCTGCTGGAGCAGGTCGTCGAGGCGCACCGGGGCGCCGCCGAGGCCGCCGGGGTGCGGCTGGGCACCGAACTGCTCGCCGACCCGGAGCTGCCGGTCGACGGCGCCCGGCTGCGGCAGCTCGTCGGCAACGTCGTCGCCAACGCGGTCCGGCACACCCCCGCCGGCGGCTCGGTCACCGTGCGGTGCGCGGTGCACGACGACCAGGTCGCCATCGCCGTGTCCGACACCGGGACCGGCATCGCGCCCGCCGACCAGGCCAGGGTCTTCGACCGGTTCTGGCGGGCCGACGACTCGCGGGCCCGCAGCACCGGGGGCAGCGGGCTCGGCCTGTCGATCGCCCGCAAGCTCGCCGAGGCCCACGGCGGCACGATCGGCCTCGAGAGCGTCCTCGGCCGGGGCAGCACCTTCACCATCCGGCTGCCGATCGCCGAGCCGGCGGCCGCCGGTCACCGCCGTCCCGTCGCCGGGCGGTAGCGGAGCGGGGCGGCGCCTGTCGGGCCGCCGGACCGGCCGCAGGGTGGGCTTAGTGCTCACCGCCCGCCGCGGCGCAGCACCAGCGTCACGAAACCCAGCACGTGGCGGTATCCGCGCAACCACTGGTCGCGGTGCTCCCGGGCAGCGGTGAGCGCCTCGGCCGCGTCCGGGTGGCCGGGGTTGTCCAGCGCCCACTCCGTGAGCGAGCCGATCCACGACCATTCGTAGTCGTCCCACTCGGCGGCGTCGCTGACGTGGGCGTACGTCGGCGTCCAGCCGGCCCGCTCGGCGGCGTCGACCAGGCCGGCGAGGTCGGTGAACTCCTCGGGCTTCGCACCGAGCGCCGCCAGCGCCTGCGGGGTCGGTGGGACCTGCCAGAACCCCTCGCCGACCAGGAGGACGCCGTCGGCGTTCACGTGCCGGCCGGCCAGCTTTAGCGTCCCGCCGAACCCGCCGAACGCGTGGGTCGAGCCGACGCACAGCACCAGGTCGTAGTCGCCGTCGGGCACGTACGTCCGTGCGTCGCGCCGGTGCAGGGTGAGCCGGTCCGCGAGGCCGCGCGCGTCGGCGGCGCCGGCGGCGCGTTCGAGGGCGTACGCGCTGACGTCCACGCCGTCCGCGTGCCCGTCGGGATAGTGGGCGAGGGCCTGCAGCGCCCAGGCCGCCTCGCCACAGCCGAGGTCGAGGACGCGGGCCGTCGGTTGCCGGCCCGCCCGGCGCAGGAGCCGGTTGACGTTGACGCCGAAGATCGGGGCCGCGATCGGGTGGCGCGAGTGCGCGATGCTGCTGAGCCGTTGACGATCCACCGCCCGAGTCAACACGACTCCGGTCGCCCCCCGCACCGGGGTTGTCGGGCCGGGCGCGGCGACGCCACGGGCGGACCGGTCACGGCGGGCTCAGCGGCCTGGCCTTCTGCGGGTGGAGCGTCTCGTGGCGGGCCAGCATGGCGACGAACTCGGCGATCTTCCGCTCGCGGGTCTCCGCGCGCTTGACGGCGTTGAGGCGGTAGACGAGAGCGAACCGGTTGGCCTTGGTGAGCACGTCGAACATGGCCTGGGCGGCGGGGTCGGCGGCGATGGCGGCGAGGAGGTCGGCCGGCACCTCGGCCTCCGACGACGGGGCGTAGGCGGCCGTCCACCGCCCGTCGGCCTTGGCGGCCTCCACCGCCGCGCGGCCCGGGGGCAGCATCCGCCCGTCCGCCTCCAGCCGGGCCACGTGGGCGACGTTGCGCTGCGACCAGACGCTGCGGGGCCGGCGCGGGGTGAACCGGATCCAGGAGCTCTCCTGGTCCCGCTTGCGGGCCTGCCCGTCGATCCAGCCGAAGCACAGGGCCTCGTCGACCGCCTGCTGCCAGGTCAGCGTGGTGACGGTGCCGCCCTTGCGGGTCAGGGCGAGCCAGACGCCGGGCGACGTGGCGTGGTGGGCCGACAGCCACGCGCGCAGCGCGTCGGAGTCCGCGACGATCAACTCGTCCAGTTCGGCACTCGCCATGACGGCAGGTTAGCCCGCTGCGGCGGTGGCGGTGGCCGCACCCTGCCGGCCATCGACCGCCACCAGCGGCTTCCGCCCGACATTCCCACGCTCGACCCGCAGCACGCCGCACGTCTGATGCAGCTCACGGCGAAGCTGCCCGACTGACTGCGCGCGGTGTCACGCCTGGTATGCCCGCCACTGTTCGGCCGGGGTGAGCGGCACGAGCGGGGGCCGCTCCACGACCGTGGTCAGCTCGATCCGCCGGCCCTCGGCCGCCGACCGCAGCAGGGCGGTCATCGTGTCGAGCACGTGCAGCGCCACGTCGCCGCCGGCCCGCGGCGGACGCCGACCCCCGGCGGTGACGGCGTCGATCAGGCCGACGCCCCGGGAACCGTCGACGTAGCCGGCCCCCGGTGGCACGACCTGCCATTCGGTGCCGCCGAGCGCGAACAGCCGGACCTCGCCGTCGAAGTAGTTCGGGTCGGGCACGGCGAGCGTGCCGGTCTCCCCGTGCACCTCGATCGGCGCGGCCGTCGTCGCGACGCCGTCGAAGCTCGTGGTGAGGGTGGACAGGGCGCCGTCGGCGTGTTCGAGCACGCCGGTGACGTGGGTGTCCACCAGCACCGGAACCCGCTGGCCGAGGCGCGGGCCCGAGCCGATGACGCGCTCGGGACGCAGCCGGCTGGCGGCTCCGTGCACCGCGCGGACCGGCCCGAGCAGGTGGACGAGCGCCGAGATGTAGTACGGCCCCATGTCCAGCAGCGGCCCCCCGCCCGGGGCGTAGTAGAAGTCGGGGTGGGGATGCCAGCGCTCGTGCCCCGGGGTGACCATGACGGCCGACGCGGACAGGGGGCGGCCGATGAGCCCGCCGTCGATGGCGGCGCGCGCCGTCTGCGTGCCCGTGCCCAGGACGGTGTCCGGCGCGCACCCGACGCGGACGCCGGCCGCCGCGGCCCGGTCGACGGTCGCCCGGCCGTCCGGGAAGGTGGCGGCGAGCGGCTTCTCGACGTACACGTGCTTGCCCGCGTCGATCGCGCCGAGGGAGATCTCGGCGTGTGCCGCGGGGATCGTGAGGTTGAGCACCGTCTGCACGTCGGGGCGGTCGAGCAGGCGCTCGACGGTCACCGCCTCGGCTCCGGGAAGCCCGGCGGCGGTCGCGGCGGACCGGGAGGCGTCGAGGTCGGCCACCGCCACGATGTCCACCGCCGGGTGGTTCGCGAGCGTGTCCAGGTAGGCGCGGGAGATGACCCCGAGCCCTACGACGCCGACGCGGTGCGGGTCGCCCACACCATCCCCCTCTCGATGACGGTACGGATGCTCGGGTGCTCCAGCACGTCGAGGCTGTGCCCCGGGGTCGTCACGACGACACGCCCGGCGCCCCACTGCCGGGTCCAGATCGCCGGCGAGGTGACCGGCCGGTGCCACGGCTGCCACGGCTGCGCCGGGTGGGTGGTGGTGGCCAGCACCTCGATGAGGTCGTCGTGCAGCACCCAGTACTGCTCGGTGACCAGCTCGATGTCCGGAATCCCCGCGGTGATCGGATGCTGCCGCCCCAGGTCGGTGACGCGTACCGTGTGCGGGAGGAAGTTGTCCTCCGCCCCACCGCGGCGCTCGCACGGCTCCTTGCCCGGATGGGTCGCGAACTGGCCGCCCACCAGGTGCAGATAGTCGGACGACATCCGGAACGAGTCCACGATGCCGCCGTGCCAGCCGGTGAACCCCGTCCCGGCGACGACCGCCGCGCACAGGCCCGCCACCTGCTCCTGGGTGATCTGCGACATCGTCACGCACTGCACCACGAGGTCGGTGCCGGCCATCTCGTCGGCGTCGGCGTAGACGTCCGTCGACTCCTCGATCCGCACCGCGTAGCCGCTGCGCTCAAGGAACGGAAGGAACAACTCCGTCGCCCGGACCGGCTCGTGCCCCTCCCATCCGCCCCGAACCACCAGCGCTCTGCGCCGCGTCATCCTCGCTCCCTCCCCGGGTCGCCGCCCCGCCCGCCGACGCCGGCCCGGCGGGACGCCCCGATGCCTGTGCCCGTCGCGCAACCGTACTCACTCGACGGTGGATGCGGCACCGGCCGGGTTCGGGGCGCGGTCGGGATGACCTCGGCCGTCCGGGGCGCGCCCGAGGCCGGTCACCCCGGTCCACCAGCGCGGTTGCCGCGTACCGGCCCTGCGGGCAAACTCCTTCCTGATCTGACTGAACCGTCGACCGGTTCAGCCCGTTGAGGGGTCGAATCCGCAGCCTGCCGAGGAGCGCCACGGTGCCACTGACCTCCAAGCCCTACCGCCAGCGCCTGGGACGGCTCGTCGGTGCGTTGCGGCGACGGATGCCCCGGCTCCCCGGCCCGCCGCTGGTCACCCGGATCGCCGCCGGCGTCCTCGTGCTGGCCCTCGCCGTGCTGGCCGGCTTCGCCGCGAGCGCCGGCTTCGGCACGGCCACCGCCGAGACGGTGCGCGAGGGCAGGCCGGTCCCCGCCGACCAGGCGCAGATGATCGCCCAGGCCGCGCTCTCCTGCCCGACGCTCACCGCCCCGCGCCTGGCCGGCCAGCTCATGGCCGCGTCGGGCTTCGAGCCCGACGCGCGCACCGGCAACGGCGGCTCCGGGGTCGCCGGCCTGAGCGACGAGGTCTGGCAGCGCTGGCGTCCCTGGCCCGACGCGCCCCGGCTGGACGTCGCGGCGAACATCGTCGCGCTCGCCCACCACATGTGCGACCTCGTCGGGCAGCTCCGGCACGGCGACATCGACGGCGACGCGTGGGAGCTGGCGCTCGCCGCCCACCACTCGGGGTTCTCCGTCGTGCAGGCCGACCGGCGCATCCCCGACGCGGCGGCCCCGTACGTGCGCACCGTCGCCGGATACACGGCGTGGTATTCCCGGCAGCCCGACTTCGACCGCGACGCCGCCGCCGGCCCGCCGACCGCCGCCCAGCCGGCGCCGGCCGCCGGCAGCGCGCCGCGCGCCATCCCCCAGGAGCACCTGGAGCTGATCCTCGCCGCCGGCAAGGTCTGCCCGGCGGTGACGGCGGCGAAGATCGCCGGCCAGCTGATGGCGGCGTCGGGGTTCAACCCGCACCTGCTCGGCGCGAACGGGGCCCAGGGCGTCGCCCAGTTCCTCCCCACGCTCTGGAGCCGGTACGCCACCGCCGGGCAGTCGCCGTGGGAGCCGGCGGCGGCGATCCCCACCCTCGCCCGGACGATGTGCGCCCTCACCACCGACCTCGCCGGGCTCGCCGCCGACCCGTACCCGATCGCGCTGGCCACCTTCCAGTGGGGCCCGGGGGTGCAGGCCGGCGGCGCACCCAACCTGTCCACGGTGGAGCAGCACGCCGGCCGGGTGCTCGCCTACGCCGCCTTCTACGCCCAGGACCCGCGCCTGGGTGGCCGTCCGTCGCCGCGCCCCACCGTCGCGCCCGCCGTCCCCACCGGACCGGCGCTGGCACTGCCCACCCGCAGGCCCGATGCGGGCGGCGGCGCGTCCCGCCCGGCCGCCGCGACGACCAGGACCACGCCCGCGGCCCCCCGCCCCACCCCGACGACCCCCCGGGCGACCACCGCGGCACCCGCGGCGACCAGCTACCAGATCAAGGGGTACGGCGGGAAGTGCGTGCACGCGCCCACGGCCGCCGACGGCCAGCAGCTCGTGCTCTGGGGCTGCGGCAGCTCGACCCGGCAGAAGTGGACGTTCGGCGGCGACGGGACCGTCCGCATGGGCAAGCTCTGCATCGACCTGGCGGACGCCGCCACGGCCGACGGCACCCGGGTCCAGCTCGCGACCTGCAACGGCGGCTGGGCCCAGAAGTTCTGGGTCAACCCCTCCGGTGACCTGGTCAACTCGGTCGTCGGCAGGTGCGTCGAGGTGCGGGACTGGTCCACCGCCAACGGCACCGGCCTGCAGCTGGCCACGTGCAGCGGCGGGGCCAACCAGAAGTGGACGAAGGTGCGCGGCTAGCGGGGGGCGCCGAGGCGCGCCGACACCACGGCCGTGCCGTCGGCGTCGGCGACGGCGAAGAACGCCAGGGTGGCGACGGGGACGGCGATCTCGCCGGTGACCTCCTGCGTCCCGGCCGTCGCCGTCCACCGCGCCACCTGGTGCGTCCGGGTGTCGGCGGCGACCGCGTAGAGGCGGTATTCGACCCCGGCGGTCAGGCCGACCACGGTGGCCCGCACGTCGGCGACCGGGCCGGGCCGGTCGGCGCGGGCCGAGACGGTGACGGAGAGCCGCGCGGTGGCGCCGACCCCCTCCACCGTCACGCCCGCGTTGACCGGGTTGACGGTGGCCGGGCCGGACTCGGGGGCCCTGCCGGCGTAGCGCTGGCCGAGGGAGACGCCGAGGGACACCGCCGCGACCACGGCGAGCCCACCGGCGACGAGCCACAGCCGGCGGCCACGCCGGGCCCGGTCGGGGGCGTGTCCGGCCGGACCCCGCCCCGCCGGACCGGTGGCGCCCGCCGGGCGGCGGCCCGGCCGGCTCCGACCCGTGCCCCCGCCGGGATCCGGCTCGACGGTCGGCCCGGCGGGCGGGGTGGGGTCGGTGCCGGCGGCCCGGGCGGAACCGGGGCCGGCGGCGGGCTCGGCGGCACGGGTGGAGTCGGTGCCGGCGGCGGGCTCCTGGTCGGCGCGGGCCACGGCGGGCGGGGCCGGCTCCTCGGCCGGGGCGGGCGCGGAACCGACCGCGAGCAGTTCGGCGGCCTCGGCGCTGGTGAGCCCGGAGAACGCGGTCACCAGCGGGCCCAGCCGGTCGCACTCGTCCAGGCAGAGGGAGCACGTCCCGAGGTGACGTTCGAAGTCCTGTTCGCCCTGCGGGTCGAGGTCACCCCACAGGTAGGGGGCGCACAACTCCAGTGGGGCGTGGGCCACCGGACCGGGGGCGTCGCTGTCGCTTCGGAGGTCGGTCATGGTCCGTCAGCTCTGCTCGGGGAGGCAGCGCCTCGCGGTTCTGCCGCCGCAATCGTATGCCATCGCGGTGGCGGCGGACGCCTCACGCACCGTCGACCGTCCCGATGACGGCGCGCAACGCGCGCAGGGCGTAGTAGGCGCGGGACTTGACCGTGCCCTCGGCGATGCCGAACGCGGCCGCGATCTCGGCGGTGGACAGCCCCCGGAAGTAGACGGCCTCCACGACCCGGCGGTGCTCGACGCTGATCTTCGGCAACGCGTCCCGGATGGTCTGCGTGGTCACCACGCCCTCGGCCACGTCGCCGGTCGCCGGCATCCGGTTGAGGTCCAGCGAGCCGACCTCGGCCGGGCGTGCCTGCCGGGCCCGCGCCACGTCGATGGCGACCCGGCGCGCCACGGTGAACAGCCAGCGCCGCTGCGTCTCCGGGTCGACGGCGAGGTTGTCGATGTTGCGCCAGGCCCGGACCATCGTCTCCTGGAGCAGGTCCTCGGCGAGTTGCCGCTCACCGAGAGCCAGCCGCAGCAGGAAGCGGAACAGCGGATCGGCGTGGGCGTCGTGCAGCGCCCGCAGCCGCGCGTCGGGCGGGAGGTGCGCCGCCGACGACGTGGCCTCGACGTCAGCCGGAGACGAAGCCCGGTCGTCGACCCGGGTGTCGCCTGCGACCACCTCGATGCCGGCCCCGCCCGGCGCTTCCGCGTCCGGCACGCGAGAAAGACCTGCCACCCGGCGCCTCCCCAGCACACTCACCGTCCGCGTGACCGGCTGCGCAGGCGCATTAGGACAATCGATCACACGGCGACTCAGGAGAGCATACGGGTAGCCCGCCGACGGCCCTTCGCTGCTGTCGCCCGGTGACGGGCGGCGGGGTCGGGTCCCGTGGGCGCGGCCGGACCGCCGCACCCGTGGCGCGGCGGTCACGGCGTCCGCCACCGGCTAGACATGGGCGGCCGCCGCGGGGGTGACGTCCTCGGCGCGCAGCGTACGCAGGTCCGCCACCGTCGGCCCGGTCAGGCCGCGTAGCCGGCCCGCCTGCCGGGTCACCGCCTCGTCGAGGACCTGGCGGGCGTACCGGCCGTTGCCGAAGGCCCGGCCGTGGGGCACCTGCTCGAAGTGCCGGCGCAGGGCCGTCAGGGTGTCCCCGGGGCAGTCGTAGCCGCCGGCCCGGGCGATGCCCTCGAAGATGGCGACCAGCTCGTCGGCCGTGTACGGGGCGAAGTGGATCCGCCGCGAGAAGCGGGACGCCAGTCCGGCGTTCGCGGCGAGGAACTGCTCGATCTCCGCCTCGTACCCGGCGACGATCACCACCACCTCGTCGCGGTGGTCCTCCATCAGCTTGACCA
>NZ_JAHWGR010000036.1:0-77488 GCF_020873825.1 Micromonospora sp. DH13
CGACCGCAGCAGCACCCCGGATCCCCCGATCCGGCAGGCCCCGGGCCGCCCGCGTGCTGGCCCACCCGACACGCCTGCCCCACCGACGCCCGGTCCGCCCCGCGGCATGCCGGCCGCCTCGGCATCAGGCCCCGGGGGAATGGGGGCCGGCCGCCGGTCGTTACACCTGGACCCGGCGCCGCAAGGCAGCCGACCCTCCTCTTCTTCCCCCGTTGTTCGTTGTTCGGGCGCCTCGACGTGGTGCTCGCACACCCCCTGCCATCCCCCTCCGGCGGATGTGGGACGTGTGCCGACCCCCGGATAGGAGACACCCCCATGAACACGACCATCCTGCGTAAGAGCGTCCTCGGCATCGCCGGACTCGCGTTCGCCGGCGGCCTCGCCGCCGGCCCCCTCCACCACGCCATCGACACCGGCACCGGCACTGTCGACGCCCGTCCGGTCGCCGCCGCACAGGCCGACACGACCACCGACGCCGGGAAGCTGATCCCGCACGGTGTGCAGGGCACACAGTCGCGTATCGATCTCGACGCCGAGCAGACCGCCAACGCCAAGGCCATCATCGCCGCCACGAAGAAGACCGGCCTCGACGAACGCGCCGCGGTCATCTCGATCGGCACCGCCCTGCAGGAGTCGAAGCTGCAGAACCTGGGTCACCTGGGTGACCGCAACGACCACGACTCCCTCGGCCTGTTCCAGCAACGCCCGTCCAGCGGCTGGGGTTCGCCGGAGCAGATCACCGACCCGCAGTATGCGGCGACGGCGTTCCTCAAGGGCCTCCGACAGGTCGACGGCTGGCAGGACATGCCGCTGACCGATGCCGCCCAGACGGTGCAGGTCTCCGCCTACCCCGACGCGTACGCGCAGTGGGAGCAGCAGGCCGCCGACCTCGTCGCGCAGCACTGGAACAACAGCTGACACCACACACATACACACACGCCGCCGGCCGGGCCCCGACAACAGGGGCCCGGCCGGTGGCGTCTTCACCTCACCCAGCCGAGTGTTAGGAAGGGGCCCCTCCTATACAGAAAGCGTTAACAAGGTGCCCTTCCTTGCACCTCAGCAGAGGTGGCGCAGGAGGGTGGCGGCGCGGCCCGGGTCGAAGGCGTCCGGGTCGTACGCGTCGCCGGCCCAGTCCCGCAGCCGTTCGTGCTCGGGGTGTGCGGGGTCGGCGAGCGCGGCCAGCAGCACCTGGTGTCCGGCCGGACCGCCGACGTCCTCCGGCGGACAGGCCCGCTCGCCCGCCAGGCAGGTCGGGTACCGCTCGTCCGGGTCGGCGGTGACGGCGTCCTCGACGACGATGTCGTGCTCCCACCAGTCGCCGAAGTCGTAGGTGTAGTGGAAGCGGCTGCCCTTGCCGACGACCGCGTCCAGCCGGACGTCCAGCTCGTCGCGCACGGCAAGTTCCCCGTCCGGGTCGGGCTCGGCGTACTGCGTGCCGTCGATCTCGAACGAGTGCAGGTGGCAGTCGCGCCAGCCCATCGCGTGCTGCACGACCCGGTGCAGCCGGTCCAGCGTGTAGCCGGCGGGGACCAGCACCCGCCGCCAGACGAGGGGGTGGACTCCGGCGAGGGACACCTTCAGCTGGAATATCTGACGTGGCATGTGCTGCCCCCTTCCATCACGACATAGGCTGCCGGCATGATCTGCCGAGCCTGCCGGGAACGGCGGCACGACGAATGCCCGGGCCGGAAGTGGTGCGACTGCCAGCACCGTACCCCCGAACCCACCCCTCCGGTCACGGGTCCGGCCGGCGAATGAACGCCGAAGCCGCGATTTCCCGTCTCTGGCCGGCCCCGTCGGCGGCCCCGTTGGACGACACGGAGCTGACCGCGCTGTACGGCCGGACGGACCGGCCCCATCTGCGGGTGAACTTCGTGACGAGCGTCGACGGCGCGGTCTCGCTCGACGGCTACTCGGCGGGGCTGTCCGGCGTGCCGGACAAGCGGGTCTTCGGCCTGCTGCGGATGCTCTGCGACGGGCTGCTGGTGGCCGCCGGGACGCTGCGCCACGAGGGGTACGGCGCGGTGCGGCTCGACGCGGCGCGGCGGGCCTGGCGGCGCGCCCACGGGCTGGCCGAGTATCCGACCCTGGCGGTGGTCTCCGGCTCGCTGGACCTGGACCCGGCGCAGGCCGCCTTCGCCGACGCACCGGTGCGCCCGGTGGTGCTCACCCACGCCGCCGCCGAGGCGCCGCCGGGCCTGACCGAGGTGGCCGACCTGGTGCGCTGCGGGGCCGACCGGGTGGATCTCGCCGCCGGCCTGGCCGAGCTGCGCCGGCGTGGCCTCTCGCAGGTGCTCTGCGAGGGCGGCCCGCACCTGTTCGGCGCGCTCACCGCCGCCGACCTGGTAGACGAGGTCTGCCTCACGGTCGCGCCGCTGCTCGCCGGGGCCGGGCCGGGGCGGATCGCCGCCGGGCCCGCCAGCGGGCACCGGGAGCTGCCGCTGCGGCACGTGCTGGCCGCCGCCGACGGCGTGCTGATGCTCCGCTACGCCCGCGAAGCCCAAGCTAACGCCAACACCGAAGCCGAAGCCAACGCCGAAGCCAACCCCGACGCAGCCAACGCCGAAGCCAACCCCGACGCAGCCCCGGCCCCGGCCGCCGCTTCGTAGGCAGGGCGGGGGCGCGGGGCCGGGGCCGCGGGCGGTTCCGGCACGGCGGGGACGTCGCCGCCCCCGCCGTACTCCGATCGGGTCAGGCGACCTTGACCGCCGTCCAGGCGGCGGCGACGGTCCGGTACTCGACGCTGCTGGCGCCGTACAGGTCGGCGGCGGCCGACAGGGTGGCGGTGCGGGCCCCCGAGTAGTTGGTCCGCGAGGTCATGTAGGTGGTCAGCGCGCGGTACCAGATCGCGCCGGCCTTGGCGTTGCCGATGCCGGTGATGGTGCTGCCGTCACAGGTGGGGCTGTTGCCGTACGCGGACGCGCCGCTGCCGACGGCGAGCAGGTAGAAGAAGTGGTTGGCCACGCCGGAGGAGTAGTGCACGTCCTTGAAGCGCAGGGTGGTCGACCAGCAGTCGGCCGACTTGCCGTCCTTCGAGGGCTTGTCCATGTAGCGCAGCGGCGTGCTGCGCAGCTTCTCGCCGATGAGGTAGTCGCCGGGGTCGCTGGCGTTGGCGGCGGAGAACTCCACGAGGGTGCCGAAGATGTCGCTGGTGGCCTCGTTGAGGCCGCCGGACTCACCGCTGTAGACCAGGCCGGCGGTGTTGCTGGTGACGCCGTGGGTCATCTCGTGGCCGGCGACGTCGAGGGAGGTCAGCGGGGCGAAGCCGGAGCCGCCGTCGCCGTAGGTCATGCAGAAGCAGGAGTCGCTCCAGAACGCGTTGGCGTAGTTGGTGCTGTAGTGCACCCGGCTGTAGGCGGCGACGCCGTCGTTGCGGATGCCGTTGCGGCCGAACGTGTTCTTGTAGTAGTCCCAGGTGACGGCCGCACCGTAGTGGGCGTCGGCGGCGGCGGTCTGCCGGTTGGCCGTGGTGCCGTCGCCGAAGACGTTGGTGGCGCTGGCGACGAGGGTGCCGGTGCCGCTGGTGGAACCGTTCAGGTCGTACGTCTTGTGGCCGCCGCGGGCGCCGTCGACGAGCTGGTACGTGCTGCCGGAGGCGGTGGTGCCCAGCGGCACGCTGCCGGAGTGGAGGGTGTTGCCGGTGCCCTCGCGCTGCACGCCCTCCCAGGAGCTGCGGACCCCGCCGGTGGCGGCGTCGACGAGCACGTGCAGCTCGCTGGGGGTGCCGTCGGCGTACACACCGCCGACGACCACCTCGTAGGCGAGGGCGGTGCGCGCGCCGTCGGCGTCGTACACGAGCTGGGTGCCGTCGACGCGGCGGGCGGTGGCGGTGGAGGCGGCGAGGGCGGCGCGGCCGGCGGCGGCCTCGCCGACGGCGGTCCGCGCGGAGCGGTCGGCGCGGCGCGGGGCGGCCGTCAGGGTCTGGCTGGCGCCGTGCCAGGCGCCGCCCTTGCCGAGGTGCACGACCAGGTCGCCGCCGAGCACGGGCAGCCCGTCGAGGTAACGGTGCAGCCGGACGTGCTCGGTGCCGTCGGCGTCGGTCGCGACGTTCTTCAGCGTGAAGCTCTGCCCGTCGCCGGCGAGGGCGTCGCCGGCGTGGGACTTCAGCTGGGTGACGGCGCGGGTGAACGCGTCGGCGGAGGGGGCGGCGGCCGGGGCGGCGACGGCCGCGCCGGGCACGGCGGTGGCCAGCAGCGCGGCCGAGGCCAGGCCCGCCAGGACAGTGGTACGACGCATGAGGCTCCTGCCTTCGATCGACGGCCGGTCGGAAGGGGGTGCCGACCGGCGGTGACCCGGCGGTGGTGGCCGCCGGGCCGGCCCACGGCCCGCAGGTGGCGGGCCGCAGGGGCACACCCCGAAACATCGACGTAACGAAGATCCTCGATGAGTGCCGGTGTCATTGTTGCGCCGAGCAACCGGTTCGTGTCACCTCTGCGACGAGAAATTTTGCGACACCGTGCGCGTTCGGAGGAATGCGACGAGTGATCGCGTACCGGGCGGAGGGTGGCGTCCGCCGCGTCGCGTGGCAACCTGTCACATCCCTGCGGCAGGATGCTCTTCGTGTGCCGTGACCGAGACGACCAGCTGACGGGAGCGGGCCGATGACCGAGAGCCTGCCGATCACCGACGACGGGTCCGCCGGCCCCGGCGAGGGGGTCGGCCGCGTGCTCGGCACCGCCGACGCCACCCCGCTGACGTTCTGGACGGCCGTGGCCCCGGGCAGCTACCTCCAGCTCGACGACGTGGTGGTGACCCGCCGCGAGATGCCCGACCGCGAGCCGGTGACCATCGCCGGGGTGGTGACCCAGGTGCGGGCGCGGCACGAGGGCGCCCAGTTCGACTCGGACGTGTTCGCCATCGCCGACGGCACCCTGCCGGCGATGGTGCAGGAGGCCGCCGAGATCACCACCACCCGGGTCGACCCGGAGGTCTACGTCCCGCCGACGCCGGGGGCGGTGGTGCACCGGGCCGAGGGCGACGCGCGGGCCCGCGCGCTGCACTTCGACCGGATGGAGCGGCGCATCCCGATGGGCATGGGCCGCGACGGGGTGCCCGTCTACCTCAACGCCGACTTCCTCGACGGCACCCGGGGCGCGCACGTCTCCATCTCCGGCATCTCCGGGGTCGCCACCAAGACCAGCTTCGCCACGTTCCTGCTCTACTCGGTCTTCCGTTCCGGGGTGCTCGGCGGCGACGCGGTCAACGCCAAGGCGCTGATCTTCAACGTCAAGGGCGAGGACCTGCTGTTCCTCGACCACCCCAACACCCGCCTCGACGACGCCACCCGCGCCGGCTACGCCAGGCTCGGGCTCAGCGCCGGGGCGTTCCCCGACGTGCGGGTCTACGCCCCGCCCCGGGTCGGCGACTCCTCCGGCACCCCCGACGTGAGCAGCCGGCTGACCGGCGTGGACAGCTTCTACTGGACGCTGAGCGAGTTCTGCGCCGACCGCCTCCTGCCGTACGTCTTCGCCGACGCCGACGACGAGCGCCAGCAGTACACGATGGTCGTCCACTCGGTCGCCGCCCACCTGGCCCGCTACGCGCAGCCCGCCGACGGCGGGGTGAGCGTCGACGGGGTGCGCCTCGGCTCCTACACCGACCTCGTCGACCACATCGTCGAGCAGCTCAACGACGACGAGACCCGGGGCGACTGGGCCGGCAGCGCCGTCGGGCTGGGCACGGTCAACGCGTTCGCCCGGCGGCTCATCGGCAGCAAGAAGGACCTGGGGCGGCTGATCCGGGGCGACCTCGCCACCCGCCGCCCGCACAGCATCAACACCAGCGAGTCCGCGCAGGTGACCGTGGTCGACCTGCACAACCTGCCCGACCGGGCGCAGCGGTTCGTCGTCGGCGTGACCCTCAAGAGCGAGTTCGAGCGCAAGGAGAAGGCGGGCACGGCCAAGCCGCTGCTCTTCGTCGTCCTCGACGAGCTCAACAAGTACGCGCCCCGGGAGGGCTCCTCCCCCATCAAGGAGGTGCTGCTCGACATCGCCGAGCGGGGCCGCTCGCTCGGGGTGATCCTGGTCGGCGCGCAGCAGACCGCGAGCGAGGTGGAGCGGCGCATCGTCACCAACTCGGCGATCCGGGTGGTCGGCCGGCTCGACCCGGCCGAGGCGTCCCGCCCGGAATACGGCTTCCTGCCGCCGGCCCAGCGGCAGCGGGCGCTGCTGGCCAAGCCGGGCACGATGTTCGTCAACCAGCCCGACATCCCGGTCCCGCTCTGCCTGGAGTTCCCCTTCCCGGCGTGGGCCACCCGGGTCTCCGAGGCCGGTCGCGCGCCCTCGGAGACGCTACGGTCGATCACGGGGGCGGCCGACCCGTTCGCGGTGGTCGGCTCCGGCGGCGGCACGAGCGACGACGACATCCCGTTCTAGGGGGCAGTCATGAAGATCCTGCACACCTCGGACTGGCACGTCGGCAAGGTGCTCAAGGGGCAGTCCCGGGCCGAGGAGCACAAGCAGGTCCTCGCCGGGGTGATCGAGGTCGCCCGCGCCGAGCGCCCCGACCTGGTGATCGTCGCCGGCGACCTCTACGACACGGCCGCGCCCACCCCGGAGGCGACCCGGCTGGTCACCCGGGCGCTGACCGCGCTGCGCCGCACCGGCGCCGACGTGGTGGCCATCGGCGGCAACCACGACAACGGCCAGGCCCTCGACGCGCTGCGGCCGTGGGCCGAGGCCGCCGGCATCACCCTGCGCGGCGGGGTGCGGGAGAACCCCGACGAGCACGTCATCGACGGCACGACGGCCGGTGGGGAGCGCTGGCGGGTGGCCGCGCTGCCGTTCCTGTCCCAGCGCTACGCGGTGCGGGCCGTGGAGATGTACGAGCTGACCGCCGCCGAGGCCACCCAGACGTACGCCGACCACCTGGGCCGGGTGCTCGGCCGGCTCACCGAGGGCTTCGGCGAGCCCGACCGGGTGCACCTGGTCACCGCCCACCTCACCGTGGTCGGGGCGGCCACCGGCGGCGGCGAGCGCGACGCGCACACCGTCCTGGGCTACGCGGTGCCGGCGACGGTCTTCCCGGGCACCGCCCACTACGTGGCGCTGGGCCACCTGCACCGGTCGCAGCGGGTGTCGGGGCCCTGCCCGATCCGCTACAGCGGCAGCCCGCTCGCCGTCGACTTCGGCGAGCAGGAGAACGTCCCGTCGGTGACGGTCGTCGAGGTGACCGCGACCAGCGCGGCGCGCATCCGGGAGGTGCCGGTGCCGGCGGCGGTGCCGCTGCGCACGGTGCGGGGCACCCTGGCCCAGCTCGCCGAGATCGCCCCGCCGGAGGGCTGGCTGCGGGTGTTCGTCCGCGAGCAGCCCCGGGCCGGGCTGCGGGAGGAGGTGCAGGAGCTGCTGCCCCGGGCCCTGGAGATCCGGATCGACCCGGAGCTGGTGCCGGCCCCCGGCAGCGGCGCCCGCACCGCCCAGCGGGCCGGCCGGTCGCCCCGGGAGCTGTTCGCCGACTACCTCGACAGCCGGGGGCACGCCGACGCCGACGTCCGGGAGCTGTTCGACGAGCTGTTCGAGGAGGTGGACCGCTGATGCGCCCGATGCGGCTGGACATGGCGGGCTTCACCGTCTTCCGCGACGAGACCACCGTCGACTTCACCGACGCCGACTTCTTCGCCCTCGTCGGCCCGACCGGCTCCGGCAAGTCCACGGTGCTCGACGCCATCTGCTTCGCCCTCTACGGCACGGTGCCGCGCTGGGGCGGGACGCGAGGGCTGGGCAACGCGCTCGCCCCGTCCGCCACCGAGGCGCGGGTGCGGCTGGTCTTCGAGTCCGCCGGGGACCGCTACGTGGCGACCCGCGTGGTGCGCCGCGACGGCCGGGGCAACGTCAAGACCGCCAACGCCGGGTTGCAGCTCATGCCGCCCGGGTTCGACGTGACCAAACTGGACACCGGGCTCAGCCCGGAGGACCTGGGCGAGGTGGTGGCCGGCACCCCGGCCGAGATGGACCGGGCGGTGCTGGAGGCGGTGGGGCTGCCGTACGACCAGTTCACCAGCTGCGTGGTGCTGCCGCAGGGGCAGTTCGCCGACTTCCTGCACGCCAGGCCGGCGACCCGGCAGCAGATCCTGGTGAACCTGCTCGGCCTCGGCGTCTACGAGGAGGTGCAGCGGCGGGCCACCGAGCGGGCCGGGCAGGCCGAGGCCAAGCTGGAGGCGGTCGACCGGATCCTCGGCGGGCTCGCCGACGTCGACGACGCGGCGCTGGCCGGGGCGCAGGAGCAGATCGGGCGGGCGCACGAGCTGGCCGAGGCGGTCGCGGCTGCCGTACCGGAGCGGGATGCGGCCCGGGCGGCGGCGCGGGACGCGCACGCGGCCCTGGCGGCCCTCGACGCCGAGCTGGCCGTGCTCGACGCGGTGCGCGCGCCGGGCGGGGTGGCCGAGGTGGCGCGGGCGGTGGCCGACGCGCGGGCCGGCGTCGGCGAGGCCGCGGGCGCGGTGGCGCTGGCCGAGGAGCGCGAGGAGAAGCTGCGCGGCGAGCTGGCCGGCGCGGGCGACGAGAGCGCGCTGCGGCTGCTGCTGAAGGCGCACGCCGACCGGGACCGGCTCGCCGGGCAGGCCGGGTCGGTGGCCACGGCGGTGACGGCCGCGCAGGCCGAACACGACGCGGCGGTCGCCGCGCTGGACGCGGCGCGGGCGGCGGCGCAGCGGGCCGAGGCGGAGCTGGAGGCGGCGTTCCGGGCGCACGAGGAGGCCAAGGCCACCGACCAGGCGGTGGCGCTGCGGGCGCACCTGGTCGACGGCACGGCCTGCCCCGTCTGCGAGCAGGTGGTGCCCCGGGTGCCGGCGGTGCCGGCGGGTTCGGCGGTGGCGCGGGCCACGGCCGCCGGGAAGGCGGCGCGGGCGGCGGCGCAGGCGGCCCAGCGGGTGGTGCAGGAGCGCGACGCGGCGGCCCGGGACGTGGAGCGGGTGCTGCTGCGGGCCCGAGCCGAGCACGACCAGCTGCGGGGCCGGCTGGCCGAGCTGGACGACCAGCTCGCGGGTGCCGCCGCCCCGGCGGCGCTGCGGCACGACCTGGCCGAGCACGCCCGGCTGCGCAGGGCCCTCGACGACGCGGCGGGCGCGGTGCGGGCGGGGCGCGACGCCGCCCGGCGGGCCCGGGGGGCCCTCGACGCGGCCGAGGAGCGGCTGCGCGGCGCGTGGCGGGACTTCGACGCGACCCGCGACGGGCTGGCCCGGTTTGGCCCGCCGGCCGCCGACCGGGACGACGTCGCCGCGGCCTGGGCGACGCTGACGGGGTGGGCCGGCGGGGAGGCGGCGCGGCGGCGCGCGGACCGGCCGGGGCTGGCCGGGGCGGTCGCCGGGGCGGAGGCCGCCGTGGCGGCCGTGCAGGACCGGATCGCGGAGATCTTCGCCGCCGCCGGGCTGGCCGCCACCGACGACCCGGTGCGGGCGGCCACCGTCGCCGTGGAGCGCGCCGAGGCCGCCCACCGGCGGCTGGTGGAGCGCCGCGAGCAGGCCGCCGAGCTGCGCGAGCAGCGGGCCGGTCACGAGCGGCAGGCCCGGGTGGCCCGGGCGCTGGCCGGGCACCTGCGGGCCAACAACTTCGAGCGCTGGCTGCTGGCCGAGGCGCTGGACCTGCTGGTCGACGGCGCGTCGGGGATCCTGCGCGAGCTGTCGGGCGGCCAGTACGACCTGGTGCACGACAAGGGCGAGTTCTTCGTCGTCGACCACCACGACGCCGGGCTGCGGCGCGGGGTGCGCACGCTCAGCGGCGGGGAGACGTTCCAGGCGTCGCTGGCCCTGGCGCTGGCGCTGTCGGAGCAGCTCGCCGGGTTGTCCACCACGGCGGCGAGCCTGGAGTCGATCGTGCTGGACGAGGGGTTCGGCACCCTGGACGCGGCGACCCTGGACACGGTGGCGGCCACCCTGGAGAGCCTGGCCGCCCGGGGTGACCGGATGGTCGGCGTGGTCACCCACGTGCCGGCGCTGGCCGAACGCATCCCGGTCCGGTTCGAGGTTCGCAAGGACGCCCGCACCGCCCGGGTGGAACGGACGGGCCTGTGACGGGGCCGGGCGGGGGCGCTCCGACCGGTCGGGGGCCGGGCGGGGCGGGGCCGGGCGGCGCCGATCCGGTGGGCGAGGCGCCGGAGCTGTTCGTCGACGCCTGGGATCCGGGCTACGGCGCGTCCTTCGAGGCGGTGCCGGGCGGGCCGGCCACGCCGAGCCGCCAGCAGGTCGACGCGGAGGTGGAGCTGCCGGCGGTGGACTGGCGGGCCATCGACGTCCGGCCCGGCGTCCGCGCCCCGGACGTGGTGCTGCTCGTCGACGGCGTACGCCGGATCGACGCGAGCGTGTGGACGGCCGAGGCCGACGGGGCGTCGTTCCCGGGCGTGGCCGCCTCGTACGCCGCCGGGGTGGTCCGCTGCGACCTGGAGCGGGGCGCGGCGCGGCTCGCCGGCACCCAGGTGCGGCGGGGGCTGTTCACGGCCAGCCCGTCGGCCCGGGAGGTGCGCGCCGGCACGGTGCGCTACCCGGTGCACCGGGTCGGCGGCACCGGCGAGCTCAACAAGCTCCAGGCGGCCGTGCAGGGGCCGCTGACCGCGCTGGAGGTGGAGGTCTCCGGTGCGGCCCGGGTCGACGGGGACCTGCTGGTCGTCGACGGCCCGCTGCGCAGCCGTCGGCAGTTGCCCCGCACCCTCGGGTACGTCAAGACCCAGCACAGCCAGTATCTCGACGCCCGGCTGACGGCCGTGGTGACCGGGCTGCGGGCCGGCCAGCGGTCGCCGGTGTTCCGGCTCGTCACCGCCTGGGGCGGCTACTCCTGGTATCTGCGGCTGCCCGTCTCCGGGGGCGCGCCGTGGGCCGGCATCGTGCGGGTGGAGTGCTCGGCCGAGTTGGCCGAGTCCGAGGCGTTCGCGCTGGCCGACCTGTCGCTGGTCACGCTGCCCCGGTTCGCGTCCACCCCGTACAAGGACCCGCGCGCCCCGCAGAACCTCGTCCCGATCGCCGGCCTGGAGCGCCGCCTGCGGGCGCTGCTGGGCGACGCCCGCCTGCTGCACCGGGCGCTGACCGCCGCGGCCCGGGGCCGCGGTCCCCGCGTCTGATGGGCCGCCGCCGGGACACGGGCCGGGTGACCGCGCGGGTCGACACCGGCGAGGCCGAGCTGGTCCCGGACGCCGACCGGCCGCGGTCGTTCACTCTGCTGCTCGACGGCGCGCCGCAGTCGCACGTGGACCTCGCCGACCCCACCCACCTGGAGTTCGAGTACGTCCGGCGGCTCGCCGCCGCCCTCGACCTGGTCGCCCCGGCGGGCGCGCCGCTGCGGGTGCTGCACCTCGGCGGCGGGGCGCTGACCCTGCCCCGGTACGTGCAGGCCACCCGCCCCGGCTCCACCCAGCGGGTGTCCGAGGTGGACGCCGCCCTCGTGGAGCTGGTCCGTCGGGAGCTGCCCTGGCCGGCCGACCCCCGGCTGCGGGTGCGGGTCGCCGACGCGCGGGCCACCCTGGGGTCCACCCGCGACGCCAGCTACGACGTGGTGGTCGCCGACGTCTTCGCGGGCGCCCGCACCCCGGCGCACCTGACCAGCGTGGAATACGCGGCCGAGGTGGCCCGGGTGCTGACCCCCGGCGGCTGGTATCTGGCCAACGTCGCCGACGGGCCGCCGCTGCGGCACGCCCGCGCGCAGGTCGCCACGGTCCGGGCGGTGCTGCCCCGGGCCTGCGTGGTGAGCGACGCGGCGGTGCTGCGCGGCCGGCGCTACGGCAACCTGGTGCTGGTCGCCGGCCGGGTGGACCCGCCGGTGCCGGAGCTGACCCGGCGGGCGGCCGGGGACTGGTTCCCGGGCCGGGTGCTGGCCGGCGACGAGCTGGACCGGTTCGCCGGCGGGGCGGCCGTGGTGCGCGACGCCGACGCCACCGACTCCACTCCGCCCCCGCCGGGAATTTTTTCGGTGCGCCGTTGATCCGCTGGGCTCCCCGGTGCGTATCACCGGGCGGCCATGCCCGGTGGGGGTCGGGCTGATGTCATCGGACACCCGGAGGTCTGCATGCATGCGGTGGCGGCCGGCTGGCACGGCGACGCGGTGAGGGTGGACTGGATGTCCGCCCGCGCGCAGCCGCAGTCCCGCGCGTCGAGGTCGACCCGGGGGGTCGACGTACGCCCCGCCGATGGCCAGAATGGCCCGGTGTCTCCGAGATCAGCACCCGGGCGGCACCAGGCCGTGTCCACTGAGACCAGCCACTCCGACCAGTTGATCCGGCTGCTCTACGCCGAGCACGCGGGGCCGCTGCTGGCGTTCGTGATGCGGCTCACCGGCGGGGACCGGCAGCGCGCCGAGGACATCGTGCAGGAGACGCTGCTGCGGGCCTGGCGCAACGCCCACCGCCTCGGCGCGCAGGGGCAGGGGTCGCTGCGGCCCTGGCTGGTGACGGTGGCCCGGCGGATCGCCATCGACGAGCACCGCAGCGAACAGGCCCGCCCGGCGGAGACGTACGACCGGGACCTGACGGCCTTCGCCGAGTCGGACAGCACCGACCGGGTGCTGCGCACCATGACGGTGGCCGACGCGCTGCGTACGCTGAGTCAGTCGCACCGGGAGATCCTGGTGGCGACGTACTTCCGGGGCCGGACGGTGCCGGAGGCGGCGGAGGAGCTGGGCCTGCCGCTCGGCACCGCCAAGTCGCGGGTCTACTACGCCCTGCGCGCGCTGCGCACGGCCCTGCAGGAGAGGGGGGTGACGGAATGAGCCGGGCAGATCACATGGACGTCGCCGCGTACGCGCTGGGCGTGCTGGACGAGCACGACACCGAGCGGTTCGAGGAGCACCTCGCCACGTGCTGGGCGTGCGCCGCGGAGCTGGAGACGATGGTTCCCGTGGTGGGGCTGCTCTCCGACATCGACGGCGAGACGATGACGGCCCTGGAGCAGACCGCCACCGACCCCGCCCTGCTGGACCGGACGCTGGTCGCGGTACGGGCGCACCGACGGCGGACCCGGTTCCGGCAGATGCTGGCCAGCGCCGCCGCCGTGGTGGTGTTCGGCGGGCTCACCGGCGTCGGCATCGCCAGCGTCGCCGGCGGCGGTGAGACGCAGCGGATCGGCGCGCAGCCGACGGCGCCCACGACGCTCGACGGCACGCCGAGCCCGGGGAAGAGCACCGGCCCGAACGACCCGGGCACCGGCGGCAACGAGCAGGAGGGCGAGCCGTTCACGGCCGTCGACGCGTCCACCGGCGTGCAGCTCAACATGTGGCTGATCTCGAAGGACTTCGGCACCCGGATCGACTTCCAGCTCAAGCGGCTGCCGGGGCCGCGCACCTGCCGGCTGATGGTGGTCCGCAAGAACGACACGACCGAGGTCCTGTCGACCTGGTCGGTGCCCGGGGGCGGCTACGGCACCACCACCAATCCGCTGCCGCTGGAGCTGAGCGGGGCCACGTCCGTGCCGAAGGACGACATCGCCAAGGTGCTGGTGCAGTCGGTGGACGCCAGCGGCGTGGCCAGCCCGCTCGTGCAGGTGCCGATGTAACACGCGTACCCGAAATCGGCGTCGGTCGCTGTCGCGGCCGGCGCCGTTTCGGCGTTTCCGCAGGCCGCCGAGGGGTTGTCCGGCGGTACGCGCGGCGGCCGGGAATGGTTCAACCGAGATAAGTGAAATTGACCACTGTTATTCCTTCAACCTTGACAGCCAGCCGATCCGTACTAACCGGCGAACTGCAAAGAATGAGGAGGGCACGTGGCACAGCTGAAGCGGACCGTCATCGTCGCAAGCGCCATGGTCGCACTTACGGCCTGCGCTCCCGCAGGCTACAACGGGGCGAACTCGGGCGCGGCCGAGCCGGTCGCCGTGGCCGCGGCCGAGCCCACTGCGGCAGTGGAACCGGAGGCCTCGGCCTCCCCCGACGCGGCGGCCACCACCGCGGCCCCGGACGCCGCGCCGCCGGCCGACGTCGAGCTGACCGACCAGCTCGTCGGCAAGAAGGTGGCCCGGATGGGCAAGGTGGTCACCGACGAGGAGGGCTGGGTCCTCTACCGGTTCGACAAGGACTCCGACGACCCGCCCGCGTCGAACTGCGTGGACAAGTGCGCCGAGGTGTGGCCGCCCGCGCTGACCGACGGCAGCCCGCAGCTCAGCGGCGTCTCCGACGACAAGGTCGGCACCATCACCCGGCAGGACGGCACCCGGCAGATCACGCTGGGCGGCTGGCCGCTGTACCGCTACATCGGCGACAAGAAGCCGGGCCAGTGGAAGGGCCAGGGCGTCGGCGGCACCTGGTTCGTCGCCCAGCCCGACGGCAAGAAGAACCTCGAGTGCCTGCCGACCGGCACCCCGAAGGCGGTCGCCCCGCCGTCGGCGGACGACTCGGGCTCCGGCGACTCCAGCTACTCGTACTGACGGACCCGGTGGTCGGTCGCGGCCGGGGAGGGCACGACCGACCACCGCCGTGAACCGGACCGGCGTACCGGCAACGCCGCGTCCCGGCCGCGGCGCCGGCCCCCGACAGGGCGGCCGGCGCCGCGATCGCCGGACCTCCCGGAGCGGAGGAGGGCGGCGGGCGCGCTGACGCCAGCAACCGCGCCCGCCGAGGTCCCCCCACCCCGCACCCCACGGCCGGCTCCGGCCGCTCCGCTCCGGCAAGGAGGCACCGCCGACGTTCCCCACGTCGGCGGTGCCGCTCTTTGCGCGCCGTCCACTCCCCCGCGCCGCGCCGGCCGGGGGCGTGGCAGAGTGACGGCGTGAGCGAACCCTCCGCCCGCCGGGCGCTGCGCCCGCCCGCCGGCTACCGGCTGGCCGCGTCGGTCCGGCCGCTCACCTTCAGCACGTACGACCCGTGCGCCCGGATCGCCGCCGGCACGTTCTGGTGGGCGGCCCGCACCCCCGCCGGCCCCGCCACCCTCGCGCTCCGCCCGGCCGCCGCCGGGGAGCTGCTCGCCGAGGGGTACGGCCCGGGGGCCGACTGGGTCGTCGAGCGGGCCGACGCCGTCGCCGGGCTCCGCGACGACCTCACCGGGTTCGCCGAGCGGGCCGCCGCGCACCCGGTGGTGGCCCGGCTGGCCGCCCGGCACCCCGGGCTGCGGATGCCGGCCACCGGCCAGGTCTTCGCCCGGGCGCTGCGGGCGATCCTGGAGCAGAAGGTCACCGGCACGGAGGCCTACCGGGCGTACGCGGCGACCGTGCGCCACTTCGGCGAGCCGGCGCCCGGGCCGATGCAGCCGCTGCTGCTGCCGCCCGACCCGGCGGCGGTCGCCGCCGCGCCGTACTGGGTGTTCCACCCGTTCGGGGTGGAGCAGAAGCGCGCCGACACGCTGCGCCGGGCCGCCGCCGAGGCCGCGCGGCTGGAACGCTGCGCCGACGCCGCCGAGGCGACCCGCCGGCTGACCGCCGTGCCCGGCATCGGGGCGTGGACGGCCGCCGAGGTGGTGCGGATCGCGTACGGCGACCCGGACGCGGTCAGCGTCGGCGACTACCACGTGCCGAACACGGTGGCCTGGGCCCTGGCCGGCGAGCCGCGCGGCGACGACGCCCGGATGCTGGCGCTGCTGGAGCCGTTCCGGGGGCACCGGGGGCGGGTCTGCGTGCTGCTCGCCGCCGAGGGCGTGCAGGCCCCGAGGTACGGCCCGAGGATGCCGATCCGCTCCTTCGCCCGCTACTGACCCGACTGCCAGCTGGAGGCGGCGGGACGGTCAGGCGGTCGCGGCGGGGCGGGGCGCACAGGCGGGCGGGGCGGTCAGGCGGGCGGGGCGGGGCGGGCGCACAGGCGGCGCAGGGTCCGGCCCAGCCACCAGGCGTACCCCCGTTGGAAGGCCCGGCCGGCGGGCCCCGCGGCGCGCATGAACCAGCGGTCCGGCCGGCTGAACGCGCGCACCTCGAACCAGACGGCGCCGGAGTCGTCGCGCTCCACCACGAACGCCTCCTCGCCCCGCGCCGGGTGGCCGGGCAGCGTGCCGTACCCGAAGCCGGCCCGGCGCTCGTCGTCGGCCGCCCAGACCACCTGGCACGGCGCGGCCAGCCGCAGCGGGCCGACGCCCAGCCGGGAGACGACGGTGACCCCGGGTGCGGCGCGGGGCGCGGTCGCGTCGATCCGGACGCCGGCGGCCCGGTGCAGCCGCCAGCCCAGCACCGCCGCGCCGGCCGCGTCGAAGGACCCGACGGGCAGCGGCACCCGGTGCCGGACGTGCCGCCACCCGGCCGGCAGCTCACCGGCGCGGGTCGCGCCGGGGTGCGGGTAGGTCAGCTCGGGCACGGCGGCGGCCTCCTCGCGTGGGACACCCGCCAGGGTACGGCCGCCCGGGCCGGCTGTGGTGAGCTGGCCCGGTGACCGATCACCTGACCATCGCCCCGGCCGGCTTCGCGGACGCCGGGGAGATCCTGACCGTGCAGCGGGCCGCCTACGTCACCGAGGCCCAGCACTACGGCGACCCGTTCCTGCCGCCGCTGGCGGAGACGCTCGACGAGGTCCTGGCCGTGCTGGCCGGTCCCGCCACGGTGCTGGTCGCCCGCGCGGGGCACCGCCTGGTCGGGTCGGTCCGGGCCCTGGTCGACGACGCCGGCACCGCCCACGTGGGGCGGCTCGCGGTGGCCCCCGACCAGCAGGGCCGGGGCGTCGGCGCCCGGCTGCTGGCCGAGGTGGAGGCGGCCTGCGCCGGCCGGGCGTCCCGGTTCGCCCTGTTCACCGGGGCGGCCAGCGAGCGGAACCTGCGGCTGTACCGCCGGCACGGGTACGAGATCGTCGGGCACCGCCCGGACGCCAACGGCATCGCCCTCGCCGTGCTGGAGAAGCGGTCGGCCGGCGCGGCCGGCGGCGACGCCTGAGCCGGGGTCGCCGGTCAGGCGGCCTCGCGGAGGTCGGCCAGGGTCAGCGGGGTACGGCGGCGCAGCAGCTCCTCCAGCTCGGCGACCGTGCCCACCTCGCCGAGCACGTCCTTGCCGCCGCCGAAACGGGCCGGGTAGCGGCGCACCAGGCGGTACCGGTAGCGCCCGTGGATCAGCTCGACGCTGACCCGCCAGCGCCCGCAGCACCCGCAGACCCACTCCCGCACCCACTCCCGCACCCGGCGAAGGTAGCTCCGAGCTGGGCGAACGCCATCCGGTCGCGCGGGCGGGGACGGGACGCGCGGGGACACGCCGTCCCCTCACCGCCGGTGATCCGCCTCACGACTGTCGGTGGCGTCTGGTTGACTGTCGCCGTGGACCTGCCGATCAACCCGCCGGTCGAACCGATGCTGGCCAAGGCCGTCTCGCGGCTGCCCACCGACCCCGGCACGACGTACGAGCCGAAGTGGGACGGTTTCCGTTGCATCGTCTTCCGCGACGGCGACGAGGTGGAGCTGGCCAGCCGGGGCGGCAAGACGATGACGCGTTACTTCCCCGAGGTGGTCGAGCAGGCGCTGCGGCAGCTCCCCGAGCGCTGCGCCGTCGACGGCGAGCTGATCGTGATCCGCCGGGACGGCCCGGACGGGCAGCCCCGGCTCGACTTCGAGCTGCTCGCCCAGCGCATCCACCCCGCCGCGTCGCGGGTGAAGCTGCTGGCCGAGACGACCCCGGCCGACTTCGTCGCCTTCGACCTGCTCGCCATCGACGACGAGCTGCTGACCGCCCAGCCCTACCCCCAGCGCCGGGCCCGGCTGGAGCGGGCCCTGGCCGGGGTGCGCCCGCCGGTGCACGTCACCCAGGTCACCACCGATCCCGAGACGGCCCGCCGCTGGTTCGACGTGTTCGAGGGCGCCGGGCTCGACGGGCTGATCGCCAAGCCGGCCGACCTGCCCTACGAGCCGGGCAAGCGGCTGATGGCCAAGGTCAAGCACGCCCGCACCGCCGACGTGGTGGTCGCCGGGTTCCGCTGGCACAAGACCGGCCCGGTGGTCGGCTCGCTGCTGCTCGGCCTCTACGACGACGACGGCGTGCTGCACCACATCGGGGTCAGCTCCTCGTTCACCGCCGCCCGCCGCAGCGAGCTGCTGGACGAGCTGGCCCCCTACCGGGAGGTCGGCCCCGACCACCCGTGGGTGCACGGCGACCACGAGCGCGGCCAGCGCATCCCCGGCGGGGTGAGCCGGTGGACGGGCACGAAGAACCTGGAGTGGGAGCCGCTGCGCCCGGAGCTGGTGGCCGAGGTGGGCTACGACGCGATGGAGGGCGACCGGCTGCGGTACACCGCCCGGTTCGTCCGCTGGCGGCCCGACCGGGACCCCCGGTCCTGCGGCTACGACCAGCTCGACCGCCCGATCCGCTACGACGTCGACCAGGTCCTGCGCGGCGATCCGGCGGCGACGGCCGAGCCCACGCCGGGCCGGGCGTAGCCTGAGGCGTCGACACGACCGGTCGACACGAGCACGAGAGGCGCGCCGGTGACCCGTACACCCGACCGGATCCGCCGGGCCCGGCTGACCCTCGCCGGGCTCGTCGCCGCGGCCGTGGTCGCCGCCGGCTGCACGCTGCCCGCGTTCGCCCCGCGCACCGAGGGCGCGGGCGAGGCCGCCCCGCCGGGCACCGCCCCGACCTGGCGGGCCTGCCCCGAGGTGGCCGACGAGCTGGTCGGCCGGCGCGCGCCCGACATGCGCTACGAGTGCGCCCGCATCGCCGTGCCGCGCAACTGGGGCTCCGGCGGCGGCGCGACGGCCGGACCGGGCACCGGGGAGACCTTCGAGATCGCCCTGCTGCGGGCCCGCTCGACGAAGCAACGCGACCGGATCGGCTCCCTGGTGATCAACCCGGGCGGCCCGGGCGGCTCCGGCGTGGACACCGCCGTCTACCTCTCCTTCGGCCCGACGTTCGGGGGCCTGCCCCCGTCGGTCACCGAACGCTTCGACATCGTCGGCTTCGACCCGCGCGGGGTGGCCCGGTCCAGCCCCGTGAAGTGCATCTCCGACGCCGACCTCGACGCCAGCTTCGGCTACGACCCCGACCCGCGGTCCGCGGCGTCCTTCGACGGTTTCGTGGCGCTCAACGAGCGGATCGGGCGCGGCTGCGGCGACAAGTACGGCGACCAGCTCCCGCTCTACGGCACCGAGCAGGCCGCCCGCGACATGGACGCGGTGCGCGCGGCGGTCGGCGACGAGAAGCTGACCTACCTCGGCTACTCCTACGGCACCCTGCTCGGCGCGACGTACGCCCAGCTCTACCCGCAGCGGGTGCGGGCCCTGGTGCTCGACGGCGCGGTCGACCCGACGCAGGACCTGGTGGCCGGCTCGGAGGGCCAGGCGAAGGGCTTCGAGCGGGCGTTCGACAACTTCACCCGGTGGTGCGCGGCCAACGCTGGGCGCTGCCCGCTCGCCCCGGACGCCCGGGCGGCGGTGACCTCGGCGATCGACAAGGCGAAGGTCTCCCCCGTGAAGGCGGCCGACGGCCGGGAGGCCACCTCCGGCTGGGTCTTCTACGCGGTCATCTCCTCGCTCTACACGGAGTCGGGCTGGCAGGAGCTGGCCCACGCCATCGAGCGGCTGGACGGCGGCGACCCGGGCGAGGTGTTCCGGCTGGCCGACGCGTACGCCGGCCGCGACGCCGACGGGAAATACTCGAACCTCTTCGACGCCAACCTCGCGGTCAACTGCACCGACGAGACCGCGAAGCCCAGCGTGCAGCGCATCCGCGAGCTCCAGGCGCAGTGGCGGCAGACCTACCCGCTGTTCGGGCCGGCCCTGGCCGTCGGCATGCTCGGCTGCGCCGAGTGGCCCGGCGCGCGGGACCCGTACCCGACGGGGAAGGCGGTCGGCGCGCCGCCGATCGTGGTGGTGGGCACCACCGGCGACCCGGCGACCCCTTACGAGCAGACGGCGACGCTGGCCTCGATGCTGGGCGTGGGCCGCGTGCTGACCTGGGAGGGCGAGGGGCACACGGCGTACCCGCAGACGAGCTGCGTGACCGACGCGGTGGACGCGTACCTGATCTCGCTGACGGTGCCCCGGGAGGGGCTGCGCTGCCCGGCCCGGTGACGGCGCGCCGGGTCGACCGCCGGCCGGCCCGCGCGGCGGGACGGCTCACCTGCGGGATCTGCGGGCGCGGCGGGTGGCCGGTGGCGGCGGGGGCAGCGGCGGCTCCGGCGGCAGGGTGATCCCCTGTCGGGCCGCCAGCTCCTCCACCAGGGCCCGCATCCGCCGCACGTCGGCCTTCAGCTCCTCCTGCTCGTCGTGCTCGAAGGCGTCGTCGTCCACGATCAACTGGCTGGCAAAGTGCGCGGTGATCAGCGGGATGACCAGCAGCACCATGGTCGAGATGAGCAGCGCCGCCAGGGCCCGGCCCGCCCCCGTGGTCGGGGAGATGTCGCCGTAGCCGACGGTGGAGGCCGTGACCACCGCCCACCAGACCGAGTCGGTGGCGCTCTTGTGCTCCACGTGGCTGTAGATCACCCCGGCCACCACGATCATCAGCAGGTACGACGTGATCAGCGTCCGGGGCGAGTTGGCGAACCACACCAGGCCCCGGTAGACCCAGCGGAACGGCTGCAGCAGGACGTCCATGCCGCATCATGCTGCCCGGTCCCGGCAACCCGCGGCCGGGACATCGCCGGCTGCCGTTATGTCAGGCTGACGCCATGCGCACAGTGATCTTCCGGGAGGCGGTCCGGGCCGACCTGCCGGCCATCCTCGCCCTGCTCGCCGACGACGTGCTGGGGCGGGCCCGCGACGTCGGCGAGGTGGACGACGCGTACGAGCGGGCCTTCGCGGACATCTCCGCCGACCCGCGCAACCATCTCGTGGTGGCCGACGACGGCGGGGTGGTCGTGGGCTGCCTGCAGATCACCTACATTCCCGGGCTCGGCCGGCACGGCGCCCAGCGGTCCCTCATCGAGGCGGTGCGGGTGCGCTCCGACCGTCGGGGGCAGGGGCTGGGCGGGGAGATGATCCGCTGGGCGATCGACCAGGCGAGGCAGCGCGGCTGCGCCCTGGTGCAGCTCACCACGGACAAGTCCCGCACCGACGCCCACCGCTTCTACGTGGCCCTGGGCTTCCAGTCCACCCACGAGGGCATGAAACTCCCCCTCTGACCTCCCCCTCTCCCCCTCTCCCTCCCCCGCGATCTTGCACTTCGGGCCCCGACAAAAGGGGTGAAAGCCCCACCCGAGGGGCCGCAAGTGCAAGATCGCGGGAGTCGGGTCAGGGGGTGGGGACCAGATGGCCGTCGCGGAGGGTGAGGGTGCGGTCGGCCAGGTCGATGAGGGCCGGGTCGTGGGTGGCGACGAGGGCGGTCATGCCGCGCGCGTGCACCACCGCGCGGAGCAGGTCCATGATGGACCGGCCCGTCTCCGAGTCGAGCTGGCCGGTGGGCTCGTCGGCGATCAGCAGGTCCGGCTCGTTGGCCAGGGCCCGGGCCAGCGCCACCCGCTGCTGCTGACCGCCGGACAGCTCGTACGGCCGCTGCGCGGCGTGCCCGCCCAGCCCCACCAGCTCCAGCAGCACCGCCACCCGTTCCTCCCGCTCGGCGGCGGGCACCTTCGCCAGCCGCAGCGGCACCCCGACGTTCTCGGCGGCGGAGAGGATCGGGATCAGCCCGAAGGTCTGGAAGACGAACCCGACGGTCCCCCGGCGCAGCCGCAGCAGCTCCCGCTCGCCGGCCGACCCGAGGTCGTGCCCGGCCACCCGCACCTGGCCGGAGTCGGGCCGGTCCAGGCCGCCGACCAGGTTCAGCAGGGTGGTCTTGCCGGCGCCCGACCGGCCCCGGACGGCGACCAGTTCCCCCCGTCCGGCGACGAACGAGACGTCCCGGACGGCGTGCACCGCGCGCTCGCCCCGGCCGAAGGTGCGACTCACCCGGTCCACCCGCACCACCTCCTCCACCGTCGCGGTGGGTCCGGGGGCGGCGGCCACCCCGGCGGCCGTGCCGACGGGGGGACCGGACTGCTGCTGCTCGCTCATGCGTCACTCCGTTCGGCGTCGGCCCGGCCGCCCGGCCGCACCTCGACGTGGTCGGGTTCCAGGGTGAGCCGGACCCGGTCGCGCAGGGCCAGGGCGTCGACGAACGACTCCGGCAGTTGCATCCGGCCGGCGCGGTCCAGCACGGCGTACTCCTCGCTGACCAGTTCCGTGCTGCCGTCCGCGCCGATCCGCGCGGTCCGGCGTACCTCGGAGGCGGTCCGGCCGTCGCGGATGGCGACGGTCCGGCGGACCTGGGTGGCCACGGCGTGGTCGTGGGTGACCACCACGACCGTCACCCCCAGTTCCGCGTTGATCTGCCGCAGCGCGGCGAAGACCTCCGCGCCGGTGGCCTCGTCCAGCTCGCCGGTCGGCTCGTCGGCGAAGAGCACCTCGGGGTCGTTGGCCACGGCCACCGCGACCGCGCAGCGCTGCTGCTCCCCGCCGCTGAGCTGCGCCGGCCGCCGGTCGGCGCAGTGGCCCACGCCGACCAGGTCGAGCAGCTCGCGGGCCCGCTCGCGGCGGGCCCGCCGGGAGCGCCGCCCGGCCAGCCGCATCGGCAGCTCGACGTTCTCCAGCGCGGTCAGGTACGGCAGCAGGTTGCGGCCGGTCTGCTGCCAGACGAACCCGGCCATCCGCCGGCGGTAGCTCAACCGGCGGCGGGCGGACATGGCGAGCAGGTCGTACTCGGCGACCCGGGCGATGCCGGCCGTCGGGGTGTCCAGCCCCGAGAGGATGTTCAGCAGGGTGGACTTGCCCGAGCCGGACGCGCCCACGATCGCGACCAGCTCCCCCCGGTCGATGACCAGGTCGAGCCCCTGCAACGCGACCACCTCGACCCCGTCGGTCTTGAAGATCCGCACCAGGCCGTCGCAGACGATGTGCCCGCGCAGCCGGTCGTGCCCGCCGGCCCGCTCGGCCGCCCGCTGCGCGGCCCGCCGTTGCAGGGTGGCCAGGTCCGGCGCGGCGGGCGCCGTCACAGTGGCTGTCATCTCAGCATCCCTCTCCACGCATCGTCAGCATTCCTCGCCGCGTCTCCACGGACCCCCAGCTCCCTGCGCCGCGTCTTCCACGGTCAGCTCCCCTCGCCGAGCCGGAGCACCTCGCCGAGGCGCATGCGGCGGTTGTTCACCGTCTCCACGGTCACCGCGAGGGCCAGCGCCACCGCGCCGGCCGCCAGGACGGCCCCGACCAGCCCGGGCGAGAACGCGACCCGGACCGGCTCGCCGCCGGTGAACGCGGCCAGCCCGAGCGCCGGGGTGAGCAGCAGGGGCAGCAGCGCCCCCGTGAGCGCGCCGGTGAGCAGCGCGGCGGCGACCAGGGGCGTCAGCTCCACCAGCAGCAGCCCCCGCCACTGCCGGCGGGACAGGCCGAGGGTGCGCAGCCGGGACAGCACCTGCGCCCGCGTCCGCGCACCGGCCAGCACCGCGAAGGCGACCGCCAGCAGACCGAACGCGGCACCCCCGGCCGCGCCCGCGGCGAACCCGAAGACGAGCAGGCCGTTCGCGCCGCCGCCACCGAGCTGCTGGCGGGCGCCCCGCCAGGTGGTCACCTCGGCGCCGCGCGGGCGCTCCCCCGCCGCGAAGCTGCCGCCGGTCTGGTAGCGGCGCTGGCCCTCGTCGCCCGCCCGCCGCAGCGCCTCGACGTCGAACCCGTCGCCGGTGACCAGGAACGCCGTCGGCACCGGGCCGGACACGCCCGAACCGGGGGTGCCCGGCCCGGACGACACCGGACCAGGCGTGCCCAGGCCGGCCGACACCGGCTCGGGCAGCGCCTGCCAGGGCAGCACCACGAACCGGTCGACGTCGGGCGGGACCAGCGGGAAGCCCTCGGCCGTGGCGGCCACCCGGAACGGCTGGGCGTACCCCTGCAGGGTCACCAGGGCCGTCCCGTCGAGGCCCGCGCGGGCCAGCTCGGCGGCGAGCCCCGGGGAGACGAGCGCGGGTGCCGGCCCCGGCGACCGGCCCGCCCGCAGCACCGGCGGCACCGACACGTCCACTCCGGCGTCGCGCGCCGTCTCGGCCAGGCCCGGCCCGTCGACCAGCAGCACGGTGACGGCGGCGAGACCCGCGTCGACGCCCCGGGCGTCGGCGACGCGCAGCGCGCCCTCCCGCAGCACCGGGGTGCTGCGCCGCACGCCGGGCAACCGTTGCAGGGCCACACCCGTGTCCGGGGCGAGCCGTTCCCCGTCGACCAGCGCCGACGCCGGCACGGCCGTGGTGGCCGTCCGGTCCCGGCCGGCCTCGATGCCGCCCGCCACGACCCCGCAGAACGCGGCCGTGGCGACCGCGACCACGACGACCACCACCGGCCCGGTGGCGGCCGACCGGCTCGCCCCGGCCACCCCGAGGAACGTCACGCTGCCGCGCATGCGGGCCGCGACACGGCCGAGCAGCCGCAGCGGCCAGGGGTAGAGCCGCAGCACCAGCACCGCGGCGGCGACGGCCAGCAGCACCGGCACCGAGACCAGCAGCGGATCGACCGCGCCGGGGCTGAGGCCCCGGCGGCGGATCAGGAAGGTGGCCAGCACGGCGAGGGCGACGACGAGGAGTTCGAGGGTCAGCCGGCGGCCACCGGCGCGGCGGCCGGACAGGTCGCGTCGGCCGCCCGGCAGGGCCGAGGAGCCCAGCGTCGCCAGGGGCAGGGCCAGGGTGGCCAGCGCCGCCGCGACGAGGACCAGCCAGTCGGTCCCCGCCGTCCCCGCCGTGGAGCCGGGCAGCAACCGGCCGAGCAGCCAGCCGAGCGCCGCGGCCGGCGGCACCACCAGTGCCGACTCGGCGAGGCTGCGCCGCGCCCCGCTGGTCGGTGCGCCGCCCCGGGCCACCAGCAGGGCGAACTCGGCCTCCCGGCGGCGGGCCGCCAGCCGGGCCGCGAGCACGATCAGCCCCGCCACGGTGGCGAACATCCCGGCGGCGATCACCGCGAGCAGCGTCCGGGCGGCGGAGACCGCGTCGAGGAACTGCCGCAGCGGGACGTCCACGGCCTGGGTGACGCTCAGCCCGGCCGGGGGCGTGCGCTCCAGCCGCCGCACGCCGTCGATGACGGCACCCAGGTCGGCCACGTCCAGGTCGCCGAGGCGGTAGCGCCAGGAGAACCGGACCGGCACGCCGGTCGCGATGGCCGCGTCCAGGCCCGCGTCGCTGGTCAGCGCCACCATCTCGTACGGCTCCTCGTCGCCGGCCGGCTCGGTCACCCGCAGCGCCGACGGCAGGGTGTTCCAGATGCCGTCGGCGCTGCGCGCCGGCTCGAAGACGCCCACCACGAGCAGCGGCACCGGCTCGGCGCCGGCACCGCTGAACCGCAGCCGGCTGCCCGCGCGGAGGTTCAGCTTGCGGGCCGTGTCGTCGGCCAGCGCGACCTCGACGGGCTGCCCCGCGCCCACCGCCTCCGCCGGCCAGCGTCCCTCGGTCAGGGTGGCCGCCCCGGTGACGCCGGTTGCCGCGCGGAGCCGGGTGACGACGAGATAGTTCTTCGCCGCGAGGTCGGGGCCGGTCAGCCGACCGAAGGCGGTCTCCGCGAGGAACCACCGGCTCTGCACCGCCTCCCGGACGGCCCCGGGCAGGCCCGCCTGGAGCGTGTCGAGTTCCCGGCCCCGGGTCGCGGTGACCGGCGCGACGACCCCGCCCCCACCGGCCGGCAGCTCGGCGGCGGTGAGGGTGAGGTCCCGCTCGGCGGCCGGCCGCTCGGCGACGTGTTCCCGCAGCCCCTGCTCGGCGAGCCGGTCGGCGGTACGCGGAACGCCGGTCACCAGCAGCGCGGCCACCAGCGCCAGCACCCCCAGCAGGACGAACTGCCCGGCGAACGCCCGCACCCGGCGGACGACCCCCGCCAGCGCGGCCACGCCGCCGAACACCGCCGGCCGAGGCCCCTCGGTCCCACCCCTGGTCATCGCTCTCCGCCGATCCGTAGTTGGGCCGCCGCGACGCGTTGACGGACGCCGGAGGCGATCGCCGTGCTGAACGCGAGCGCCGCGAGCAGCAGGCCGAGGGCGGTGCCGGCGACGGGCAGCCAGGGCAGCGCGAAGGCCGCCTCCGGCACCGGCCGGTCCGCCGACCGGGTGAGCACCACCAGCGGGGCCATGGTGGCGCCCACCCCGGCACCGACCAGCAACCCGACGCCGACACCGATGCCGGCCAGGAAGGTCTGCTCGGTGAGCAGGGCGCGGGCGAGCAGCCGCACCGGGGCGCCCAGGGTGTGCAGGACCGCGAGCTCGCCGATCCGTCGGCGCGCGGTGGCCCAGACGTCCACGCCCAGCCCGACCAGGGCGAGCAGGACGGAACCCGCCGCCGCCGCGAGCAGCCCCGTGCGCGTGCCGAGCCAGTACGGGTCGCGGCCGGCCTCCTCCGCCGCCGCCCGCCGGTCCAGCACGGTCACCCCCGGCAGGTCGGCCGCCGCCCGCGCCGCCTCCGCGGACCCGCCGGTCCCGGTGCGGATCCACCACTCCGAGACCGGGCGGACGGTGCCCGTGGCCCGCAGCAGCCAGTCCGTGGCCGCCGGCAGGTCCAGCAGCATGCCGCCGGCCGCCCCACCGCTGGCCGGCACCGCGTCGACCTCCCCGACCACCTCGACGGTGAGCGTCACCCCGGAGAGGACGACGTCCATCGTGTCGCCCCGGCCGACGCTCAGCGCCCGGGCCACCTGCGGCGTGACCAGCGCCGGGACCGGTGCGCCCGCGCCGGCCGGCACCACCGCGAAGCGGCTGGTCGGCTGCGTCGCGAACCGGCCGCCCGCGACGCGCGCCACCTTCCGGCCGGCGCGCAGCACGCCGTCGGCGAACCGGGCCGGCTCCGCGCTCTCCGGGTCGTCCAGCCGGGGCACCCAGTCGCCGGCCAGCGGTACCGGGCTGGTCGCGCCGCCCGCGTCCACCGTGCGCAGCCCGGTCACCTCCAGCCCGTAGCCGGAGCCGATCGCCGGCCCGGCGTCGACGTCGAATCCGGCCAGCCGGTAGGCCCGGCCGCCGTTGTCCGGCAGGTCCACGGCCACCGGCACGGGCCGTCCGTCGCTGCCCGCGCTGGCCAGGGGAAGCTTCCACGCGCCGCCGTCGGCGGTGGTGAGCAGGGCGGACACCCGCACCGGGTGCGGCCTGGCGGCATCGGTCACCGGGGTGGCGACCGTGCCGGCGAGCCGGCGGGCGGCGGCGGGCAGCTCGACGCCGAGGGGGGCGGCCCGGCCGCGCACCTGCCGGTCGAAGAGCGCCCGGGGCGGCTCGCCGGCGAGCCGCTCGTCGAACCGGACCACGTCGGGCGCCGCCGCCGCGTCGAGGCTCAGCACGCTCACCGGCAGGTCCTCGCGGCCCACCCGGATGTCGTCGCGCCAGGCCGGCACCGCCCGGTCCACGCCGGGCACGGCGGCGAGGCGGCCGGCCCGCTCGGCCGGCGCGGCCCCGGACCGCTCGACCAGCCGCAGGTCGGCCCCGACGGTGAAGTCCGCCTGGTCGAGGTGCGACCGCTCCCCCGTGGTCACCAACGACCAGGCCAGGGTGCTGCCGCCCACGGCGAGCGCGAGCAGCAGCACCGGGCCGGCGTGCGGCCGGCGGCCCGCCTGCCACATGCCCAGCGTCGCGGCCAGCCACGGCCGGCGGTCGACGAACCGTTCGGCGAGCCGGGCCGCCGGCGGCAGCAGGCGCAGCGCGACGACGGCACCGGCGAGCACCCCCAGCGTGGGCGCCGCCACCAGCAACGGGTCGACGCCGAGCCGGCCGTCGGCGCCGGCCAGCGGCGACGAGTACCGCCGCAGCTGCGTCCAGGCCAGCAGGGCCAGGCCGACCAGGGCCAGGTCGACGCCGATCCGCTGGGCCGCCGCGCCCCGGCCCGGCCGGGACCGGGCCGCCAGGTCGGCGACGTACGTGCCGGCGCGGCGCAGCGCCGGCAGCGCCATGGCCACCAGGCAGCCGGCCGCCGCGGCGGAGGCGACCGCCCAGGTGAGGGTCGTGCCGCCGCGGGCGGTCAGCTCCGACCAGCCCTGGTCGCGGCCGATCCGGCGCAGGGCCTCGGCGGCGATCGGGGGGCCGAGCAGCGCGGCCGGCAGGACCACCAGGGCGGCCTCCCGCACGGCCAGCCCGGCGATCTGCCCCCGCGCCGCGCCCCGGGCGCGCAGCAGCGCCGTCTGCCCCCGACGGTCCTCGTTGAGCAGGGCCGCCACCAGGACCAGCGCGTACCCGCCGAGGACGAGGACGAGCAGCAGCGGGGTGAGCAGCGACGACCGGCCCACCAGGTCGGCGCGGGTCAGCCGGTCGATCAGCCGGTCCATGGTGGTGACGGTCTGGGCGGAGGAGCCGAGGCCGGTCGCCCCGGGCAGGTCGGCGACCTCCGTGGCGACGGCGCGGCGCACGGCGTCCAGCCGGCCCGGCCCGACCGCCGCCAGGTCGGGCTCGACCAGCCAGGCCGCCGAGGTGGTGCCGGGGAACGTCCGGTCGAAGTCGGCGGGGTCGAGCAGGAACGGCCCGTACGACGTCTCGGAGCCGGCCGCGACGGCGCCCGGCGCGAGTCGCCAGTACGACCCGGTGGGGTCCCGGGGCCGGAACAGGCCGACCACCTCGACCTCGCCGGTGCGCTCGGTGGCCCGGTCGCGCAGCGGCACCCGCTCGCCGACGGCGAGGCCGAGCACCGCGGCGACCCGCTCCGGCAGGAGCACCTGCGTCGGCACGGCCCCGCCCGTGGGCTGCCGCCCCGCCACCAGCTCGGCGTGCCCGGCCAGGTCCTCCAGGGTGGTCAGCTCGGCGAACACCGGGTCGTCGCCGGCCCGCGCGGCGCCGAGGTCACCGGTCAGCTCCCGCCCGGTGCCGTAGCGGGCCCCGCGCACCGCCACCGCCGCCCCGCCGAGCCCGGCGGCGAAGCGGTCGCGGACCGCCCGGTCCCGGGCGGCGAAGGCGGCCCGGTCGGGGCCGCCCGAGCCGCTGACCAGCAGGCTGCGTTCCTGGGCGGGCGACGCGGCGAGCACCGCCCGCGCTCCCGCGTCGACGGCCCGCCGGCTGTAGTCGGCCAGCCCGGTGACGAGGGCGACCGCCACCAGGGCCGCCACCAACGCGGCCGACAACAGCCCTCGGGCGGCCCACGCCCGCCTCCACACCAGCACCATCGCGCTGCCTCCCCGGGCCCCCCGCGGAGCCGACGGACACAGAGACCCACTGCGGGTACGGAAAGGTTCGCGCCCGTTATCCGACCGTTATGGCCCGGCGCTCACCGGCCGCCCGGTCCTGCCCCGGGGGGTGGGCCTGGCGGCGGCCTGCTTGGATGGCTGGCATGGAGATCGCCCTCATCGTGCTGACGATCGGCGTCGTGCTGCTGCTGGGCGGCCAGCTCGCCGGCCCCCGGCGGGACCGGGTCACGGAGGCCCGGCTGGCCGAGATCGATCGCCGCCTCCAGCTCGTAATGGACCACCTCGGGGTGGTCGACCGGCGGCCGGAGCCGCCCGGGGTCCGCGAGTATCTGGCCCGGGGCCAGAAGATCCAGGCGATCAAGGCGTACCGGGAGGCGACGGGCGCGGACCTGCGCACGGCGAAGGAGGCCGTCGAGGCGATGATGGGCCCGATCAGCTGATTCCGCGTACGTCAGCTCTGCCCGCGGTCAGCGGGGCCGGTCGCGGTCCTTCGACGGCTGGACCCGCTTGGGCTCGCCGGGCATCTTCGGGTGGTCCGGCGGGTACGGCAGGTCGCCCTGCCCCGCCGCCGCGTCCCGGTCGGCCCACTCCAGCAGCGGGGTGATGTCCCACGCCGCGTCGTCGATGCCGGCGTGCGGGTCGCCCCGCTGCGCCAACCGGACCGGGACGCTGCCCAGGTGCAGGTCGTCGGGGTCGACGTCGGGCAGCTCGTCCCAGGTGACCGGGGTGGACACGGTGGCCCGGGCGTTGGCCCGCAGCGAGTACGCGCAGGCGATCGTGCGGTCCCGGGCCATCTGGTTGTAGTCGACGAAGACCCGCTCGCCCCGCTCCTCCTTCCACCAGGCGGTGGTGACCAGGTCGGGGCGGCGGCGCTCCAGCTCCCGGGCCAGCGCGATGGTGGCCCGGCGCACCTCGGTGAACGTCCACCGGGGCGCGATGCGCAGGTAGACGTGCACGCCCCGGCCGCCGGACGTCTTCGGCCAGCCGGTCGCGCCCAGCTCGTCGAGCAGGGCCCGCAGCTCGGTGGCGGCGGCGACCGCGTCGGCGAAGTCGGTGCCGGGCTGCGGGTCGAGGTCGACGCGCAGCTCGTCGGGGTGGTCGACGTGGCCGGCACGCACCGGCCAGGGGTGGAACACGACGGTGCCCATCTGGGCCGCCCACGCCACGTGGGCGAGGTCGGCCGGGCACAGCTCGTCGGCCGTCCGGCCACTGGGGAAGGTGATCCGGGCGGTGGTCAGCCACGGCGGCACGCCCCGGGCCGGCACCCGCTTCTGGAAGAACGCCTCCCCGCCGATGCCGTCGGGAAAGCGTTGCAGCGTGGTCGGGCGGTCCCGCAGGGCGCGCATGATGCCGTCGCCGACCGCCAGGTAGTAGCCGAAGACGTCCGCCTTGGTGAAGCCCCGCTCCGGGAAAATCACCCGGTCCGGGCTGCTCAGCCGTACGGTGTGCCCGGCCACCTCGACCTCGGCGGCCGGGGCCTTCGCGGTGCCTGCCATCTGGCGACCATATGCCACGGCACCGACAGCCGACGTACCGTTGCGGGGTGAGTCTTGACGAGAACGAACTGCCCCGCACCGAGGACGAGTGGCGGGTCCGGCTCAGCCCGGAGGAGTTCCGGGTGCTGCGCGAGGCGGGCACCGAGCGCCCGTGGACCGGCGAGTACGTGGACACGAAGACCCCCGGCGTCTACCGCTGCCGCGCCTGCGGGGCGCAGCTCTATCCCAGCGACACCAAGTTCGACTCGCACTGCGGCTGGCCCAGCTTCGACGACGCGATCCCGGGCGCGGTGAAGGAGATCGAGGACGACAGCCACGGCATGCGGCGTACGGAGATCCGCTGCGCCCGCTGCGACAGCCACCTCGGGCACGTCTTCCGGGGCGAGGGCTTCACCCCGAAGGACACCCGGCACTGCGTCAACTCGATCTCGATCCGGCTGGAGCCGGCCCAGGGCTGACGGGCGGCGGCCCGGTTCCGCCCGACGGCGCGCGCCACGTCAGACGAGCAGCACGCTGCCCTGCTCGTCGACCCCGTCGGCCGACTCGTCGTCGAGCCAGATCCCGCCGGTGGCGAGATAGCGGAACCGGTACGCCCCGGGCCGGAGCCTGACGGTCACCGTACGGGTGCCGTCGCGCCGGGCGACCAGTTCGTGGCGGCCCGGCTCCCAGTCGTTGAAGGAGCCGACCACGCTCACCGGGCCGGCCGGCGCCTCGCGGGGCAGGCAGAAGGTGACCCGGGTCTGGTTGCCGAACAGCCTGCTGCGCTTGATCACGTCGTCCTCCGGGGGTCGAGGCTTTCACCAGGCACAACGCTCGACACGCCGACCCCGACACGCCGCCTGGGCGGCCCGGTTTCGGTCGTTTCGGCCGCCCGGTTCGGGCCGTTGTCGCACGCTGGGGGGACATCTGTCCTTTCGGCTACGGGGGTTCGGCGATGGCGACGTGCGAGGTCTGCGGCAACGACTACTGGATGGCGTTCGAGGTGCGCACGGTCAGCGGCGACGTGCACACCTTCGACTGCTTCGAGTGCGCGGCGCACCGGCTGGCCCCGATCTGCGAACACTGCCAGGTCAAGATCGTGGGCCACGGGGTCGAGGTGTCGGGGCGCTTCTTCTGCTGCGGCCACTGCGCCCGCCAGGAGGAGGGCGACCGGGGCGCGGAGATCCGCGACGCCGTCGGCGCCCGCCCCCGCTGAATCGCAAGGAAGGGCCCCTTATTAACACGGGTGTTAATAAGGGGCCCTTGCTCTACAGAATGCGTTAACAAGGGGCCCTTCCTTGCGCCAAGGGCGGGCGGCCTAGCATCGGCGGGTGTCGCCGCAGACGGTCGAGGCCCGGATCGCCTCCTTCGCCGAGTTGGACGCCCGCACCCTCCACGACCTGCTACGACTGCGCGTCGACGTGTTCGTGGTGGAGCAGCGGTGCCCGTACCCGGAACTCGACGGCCGGGACGTCGAGCCGGGCACCCGGCACGTGTGGCTGACCCGTGCCGCTGACGGTGGCGGGCGGACCGAGGGCGACGTCGACAGTGCAGCCGGGGGCGACGCCGAGAACGAGGGCGACGGCACGGGAGACGGGAACGACGGCGGGGCCGACAGCTACGGCGGCGTCGTGGCGTACCTGCGGATCCTGGCCGACCCCGGCGGCCTGGCGCGGATCGGCCGGGTCGTGGTGGCGCCGGGGGCCCGGGGCGGCGGCCACGCCGGGCGGCTGATGACCGAGGCGCTGGCCGCGGTGGGCGACCGGCCGTGCGTGCTGGAGGCGCAGTCCCACCTGGTCGGCTTCTACGCCCGGCACGGCTTCGCCGTCAGCGGGCCGGAGTACGTCGAGGACGGCATCCCGCACACCCCGATGCGCCGGCACCCCGCCCGCCCCGACGCCCCGGAGGGCGCCGCAAATTGACACATCCCTATGGGTGTGGGAATCTCGCAGCAGAGCCGCCACGGGAGCAACTCGAACCGGCACGGGAGGGGCAACTCCCGAGATCCGGGCGTCGTCACAGTCGACCCCTCAACCCGGAGGCTCCATTGTCCACCCTCGCGCGTCGGCGTTCCACGCCGCGCCTCGCAGCCTGGCTGCTCGCCGTCGGCACCGCCGCCGCCATGCTGCTCACCACCGCCCTGGCGAACCCCGCGTCCGCCCACGGCTCCGTCGTCGACCCCGCGACCCGCAACTACGGCTGCTGGCAGCGCTGGGGCGCCGATCACATGAACCCCGCCATGGCCACCCAGGACCCGATGTGCTGGCAGGCCTTCCAGGCCGACCCGCAGGCCATGTGGAACTGGATGGGCCTGTTCCGGGAGGGCGTCGCCGGCAACCACCAGGCCGCCATCCCCGACGGCCAGCTGTGCAGCGGCGGGCGCACCCAGACCGGCCAGTACAACTCGCTGGACACGATCGGCGCGTGGAAGACCACCTCGGTCTCCAACAGCTTCCGCATCCAGCTCAACGACCAGGCCAGTCACGGCGCGGACTACATCCGGGTGTACGTGACCAAGCAGGGCTTCGACGCGCTGAACAAGCCGCTGGGCTGGAGCGACCTGGAACTGGCCGGCCAGATCGGCAACACGCCGGCGTCCCAGTGGAAGAAGGAGGCGTCGGGCGTGTCGATCCAGGTGCCGGCCAACGCGCCGGGGCGCACCGGGCGGCACATCGTCTACACGATCTGGCAGGCCAGCCACCTCGACCAGTCGTACTACCTGTGCAGCGACGTGGACTTCGGCGGTGGCGGCCCGACCACCCCGCCCACCACGACCCCGCCCACCACGACCCCGCCGACCACCCCTCCCCCCACCACGCCGCCGCCGACGACCCCGCCGGCGACCGGGGGCTGCACGGCGACCTACCGGCCCGTCTCCTCCTGGAACGGCGGGTTCCAGGCCGAGATCGACGTGACCGCCGGCTCGTCGGCGATCAAGGGCTGGACGGTGACCTGGACCTGGGCCAACGGCCAGCAGGTCAGCTCCTACTGGAGCTCGACGGTGACCACCAGCGGGTCCACGGTGACCGCGCGCAACGTGGCCTACAACGGGTCGCTGGCCGCCGGGGGGAAGACCTCGTTCGGGTTCGTCGCCTCGTCGTCCGGCACCAACACCGCGCCGACCCCGACCTGCACGCCGACCGTCTGACGGCCGGCGGCACGACGCCCGCCCGACGCGGCGGCGCGTGTTAAGAAGGGCCCCCTGTACAACGTTCTGCGTTAACAGGGGGCCCTTCCTTGCGCCTAGCCCCTCACGGGAGGCAGGTGACGATGTCGGCGATCGCGCGGCGGCGGCCCGTGTAGAACGGGACCTCCTCGCGGACGTGCCGGCGCGCACCCGAGGCCCGCAGGTCACGCATCAGGTCCACGATGCGGTGCAGCTCGTCGGCCTCGAAGGCGAGCATCCACTCGTAGTCGCCGAGGGCAAACGAGGCCACCGTGTTGGCCCGCACGTCCGGGTACCCCCGGGCCATCTTCCCGTGCTCGGCCAGCAGCTCCCGCCGCTCGGCGTCGGGCAGCAGGTACCACTCGTAGGAGCGGACGAACGGGTAGACGCACAGGTACGCCCGCGCCTCCTCGCCGGCCAGGAACGCCGGGATGTGGCTCTTGTTGAACTCCGCCGGCCGGTGCAGCGCCAGCTGCGACCACACCGGGGTCAGCGCCCGGCCCAGGGTGGTGCGGCGGAACCGCAGGTACGCGTCCTGGAGCGCGTCGCTGGTGGCGGCGTGCCACCAGATCATCAGGTCGGCGTCGGCGCGCAGCCCGGCGACGTCGTACGTGCCGCGCACCGTCACGTCCTTGCCGGCCAGCTCCGCGAAGAGCGCCTCGACCTCGCCGGTGACGTTCTCCCGCAGCGACGGCAGCGGGCTCGTCGCCCGGTACACCGACCACATCGTGTAGCGGATGCTCTCGTTGAGCTCCCGCAGCCGCGCCGCGTTGGTCTGCTCGGTCATGCCGATCCTCCCAGTGCCGTGATGATCTCCTCGGCCGCCGTCTCGCCGGAGCGGACGCAGACCGGGATGCCGACGCCGTCGTAGCCGGCGCCGGCCAGGGCCAGCGTGGGGTGCGCGCCGCGCAGCGCCGCCCGCACGGCGGCCACCCGGTCCAGGTGCCCCGGGGTGTACTGCGGCAGCGCCCCGCCCCACCGCTGCACGTGGCTGGCCACCGGGGCGGGCAGCGGCGTGCCGAGCACCTTCGACAGCTCCCGGTGCACCGCCTCCTCCAGGTCATCGTCGGTGACCTGGAGGGACGTCTCCTCGCCGTAGCGGCCCACGGAGGCGCGCACCAGCGCCAGCCCGTCCGGCCGGGCCAGGTGCCCCCACTTGGTGGTGAAGAACGTCGACGCCTTGACCAGCAGCCCCTCGGTGGCCGGCACCAGGAACCCGGACAGCGCCGGCAGCTCCGGGTGGGGCAGCGCGAGGGTGACCAGCGCGACGCTGGCGTAGTCCAGGGCGCCGACGGTCGCGACAGCCTCGGGGGCCAGGTCGGCGACGCCGGCCAGCAGGCGGGCCGCCGGGCGCGCCGGGACGGCGAGGAGCACCGCGTCCGCGTCGACCAGCTCCGGGTCGCGGGTGGGGCCGACGGTCAGCCGCCAGCCGGTCGCCGTCCGGGTCAGCTCCCGCACGGCCGCGTCGCGGCGGATCGTCGCCCCGCCGGCCGCCGCGGCGGCCTCGACGAGCCGGCTCAGCCCGCCGGCCAGGGTGCCGAAGACCGGTTCGCCGGGGGTGCGCGGCGCGGCGGCCTGCGCCGCCCGGACCGCGCCGACGAGGGTGTGCGCCACCCGGGCCGCGCGGGCCAGCGCCGGCATCGTGGTGGCCAGGGACAGGTCGTCGGCCCGGCCGGCGTAGACGCCGCCGAGCATCGGGTCCACCAGCCGGTCGGCCACCGCGTCGCCGAACCGGGCCCGCACCAGCGCCCCGACGGAGACGTCCGCGCCGGGGGCCAGCAGCGGCCGGCCCTCGTCGCGGTCGGCGTCCGCGGCGGGCTGGGCCACCGCCGTCACCTTCGCCAGATCCCCGGGTACGCCCACCAGCGTCCCGCCCGGGATGGGGCGCAGCCCCCCGTCGACGGCCAGGGCGGCCTGCCCGACGCTCGGGTGCACGATGTCGTCGGCCAGGCCGAGCCGGCGGACCAGGGCCACCGCGGCCGACTCGCCGCCGGCCGGGTCCCGCATCAGGAACGACTCCGCGCCGAATTCCACCGGACCGCCGGCCAGCTCGCCCGTGCGCAGCTTCCCGCCGAGCACGCCGGACTGCTCGTAGACGGTGACCTCGGTGCCGGCCGGGGCCCGGTCGGCCAGCCGGACGGCGGCGGCCAGCCCGGTGATCCCGCCCCCGACGATCGCCACCCGCCACGGCTGCCGCACGGTCGCCCCCTCTGCTACTCGCCCGGGCGCGCGGACACCTCGTGCACCAGCGCGACCACCCGGGTCAGCACGTCCGGATCGGTCTCCGGCAGGACGCCGTGACCGAGGTTGAACACGTGGCCGGGGGTCGCCCGCCCCTCGGCGAGAATGCGCCGCACCTCCGCCTCGACCACCGGCCACGGGGCGAACAGCACGCACGGGTCGAGGTTGCCCTGCACGGCCTTGTCGGCGCCGATCCGGCGGGACGCGACGTCCAGCGGCGTACGCCAGTCGACGCCGACCACGTCCGCGCCGGCCTCGCCCATGGCGGGCAGCAGCTCGGCGGTGCCCACCCCGAAGTGGATCCGGGGCACCCCCGCGTCGGCCAGTCCGGCCAGCACCTTCGTCGAGTGCGGCAGCACGTAGCGCCGGTAGTCGGCCTCGGACAGCGCCCCGGCCCACGAGTCGAACAGCTGCACCGCCGACACCCCGGCGTCGACCTGCACCCGCAGGAACGCCAGCGTCACCTCGGCCAGCCGGGCGCACAGGGCGTGCCACAGCTCCGGCTCGCCGTACATCAGGGCCTTGGTCTTGGCGTGGGTCCGCGACGGCCCGCCCTCGACCAGGTAGCTGGCCAGCGTGAACGGAGCGCCGGCGAAGCCGATCAGCGGGGTGTCGCCCAGCTCGGCGACGAGCAGCCGCACCGCCTCGTCGACGTAGGAGACGTCGGCGCGGGTGATGGGCCGGATCCGCTCGACGTCGGCGAGGGTGCGCACCGGCTCGGCGACCACCGGCCCGGTGCCCGCGACGATGTCCAGCTCCACCCCGGCGGCGGCCACCGGCACCACGATGTCGCTGAACAGGATCGCCGCGTCGACCCCGTGCCGGCGGACCGGCTGGAGGGTGATCTCGGCGACCAGCTCGGGGCGGCGGCAGGACTCCAGCATCCCCACGTTCTTGCGGATCTCGCGGTATTCGGGGAGGGAGCGGCCGGCCTGGCGCATGAACCAGACCGGGGTGTGCGGGCCGGGCTCGCGTCGGCAGGCCCGGACGAACGGCGACCCGCCCGTCCCGCTGCGGCGGGGTTCTCCGTCTCGGGCGGCGGTGCCCGTCGTCTCGGTGCTCATCGCGGCTATCGTGCCACGCCCCCGGACCCCCTCCCCCACCCCCGCCGCCTTTTGTGACGTGTAAGGAAGGGCCCCCTGTTAACGCATCCGGTAGAGAAGGGTGCCCCTCTCACCATCCACCGTCCGCGGCACCCGCGAGGGCCGCCGCCGCAGGCCGTCGGCGTGCCGTTCCGTCGGCCGGGCGGCGGGCGGCATAGGCTGCCGGCATGGCCCCCCCGATCGCGCTCCCGGAGACCTTTGCCCGCGCGGTCGCCGGGCTGCGGTCGGCCGCGCCCCGATCGGAGATCGTCCTGGAGGAGGTCGGCGCGCCGCAACGCCTCGCGCCGTACGCCTTCGCGCTCTCCGCGACGGTGCTGCGCGACGACGACGAGGTGGCCACGGGGCGGCTGATCCTGTTGCACGACCCCGCCGGGCACGAGGCGTGGCAGGGCACCCTGCGGCTGGTCACCTACGTCACGGCGGAGCTGGAGATCGACCTCGCCGCCGACCCGCTGCTGCCCGGGGTGGGCTGGACCTGGCTGACCGACGCGCTGGACGCGCAGGACGCCCCGCATCGGGCCATCGGGGGCACGATCACCCAGACCATGTCGACCCGGTTCGGCGACCTAGCCGGGCCGCCGGCCGCCGGCGACATCGAGATCCGGGCCTCGTGGACCCCGCTCGGTGAGGACCTGACCCCGCACCTGATGGCCTGGTGCACCCTGCTCGCCTCGACGGCGGGCCTCCCCCCGCCCGGGGTGACGTCCCTGACGGAGCGCCGCCCGGCCGGCGCCGCCTGACCCACCGCACAACACCCACCGCCCAACACCCACCGCACGACGCGCGCCTCAGATCTTGGAAGATTTCGGCCCCTGGAGGGGCCGTTTCGCTCCAAGATCCCCAGGTGCCGGGCCCGGCGCAGCCCCGCCCCGCCCGTGGTGGCGTGGGCGGGGCGGGGTCGGGGACTTCCTACCTGCGCGACGTCAGAGGTAGTTCTCGGCCTCGTCGCAGACCTTGTTCATGCCCTCGGTGGCCTTGTCGTACGCGGCCTTGTTGTTCGCCGCCGCGGCCGTCAACGCACTGGTGAGCTTGTCCAGGCAGGTGGCGATGACCTTCTTCTGCCGGGCCTGCTCGTCCCGGTCGTTCCGGGTGCCGGTGAGGTCCTGCTCGGTGTTGGAGAGCTTGTCCCGCACGGCCTGCAGGTCGGTCTTGAGCTTCTCGATCTCGGTCTTGTTCGCCGCGATCGTGCCGTCCCGCTCGCTGACCTGGCCGGTCAGCCGCTTCTCGGTGCGGTCCAGCTCGCTGCTCTTGGTCACGTAGAGGCCGGTCATCACACCGCCGAGGACGAAGAGCAGCCCGGCCACCACGGCCAGGACCAGCACCTTGCGCCCGCCCCGGTTGGCGGCCGGTGCCGGGGCGCCGTAGGGCGGCGTCGTGCCGGGCGGGCCGTAGGACGGCGTCGCGCCCGGCTGGCCGTAGGGCGGCATCGCTCCCGGCGGGCCGGACATCGGCTGGCCGAAGGCCGGGCCCGAGGCGGGCGGCACCGACATCGGCTGGCCGAACGCTGGCGACGGCTGCCCCGGCCCGGAAACCGGCGGGTGCCCGGCACCGGAAACCGGCGGGTATCCGGCACCCGAGACCGGTGGCGTCGACACCGGCGGATATCCGGCGCCCGAGACCGGTGGCGTCGACACCGGCGGATATCCGGCACCGGGAACGGGCGGCGTTGACACCGGCGCGGTGAACGGCTGCGTCGGCTGCGGCTGCGACGCGCTCTGCTGGACCGGAGAGAACTGCTGGGTCGGCTCCGCCGCCGGCTGCGGCGTACCGTACTGACCCGGGGCGAACGGCTGCGTCGGCTGGGTCGGCTGTGCTGGCTGCGGCGGCTGCGGCACGCCCTGCTGAACCGGGGCGAACTGCTGGGTCGGCTCCGCCGCCGGCTGCGGCGTACCGTACTGACCCGGGGCGAACTGCCGGGTGGGCTCCGCCGGCTGGCCCGTCGGGTCGTACTGCGGGGGCACGGGCTGGCCGGGGCCGCCCGGCGGCGGATACGGCGGCTGGCTCCCCGGCCCGGTCGGTGGCTGCGACATTCTTCTCTTCCTCCAGGTGGGGCGGCCCGTGGCCGGGGCCGCGACGAACCGGCTGGTACGGGACGGACGGCGCGGAGCGGCCGAAGTCAGCAGATCCGGAAACCGTCGCAGGCGACCTTGATGGGTACGGCGAGGCCGATGCCCTCGGCGTCGCGGGCCTTGGCGGTGGCGATGCCCACCACCTGCTTCTGGCCGTTGATGACCGGGCCACCGGAGTTGCCGGGGTTGATCGGCGCGTCGAACTGGATGACCGGGCCCGAGCCCTGGCCTGCCTCACGGAAGGCGCTGACCACGCCGGTGGTGACGCTGTCCTGCAGGCCGAGCGGGGCGCCGACGACGACGATCTGCTGGCCGGGCTTGACCGCGGCGGACGCCGTCACCAGCCCGGTGAACTTGCTGGTGGTGCGCAGCTGGGCGATGTCGTTGACCTCGTCGACCTTGACGATGGTGGCCGGGTAGCGCTGGTCGGTGCGTTCGAGGAAGACCTCCCGGCCGCCGCCGACCCAGACCGACTCGACCACGTGGAAGTTGGTGAACAGGTTGGTGCCGCCGCCGGTGTCGGGCTTGCCGACCGCGAAGGCGGTGCCGGTGAACTGCCCGGCCCGGACCCGGAAGACGCTGGGCAGGACGGCGCTGGCCACCGCCTCCGGGTTGAACTGCGCCCCGGCCTGCTTCTCCAGGGCCTGCGCCCGCTGCTCCAGACCGTCGAGCCGGGCGCCGTCGCCGCTCTGCGCGGTGGCCAGCCGCTGGTCGGTGTCGGCCAGCCGGTCGGAGAGCCGACTGATCTGGTACGCCTGCACGCCGCTCACCACGGCCAGGACCAGGGCGAGCCCGAACGCGACGAACGTCAGCGCCCTGCCCCGGGGACGCGGGGTGGCCCCGCCGGTCGGGGCGGTCGCGGGCCAGGCCGGCCCGGGGGCCGGGGTGGTCCCGCCGTGCGGGTACGCCGGGCCGGGGACCACGGGCGACGGCGGCGCGGCGGCGTACCCGGCCGGGGGCTGCTGGCCGGCGGCGGACGACTGCTGGCCGGCGGCGGGTGGCTGCTGCGGGGCGGGCCAGCCGGCGGGCGCGGGACCGGACCACTGGCCGGGCGCGGGGGGCTGGGCGGGTGGGGGCGACGAGCCGGGCCAGTGACCGGGCGACGCGGCCTGACCGGCGGGCGGGTGGCCGCCTCCGGCCGGCGGGTAGGAGCCTGCGGCCTGCGGATAGACGGCGGCGCTGCCGCGGTGCGGGTCGAGCCGGGGCGGGTCCATGCGGGGCGGCAGCGGGCCGGGACGGGTGTCGCCGGACGGGGTCGCGGCGGCGGGCAGCTCGCCCACCGGCGGCTCGGCGGGTCGCGCCGGGGCGGCCCAACTCCCGCCCGAGCCGTCGCCGGGCCCCTGTCCCGGGCCCGTCGCACCGTACCCAGCCGTCGTCATCGTCACGTCCTCCCCGTCGCCGCCCTGGTGCCCGCCGACGTCGGTTCCGTCCCGGGCGGCGGCCCGAAGGAACGTACCCGCGCCGCCGCGCTTTGTCTTCCCCGATGTCCGACCCTGGCATGCCGGGTCAAGTAGCCGACGCCGACCCACACCGCGCGACGCCGACACACACCGCACCCGGCTGCGCGCGCCGGATCGCCGCGCGCACTAGGGTTGTCAGGTGACCGACGAACCACCCCTGCGCCGTCGGGCCGCCGAAAGCCGTACGGGAAACGAGCCGCACCAACCGCCGTCGGCCGCGCCGGAGCCGGTGGACGCGGGGCCCGAACCGACCGTCGACGGGCCCGTGCCCCTGACCGCCCCCCGCGAGGGGACACCCGAGCCGGTGACGACCGAGGCCGGGCTGGCCGAGGTCGTGGCCCGCTTCGCCGCCGGCACCGGCCCGGTCGCCCTGGACGCCGAACGCGCCTCGGGCTACCGCTACAGCCAGCGGGCATACCTGGTGCAGCTGCGCCGGGCGGGGGCCGGCACCGTGCTGATCGACCCGCTGCCGCTGCCCGACCTGAGCAGCCTGGACCTGGCCATCGCCGACGCCGAGTGGGTGCTGCACGCCGCCAGCCAGGACCTGACCTGCCTGGCCGAGGTGGGGCTGCGCCCGCGCCGGCTGTTCGACACGGAACTGGCCGCCCGGCTGGCGGGATTCGAGCGGGTCGGGCTGGCCGCGCTGACCGAGCAGCTACTCGGCTTCAGCCTGGAGAAGCACCACTCGGCGGCGGACTGGTCGAGCCGGCCGCTGCCGGAGTCGTGGCTCACGTACGCCGCGCTGGACGTGGAGATGCTGACCGACCTGCGTGACGTGCTCGACGCGGAGCTGGCCCGCCAGGGCAAGTCGGCGTGGGCGGCGGAGGAGTTCGCCGCGCTGGTGCGCAGCGTCGACCGCCCGCCCCGGGTCCGGGCGGAGCCGTGGCGGCGCACCTCCGGCATCCACCGGGTGCGCGGGGCGCGCGCCCAGGCGCGGATCCGGGCCCTCTGGTACGCCCGCGACCAGATCGCCGCCCGCCGGGACGCCGCGCCGGGCCGGGTCCTGCCGGACTCGGCGATCGTGGCGGCCGCCGAGTTGGACCCGAAGGACGAGAAGTCGCTGCTGACCCTGCCGGGCTTCGGCGGCCGGTCGGTGCGTCGACTGGCCCGCACCTGGCTGGCGGCGCTGGACGACGCCCGGCAGTTGCCCGACGACGCGCTGCCGGTGACCCCGGTGGTGGAGGGGCCGCCCCCGCCGCACCGCTGGGCGGAGCGGGACCCGGTGGCGGCGGGCCGGCTGGCCCGGTGCCGGGAGGTGGTGGTCCGGATCGCGGGCGAGCACGCCCTGCCACCGGAGAACCTGATCGCCCCGGATTCGGTCCGCCGGCTCGCCTGGACCCCGCCGGAGGAGGTGACCGAGGCGACGGTCGCCGAGACGCTGCGCGGCTTCGGGGCGCGCGAGTGGCAGCTTGCGCTGCTGGTGCCCGACCTGACCGCCGCGCTCGCGGGTCCGGCCCCGGCGGCCTGACGCGGCAGCCGGGGCCGGTCGGGGGCCGGTCGGTGGGTCGGCGGCGGTCGCGGGGTCGGCGGCGAGCGCCGCCCCGCGCCGGACGCCGCGCCGGTGTGGGGTGGGCCACACGGGGGGTGGTGTCGACGATGGTTACTGGCGAGTAGCATCCGAGGGACCACGCCCGTGCCGCGATCCTCGTTCGGTCCGTGGTGCCGCTGGTCGGCGACGTGGCCGAGTCAGGGTCGAAAAGGAGGCTCAAGTGCCCCGTGAAGTCCGCGATGTCGTCTTCGTCGACGGCGTCCGCACCCCGTTCGGCAAGGCGGGTGGCATGTACGCCAACACCCGCGCCGACGACCTGGTGATCCGCTGCATCCGCGAGCTGCTGCGCCGCAACCCGCAGCTGCCGCCGGAGCGGGTCGAGGAGGTCGCCATCGCCGCCACCACCCAGATCGGCGACCAGGGCCTCACCATCGGCCGCACCGCCGCCCTGCTGGCCGGCCTGCCGAAGACCGTCCCGGGCTTCGCCATCGACCGGATGTGCGCCGGGGCGATGACCGCCGTCACCACCGTGGCCGGCGGCATCGCCATGGGCGCGTACGACGTGGCGATCGCCGGCGGCGTCGAGCACATGGGCCGGCACCCGATGGGCGAGGGCGTCGACCCCAACCCGCGGATCGTCGCGGAGAAGCTGGTCGACCCGTCCGCCCTGGTCATGGGGGCCACGGCGGAGAACCTGCACGACCGGGTGCCGCACATCACCAAGGAGCGCACGGACGCGTTCGCGCTCGCCTCGCAGCAGAAGACCGCGAAGGCGTACGCCAACGGCAAGCTCCAGGGCGACCTGGTGTCGATGGCGATCCGCGACGACGAGGGCGGCTGGGGTCTGGCCACGGTCGACGAGGCGCCCCGCGACACGTCGCTGGAGAAGCTCGCCACCCTCAAGACCCCGTTCCGCCCGCACGGCAAGGTCACCGCGGGCAACGCGGCCGGCCTGAACGACGGGGCCACCGCGAGCCTGCTCGCCGCCGAGGACACCGCCCGCGAGCTGGGCCTCCCGGTCGCCATGCGGCTGGTGTCGTACGGCTTCGTCGGCGTCGAGCCCGAGGTGATGGGCGTCGGGCCGATCCCGTCGACGGAGAAGGCGCTGCGCATCGCCGGCCTGAGCATCGACGACATCGGCCTGTTCGAGCTGAACGAGGCGTTCGCCGTGCAGGTGCTCGCCTTCCTCGACCACTTCGGCATCGCCGACGACGACCCCCGGGTCAACCCGTGGGGCGGCGCCATCGCCATCGGTCACCCGCTCGCGTCCTCCGGGGTGCGGCTGATGACGCAGCTCGCCCGGCAGTTCGCCGAGCACCCCGAGGTCCGCTACGGCCTCACCGCCATGTGCATCGGCATCGGCATGGGCGGCACGGTCATCTGGGAGAACCCGCACTGGACCGGTTCCGCCGTTCCGGCTGGACAGGAGGGCAACGAGTGAGCGCGCTCGCCGCACCGAACGAGGTGGTCACCCGGGCGCTGCTGCGCCAGGTGAACGTGCCGGGGCTGGCCCGCCCGGCCGCCCTGATCACCCTCGACAACGGCTTCGACCACACCAAGCCGAACAGCTTCGGCCCGGGCGGCCTGACCAGCCTCGACGAGGCGATCACCGCCGCCCTCGCGGCGGACCCGGCGTTCGTCGCGGTCACCGGCAAGCCGTACATCTTCTGTGTTGGCGCCGACATCACCAGCCTGCCGCAGCTCGCCGACCGGGAGCAGGCCCTGGAGATCGGCCGGCTCGGCCACCGGGTCTTCGCCCGGCTGAAGGACAGCACGGTCCCGACGTTCGCGTTCGTCAACGGCGCGGCGATGGGCGGCGGCCTGGAGCTGGCGCTGCACTGCCACTACCGGACGCTGTCCGGCGGGGCGTCGGCCCTGGCGCTGCCGGAGGTCTCGCTCGGCCTGATCCCCGGCTGGGGCGGCACCCAGCTCCTGCCGAACCTGATCGGCATCCCGGCCGCCACCCAGGTGATCCTGCAGAACCCGCTGATGCAGAACAAGATGCTCAAGCCGAAGCAGGCCGCCGAGCTGGGCATCGCCGACGTGCTGCTGGAGCCGGCCGACTTCCTGGAACGGTCCCTGCAGTGGGCGGCCGGCGTGGTGCGCGGCGAGATCACCGTGACCCGGCCCGAGGTCGACAGGGACATGTGGGCGGGCGTGCTCTACTTCGCCCGGCAGACCCTCGATGCGCGGCTGCACGGCGCGGTCCCCGCCGCGTACAAGGCGCTGGACCTGCTGGAGACGGCGAAGGACGCCGACTTCGCGGCCGGCACCGCCGCCGAGGACGAGGCCCTCGCCGACCTGATCTTCTCTGAGGAGCTGCGCAGCGGGCTCTACGCGTTCGACCTGGTGCAGCGGCGGGCCAAGCGGCCGGCCGGCGCGCCCGACAGGGGCCTGGCCCGGCCGGTGAACAAGGTCGGCATCGTCGGCGCCGGCCTGATGGCCAGCCAGCTCGCGCTGCTGTTCGCCCGCCGCCTCCAGGTGCCGGTCGTCCTGACCGACCTCGACCAGGGCCGCGTCGACAAGGGTGTGGGCTACGTGCACACCCAGATCGAGAAGGCCGTCAGCAAGGGCCGGATGGACAAGGGCACGGCCGCCAAGCTGTACGGGCTGGTCAGCGGCTCGGTCGACAAGGCCGCGTTCGCCGACGCCGACTTCGTCATCGAGGCCGTGTTCGAGGACCTGGACGTCAAGAAGCAGGTTTGGGCCGAGCTGGAGAAGATCGTCTCCCCGGAGGCGGTGCTCGCCACGAACACCTCCAGCCTGTCGGTCACCGCGATGGCCGCCGAGCTGGAGCACCCGGAGCGGGTGGTCGGCTTCCACTTCTTCAACCCGGTCGCGGTGCTGCCGCTGCTGGAGATCGTCCGGGGCGCGCGCACCGACGACGCCACCCTCGCCACCGCGTTCGCGGTCGGCAAGCAGCTCAAGAAGTCGAGCGTGCTGGTGTCCGACGCCCCGGCGTTCGTGGTCAACCGCCTGCTCACCCGCTTCCTCGGCACCGTCTTCGCCGCCGTCGACGCCGGCACCCCGCTGGACGTGGCGAACGCCGCGCTGGACCCGCTGGGCCTGCCGATGCGCCCGCTCGCCCTGCTCCAGCTCGTCGGCCCGGCCGTGGCGTACCACGTGGGCGGCACCCTGCACGGCGCGTTCCCGGACCGGTTCGCCGTGAGCGAGAACCTGCGCCGGATCGCCGAGTCGGGTCAGCCGATCGTGGTCGACGACGAGATCAACGCCGACGTCGCCAAGCTGCTGGTCGTCGGCGACGAGCCGCTGACCGCCGAGCAGGTGCGGCGCAACGCGCTCGACGCGCTGGCGCAGGAGGTGCGGCTGATGCTCGACGAGGGCGTCGTCGCCGAGGCGCAGGACATCGACCTGTGCCTGATCCTCGGCGCGGGGTGGCCGTTCCACCTGGGCGGCGTCACGCCGTACCTGGACCGGACGGGCACCAGCGAGCGGGTGACCGGCCGGCGGTTCCTGCCGCCCGGCGTGGCCAGCCTGCCCGCCTGATCCTCCCGCTCCCCCGCGATCGTCGTTCACCTCACCTTCGCCCCGGCGGGGTCGGCTGCTGTCGGTGGGTCTGGCTACGATCACCGCTCCTGATCAACTAACTGGAGCTGAATCGACATGTCCCAGCCGTCGGGCAACCCCTATCCGCAGCAGCCCTACGGGGAGCAGCCCGCCCCGCAGCGGCCGGGCGGCTACCCGCCGCCGGCCGGCCAGCCGTACGGCGCGCCGTCCGCCGCGCCGCTGCCGCCGAAGAAGTCCAAGGCCGGCAAGATCGTGCTCATCGTCCTGGCCGTGGTGCTCGTGCTCTGCCTCGGCGGCGCGGCGATCACCTGGTTCGCCGTGAAGGACGAGGTCGGCGACGTGGTCGACGCCACCAACACCCGGGTCACCGCCCCGGCCACCCTCGCCGGCCGCAAGCAGGTCACCGACCCGGAGCTGACGAAGCTGTCGGACGAGCTGGTCGCCGACATGAAGTCGACCGTGCAGAACGAGACCAGCACCGCCGGGGCGTTCTACGGCGACGCCGCCAAGCAGGACCTCGTGATGGTCGCCGCGGCGTCGGGCGTGCTGGCGGACCCGAAGAAGGAGCTGGACGACGCGATCGCCGGCCTCAAGACGGAGCTGACCGTCAAGGAGATGACCCCCACCGAGCCGGGCCCGCTCGGCGGCGAGGCGCGCTGCGGCGACGGCAAGACCGCGGGCATGCCGCTGGGCGTCTGCGTCTGGGCCGACCGGGGCAGCCTCGGCATGATCGTGGTGTTCTTCAAGTCCGCCAAGGAGGCGGAGGCCGAGTTCGTCACGATGCGCGGCCAGATCGAGCAGCGCTCCTGACCGGCGGGTGACCGGGCCCCTCACGCGAGGCGGCCCGGGCGAAAGACCGGGCCCCCGCGCACCGCGCGGGGGCCCGGCCCGTTTCCGGGGCTAGGCCGACGCCTCCCGCTCGGCGGCGCTGCGCAGCACGCAGAACTCGTTGCCCTCCGGGTCGGCGAGCACCACCCAGCCGGTGCCGTCCGGCCGCCGCTGGTCGTCGACCTGGGTCGCGCCGAGGGCGAGCAGCCGCTCGACCTCGGCGTCGCGGGACCGGTCGGCCGGCTCCAGGCACAGGTGGACCCGGTTCTTCACCGTCTTGCCCTCCGGCACCTGGAGGAACAGCACGGTCTCCCCGTCGGCGGCGAGCACCATCGCCTCCGGGTCGCCGGGGTGGTCGTCGGGCTGCCGCCCGGTGCCGAACACCTGCGCCCAGAACCCGGCCAGGGCGTAGGTGTCGTGACAGTCGATGCTGATGTTCCTGATCCGTGCGCTCACGGTCGCCTCCGTGGTGGAGTGGGCGCCCCGCGGGATCGGCAGAGGTCAGCGGCGGGTGGAGCGGGGCGCGGGACTGGTCGTGGTGGACATCAACCGCACCTCCCTCCGGCCGTCGGGCTGACGGGGACGATCCTGGCACGCCACCGGCCGCCCCGCAACGCCGTTTCCGCCGGGACGCGCGGCGGGGCCCGGTCGACGCGTACCCCGGAAAGGGCACCGGCCCGGCGCCGCGCGAACGCGGAGCCGGGCCGGGGTGCCCCCGTGGTGCGGCGGGGGTCTACGGGCCGACGAAGACGGCCTTGGCGCGCCAGTTGACCCCGTCGACGGCGGGGCCGCTGACGGTGGTGAACGCGCCGGTGGGCACGCCGCCGGCCCACGCGGTGGAGGCCAGCGCGCCGGTCGAGCGGCTGACCCGGTAGAGGGTGCCGCCGGCGAGGAAGATCGACCCGGTGTCGGCGAACCCGGTCACCCCCGCGACGGTGAACTTGTCGGCGCCGACCGCACCGCTGTCCGGCGTGAACCAGCGCCAGAACAGCCCGTTCTGGCCGGAGAGGGTGTAGTAGAGCCGGCCGTTGGTGTAGAGCATGCCGGTGACGTTGGCGATCTCCGCGTAGAAGTTGGTGGTGACCCCGGCGTACGTCTGCCCGTCCGGGCCGGAGTCGGTCTCCACCGTGTCCCAGTAGGCGTCGTGGTACGGGTCGACGAGGCTCGGCGTGCCGAAGGTCGTCCCGTCGAAGGTGCGCCGCTGGAGCGCGCCGCCCATCCCGTAGAACAGGGTGCCGCCGACCCAGAACGCGCCCTTCGCCTCCGACCAGTCCGTGTCGTCGGGGTTGGCGACCGGGGTGGCCGCGCCGACCGTGGTCGCCCCGTCGTACGAGCGGGCCTGCACCTCGTCGCCGGTGCCGGCGGGCGGCGGGCCGGTCTTGACGATCTCGATGGCGTTGACGAGCGGGTTCTCCACCACGTGCCCGAAGTCGATGTCGACGGTGCCGTCGCTGACGATCGTGAACGCCCGCATGGTGCCGGTGTCGTGCCCCGGCGTGACCGCGAGGTCGAGGTCGTTCAGGACGAGCGTGCCGTCCAGGGTCACGTCGAAGACCCGCTTGCCGGGGGTGCCGGTGCCGGCGTACCGGTTGGCCAGGTAGAGCCGGACGGTGACCTCGGTGCCGGCGGGCACCGGGAAGTCCCACTGCATCTCCGGCGCGCCGGTGCCGTCCCATCGCTCGGTGCTGTAGAGCGCGGCCGGGGTGCCGGCCGGGACGGTCCCGTCGAGGTTGGGCACGACCCCGTAGCTCGCGGCGCTGCTGCCGGTGTTGTGGTACGGGCTGGGCGCGTCGGCGGTGTCGGCGCTCCAGTCCGGCCCGTTGTCGGTCGACGCGACGGCGGGGCCGGCGGCGTTGACCCGGTACAGCACGTTCGTCGGCACGGGCACGCCGGCCTGGTAGACCGTGCCGGGCAGGCCGGCGGTGGTGGTCGGGTGCGGGGCCTTGCCGCCGGTCAGCGGGAAGAACGCGATCCGCTCCCGCCGGTACTGGAAGTTGCCGATCCAGGACTGGTCGGAGCCCAGCCAGATGCCCTGCGGGGTGACGAGCATCTCGGCCACGCCGTAGCCGCGCGGGTGCCGGCCCGGGTTCCACGACAGCGGCAGCCCGTTGCGCGGGTCGAGGGCGGCGATGCTGGCCCGGCCGATGGCCCCGGCCTTCGCGTTGTCGCCGCCCAGGGTGTTGTTGAGCCAGCGCAGGTGCCCGCCGACGTAGACGGCCTGCTCGCTGATGCCGACCGAGAGGAAGGTGTCGCCGCCGGAGTAGTCGACCCAGGTGGGCTGCTGTTCGTCGCCGGTCGCGGCGGCCTCCCAGCGGGCGGCGGTGTCGCAGAGCGACCCGCTGTACTGGCCGCCGGTGGTGACCACCACGAAGTAGCTGCCGTCCGGGGCGAAGGCCACGTCCCGCATGTACGAGTCGAACGCCTTCCACGAGCAGCGCGGGGTGTACCGGCTGGTGTTCCAGTCGGCGACGGTCGCGGCGGTCGCGCCGAGGTCCAGCCGCACGATCTGGTCGTGCAGCACCCCGTCGGCCTTCTTGAAGTTGCCGATCACGACGAGCTGGGTGCCGTCCGGGGAGAGCGCGAGCTTCTCCGCGCCGACGCCGGCCTTGGACCCGCTCACCCCGTCGTAGTTGTGGTTCTCGGTGAGCGTGGTGGTCAGGTAGCTGTCCAGCGCGCCGGTGGTGGCGTTGAGCGAGGCGAGGCCGCCGCGCGGGTTGGCGTTGCCGGCGGTGGTGAAGATGCCGCCGACGAGCAGCCGGTCGCCGACCAGGGCGACGTCGTCGACGAGGCCGTTGAACGCCGGCCCGGCGAAGCTGGTGACAGTGGCCCCGGTGGCGACGTTGACCAGGGCGACCTTGCGCCGGGTCACCCCGTTGACCGTGTTGAACTTGCCGGCCAGGTAGACCGTGCCGGCGGTCGGGCCGGCCGCCACCGCGTTCACCTCGTTGTCGACGACCGGCACGAAGGCGGTGTCCACCGCGCCGGTGGCCTTGTCGAACGCCAGCACGTAGTTACGGGTGATGTCCACGTCCGAGTTGCGGTTCTGCACCGTGGTGAACGAGCCCGCCGCGATGATCTTCGTGCCGGCGTCGTGGATGGCGAACACGGTGCCGTCCACGATGTCCGGCGACGCCGTGGACGGGACGGCGGAGACCACCTTGTCGTGGTCGGGCGCGGCGCTCGCCGGGCTGCCGGCGACGAGACCGGCGGCGGTCAGCGCGATCGCGGCGAGGACCGCCGGGGCGCGGCGGGTCAGGGACGAGGAACGAATCACGGGCAACTCCCGGAGCACGTGCGGACGGAGGTGCGGCTCACAGCCGGCCGCCGGGGACGGCCGGCTCGGCGGCGCGCACCACGTGAGGCATGGCGCCATCACACCTTCACGCACCCGAGCCCGCCGAGTCCAGCGGCGGCGTCCGATTCTGCCCCAACCGCGCGACGGCTCCACCCGAGCACCCGACGTCGGGCTGCCCGCCGGAGGCGGACCCCGCCGGGTCAGCCGGTCGGGGCACACGAACAGCCGATCACGACCGGCCCCGGGGCCAGGTCAGGGCCGCCCGGCGGGCCGCCGGCCGGGCCGACCGTCAGGACCGCCCGACGGGGGAAGGGCCGGCGACGGCGGGCACGGCGTCGGCGGCCGGCAGGGTCACCGTCACCTCCAGGCCACCGCCGGGCTGCGCGAACACCCGCACCGTGCCGCCGTGCGCGTCGCAGACCGCCCGGACGATGGACAGGCCCAACCCGGAGCCCCGCGCCCCGGTGCGTTCCTGCCCGCCCCGGCGGAACGGCTCGAACAGGCCCGGCACGTCGCCCGGGCTGACCTCGAAGCCGGTGTTGGCGACCACCAGCCAGGACGTGCAGCCGTCCGTGCCGGTGCGCACCGTGATCCGGCCGTGCAGGTGGTTGTAGCGCACCGCGTTCTCGATCAGGTTGCCGGCCAGCCGGTCCAGCAGACCGGGATCGCCCACCACCGGCGCGGGCTCCAGCGACGTCTGCACCCGCAGCCCGATCCGCTCCACCTCCCGGCGCACGGCCGACAACGCGTTGACGGTGCCGGCGGCCAGGTCACACTCGGTGCGTCGGCCCAGCCGCCGCCCCGCCTGGGCCTCGCTGCGGGCCAGCACCAGCAGGGCGTCGACCAGGCCGTTGGCCCGTTCCGAGGCGTCGCGGACCACGGTGGCCATCCGGCGGTACTCGGCGGCGTCGGCCTCGTCGTCGCTGAGCGTCACGTCGATCTCGGTCCGCATCACCGCGAGCGGGGTACGCAGCTCGTGCGAGGCGTTGGCGACGAACCGCTTCTGCGCCTCGAACGCGGCGGCGATCCGGTCCAGCATCGCGTCGAACGTCTTGGCCAGCTCCGCCACCTCGTCGTCCGCCCCGGACCAGCCGATCCGCTGGTCGAGGGTGGCCTCGCCGAGGCGCTGGGCGGTCGCGGTGACCTGGTGCAGCGGGCGCAGCGCCCGGCCCGCCACCGCGTACGCGCCGGCCACCCCGACCACGCTGATCGCCAGCAGGGCCAGCAGGCCCTTGACCAGCAGCTCCCGGGACGCGGCGTCGACGAGCTGCCGCTGCCACTCCCCCGCGTCCAGGGACCGGCCGTCGGCCAGCAGCACGGTGGTGCCGGGCAGCAGCTCGTCGGTGGGACGCAGCGCGTCGCGGACCAGCAGCCAGGCCAGCAGCACCAGGATCGTCCCGGCGCCCACCAGCAGCACCCCGTTGAGCAGCGTGAGGCGCAGCCGCAGGGTCGGCCGCAGGCGGACGCTCACGACAGCCCCTCGGCGGTGCGGTAGCCGGCGCCGACCACCGTTTCGATCAGCGGCGGGTCGCCGAGCTTGCGGCGCAGCGTCATCACGGTCACCCGGACGATGGTGGTGAACGGGTCGGTGTTGGCGTCCCAGACCCGCTCCAGCAGCTCCTCGCTGGAGACGACGGCGCCGCGCGCCTTGAGCAGCTCGGCCAGCACCCCGAACTCCTTGTTGGTCAGGTCGACCGCGGCCCCGCCCCGGGTCACCACCCGGCGGGCCGGGTCGAGCACCAGGTCGGCGACGGCCAGCACGGGCGGGGCGGCCGGGGTGGCCCGCCGGCCCAGCGCCTGCACCCGGGCGACCAGCTCGTCGAAGGCGAACGGCTTGGGCAGGTAGTCGTCCGCGCCGAGCTGCAACCCCTCGACCCGGTCGGCGACGGTGCCGCTGGCGGTGAGCATGAGCACCCGGGTCAGCGTGCCGGAGGCGGCCAGCTCGGCGCAGATCTGGTCGCCGTGCATGCCGGGCAGGTCCCGGTCCAGCACCACCACGTCGTACCGGGTGACGAAGGCCATCTCGTGGCCGCTGTCGCCGTCGTAGGCGACGTCGACGGCCATGCCGCGCTTGCGCAGCCCGCGCGCGATCGCGTCGGCGAGGTTGCGCTCGTCCTCGACCACCAACACCCGCATACCCGCCTCCTCGCCGGCCGACCTTCCGACAACCTAGTGCCGGCCACCAAACCAGCGTGGCACCCGGCCCGGCCGGGCGTCCGGGCGGGGAGGACCGGGCGGAAAGGCCGCCGGGGGGACCGTCAGGCGGGCAGCCGCCACCAGCCGTACGTGCCGGCCTGCCGGCGGCAGACGATGTCGCGGCCGTCGGCGGCGCAGTCCCCCGCCGCGTCGGGCAGCACGTCGCGCAGCCGGGCCACCGCCCCCGCCAGGTCCAGCTCCACGACGACCAGGCCGCCGCCGGCGCGGTCGGGCCGGGTGCCGTAGTACGGCCCGTCCGGGGTGCGGCTGAACGCCAGGTCCCAGCGCCCCAGGTCGGCGACCTCCCGCCCGGTCGCGGCGTCGAGCACGCCGAGGTGGCTGGCCGTGCCGCCCGCCTGGTCGTCGGCGATCACCAGGAGCCGGTCGCCGCGCACCGCGACGACCGTCTGCCAGCGGGGGTTCGTCCACCGGACCCCGCCGGTCGCCGGGTCCAGCCCGGACAGTTCGGAGCCCTGGTACGCGAAGGCGCAGATCACCTTCCCGCACGTCCCCGCGTAGCCGAAGCTCGGCCGCTCCACCGCCCAGCGCCGGTCCAGCGCGGCGAGGCCGTACGCGGTCACCCGCCAGACCTCGCCCTCGTCCTGTTCGAAGGCCAGCAGCAGGTCACCGCTGACCTCGACCTGCAGGCCCCCCTGCCAGCCGCCGGGCGGCGGGGCGAGGGTCGCCTGCACCGCCCCGGAGACCGCGTCGCGCAGCTCGATCCGGCCGGCGGCCGTGACCAGCGCCACCTGATCGGCCGCCCAGTCCTCGTCGCGGTAGTGGAAGGCCGCCTGGCCCAGGTGACCCGGCACCGACCACCGGACGCGGCCCGACGTCGGGTCCACCGACCGCAGCTCGCCCCGCTCGTTGTCGTCGCCGAGGAGCAGCAGGCCCCCGCGGGCCGCGAGCACCGGGTAGCCGGCCTGCTGCCAGCGCCGCTCGCCGGTCGCCGCGTCCACGGCGACGGTCTCCACGCCGGCCGGCTGGTAGTCGATGAGCAGGGCGACGCCGTCCCGCTCCTGCACGCCGTCCAGGCGACCGGTGCTCGCCACGGCCGTACGCCACAGCGTCCGGATGCCGGCGCCGGCCCCGGCGGGCGTCGCGTGGGCGGTCACCTCGCGGGACCCGCCGGTGCCCACCTCCGGGGCCAGCACGTAGACCCGGCCGCCGAGGACGACGACCTGGGAGCCCAGCTGGCCGCCGAGCACCGCCGACGCGGGGCGCGCCACGGGCGCCGACGAGGCCAGGACGAACAGCGCGAGCAGACCGGCCAGCGCCACCCGCAGGGGTCGGCCCACCGCCCGGGGCGGCCGGGAAGCGGGCTCCGGCTCCCGGTCGCCGCGCACCTCGCCGAGGTCGATCAGCGTCACCCTCGCTCCTTCCCGGGCCGTGGCCGGCGCTCCCGCGACGCGTCCTCCCGGACCGCTGTGGGGCGCACCGGCCGACCGGGACCGCGCGCACGCGCCTGTACGATGGCGCGTCGTGGCCGTGCCGGTGGTAGACCCCTCGCTGAACTCCGACTCCGCACCCGTCGACTCCGCACCCGTCGAAACGGGGGCCAGCTCGACCGGGCCCGGGGCGGCGGGCACAGGCACACCCCGCCGGCCCCGCTGGCGGCCGGCCCGCGCCGACCTGCTGGCCATCGGAGCGTACGTGCTCCTCGGCGTCCTCGTGTGCCTCAACTACTGGGGCGACGTCGAGCACCGCGTGTCGTCGCACCTGCCGACCGACCACAGCTGGTTCGAGTGGCTCTTCGCCCACGGCGCGTACTCCGTGCAGCACCTGGAGAACCCGCTGTTCTCCCTGCGCCAGAACGCCCCGGACGGGGTGAACATGATGGCGAACACGTCGCTGCTCGGCGCGACCCTGCCGCTGGCGCCGGTGACGCTGCTGTTCGGCCCGCAGGTGACGTACGCCCTCTATCTCGGCGGGGCGCTCGCGGCGACGGCGGCCACCTCGTACTGGATGCTGTCGCGGCACCTGGTGCGCTCGCGCGCGGCGGCGTTCCTCGGCGGCGCGTTCCTCGGCTTCGCGCCCGGCATCGTGCACCACGCCAACGGGCAGCCGAACTTCGTCTCCAACTACCTGCTGCCGCTGATCGTGGCGCGGGTGCTGCTGCTGGGCGCGGCGGGCCGCAGCTGGCGGCGCGACGGGGTGGCGCTGGGGCTGCTCGTGGCGTACCAGATCTTCATCAACGAGGAGATGCTGCTGCTCACGGCGCTGGCCTGCCTGGTGGTCGTGCTGGCGTACGCGGCGCAGCGGCCCCGGGCGACGTGGGCCCGCGCCCGCGGTTTCCTGTCCGCGCTCGGCCTCGGCGGCGCGCTGGCGCTGCTGCTCACGGCGTACCCGATCTGGTTCCAGTTCAACGGCCCGCAGTCCTACCGGGGGTTGCAGGGCGGGGTGTTCCACAACTGGGGCGAGGACCTGGTGGCCTTCGTCACGTTCGCCCGGGACACCGTGGCGGGCGACGAGGCGGTGGAGAAGACCATCGGCCTCACCGAGCAGAACACCTGGTTCGGCTGGCCGCTGGTGCTGGTGGCGCTGGTCGCGCTGGCGCTGCTGGTGCGCCGGTCGCTGCCCGCCCGGATCGTCGCCGTGCTGGTGGTCGTGTTCACCGTCGCCTCGATCGGCCCGGTGGTGCGCTTCGACGGGGCGGAGACCACGATCGACGGGCCGTGGGCGTACATCCCGGACGACCTGCCGCTGGTGGAGATGATGATGCCCACCCGGCTGGCCCTGGTGGTGGCCGCCGCCGTCGGCGTGCTGCTCGCCCTGGCCTGGGACGCGCTGGCCCGCACCGCACCGGCCGGAACCGGGGCCGGGACCGCCGGCCGGGCGGGCCGCTGGCTGCGCCCCGTCGGGTACGCGGCGCTCGCGCTCGCCGTGCTGCCGCTGGTCCCCCGCCCGCTGCCCGCCGAGCGGATCGACCCGCCGCCGCACTTCATCACGTCCGGCGGCTGGCGGCCGTACGTCCCGGCGGGCCGGACCCTGGTGCCGGTGCCGATCCCGAGCAACGTGCACGGCCTGCCCACGCTGCGTTGGAGCGCGCTGACCGGGCACGAGTTCCCGATCCCCGGCGGCTACTTCATCGGGCCGAACCCCGACGGCGAGGGCGTCTTCGGCGCCCCGAACCGGCCGACCAGCACTCTTATCTACTCCACGATGGACACCGGCGTCGTGCCGCCGCTGACCGAGGAGAACCGCCGGCAGGCCGTCGAGGACCTGCGCTACTGGAAGGCGTCCGTGGTCGTCCTCGGCGCGCATCCCCGCGAGGCGGTTCTGCGCGAGCTGATGACCGCCCTGCTCGGCCCCCCGCAGCGCGTCGACGACGTCTGGCTCTGGCAGGTGTAAGGAAGGGCCCCCTGTTAACGCATTCTGCATAGCAGGGGCCCCTTGTTAACGCCGCGGCGCGGGCGCGCCGGCCGCGGCGGCGCGGCGGCCGTCAGCCCACCAGGGGGCGCACGTCCCACACCCACGCGCCGTCGACCTCGCGCCCCGGGCCGACGAGCGCGTCGACGGTGCGGCGGACCGCCTCGCCCCGGTGCAGCCCGCCCTGCACCAGCACCGCCGCCCGCCAGTGGCGCAGGTCCGCCACCGCCTGCCGGCGGTCCGCGTCGGTCACCACCGGCACCTCGCCGGTCTCGGCCGCCCGGCGCAGCAGCGCCGCCGTCGGGCGGTCGGGCGCGCCCCAGTGGGCGGTCGGGTCGTCGGCGGCGCCCGGGCCGATGAAGTAGCCGCCCGGCGCCGTGAAGGCCAGCCCGGTGCGGGCCGACCAGAAGGTCGCCGGGCTCACCCCCGCGCCGGTCACCGGCGGCACCGGCACGAGGGTCCGCCCGGCCGGCACGTACGCCCGCCAGCCGCCGTCGGCCACGAAGGCCGGCACCGGCCACGTCGGCACGGTGCGGATCGGCGTGGGGGCCAGCGGGAGCAGCGCGGCGGCCACGGCCCCGCCCCAGAGCAGCCGCACCGGCACCCCCGGCCGGTCGGCCGCCGCCCCGCCCCCGGAGCCGGTCCCAGACAAGGCGGTCGCCCCGCCCCCGGAGCCGGTCCCAGACAAGGCCGCCGCCCCACCCTCGGAGCCGGTCCCAGACAAGGCGGTCGCCCCGCCCCCGGAGCCCGGCCCGGCCGACACCGCCCCGCCGCCGACCGGGGCCAGGGCGAGCGCCCGGTCCAGCGAGAGCGCGACCAGCACCCCCAGCACCGGCACGCAGATCAGGGCGAACCGGGCCGGCACCACGAGGTCGAGCAGCGGCACCCCGGCCAGCAGCCGGTACGGCCCGGGCAGCCCGGTCGACGCGCCGTCGACCCGGACGGTGTCGCCGAGGGAGAACAGGGCGGCGAGCAGCCCGACGGCGGCGAGGGCCCGCACCAGCGGCCGACGCCACAGCCAGGCCACGACCACCACGGCGAGCACCAGCAGGCCCGGCCCGAAGAACGAGTTCTCCTCGGTGGGGTTCGGCGAGAGCAGCCCGGGCAGGTACCCGTCGCCGAGGACCGTCTGCCGGGCCGACGCGGTGAACGAGGCCGCGTCGAGCTGGAAGCCCCGCGCGTGGAAGGGCATCCCCCGGTAGTGCTGCGGGCCGAGGAACTGGAACCACAGCGGGTACGCCAGCAGCGCCCCCGCCACCAGCGCCCCCACGCCGAGCCGGCCGAGGAGGGCGGGCGCCAGCCGGCGGGCCGCCGCCCGGTCGGCGAGGGCGTACGCCACGGCGAACACCCCGGCGGCGAGCGCCAGGAAGACGAGCAGTTCCTCGCCGACGAAGACCTGGTACGCCACGAGCAGCCCGAGCGCCACCCCGTGCCGGCGGACCCGGTCGGTGCCGGGCCGGAACACCAGCGCCAGGATCGGCGGCACCAGGAACTGGGCGGCCATGTGCAGGTGCGCCCCGGCCTGGGCCACCATGCCCGGGGCGAAGCCGCAGACGAGGCCGCCGACGGCGGCGGCGACGCGGGAGCCGACCAGCCGGCGGGCCAGCAGGACGTACCAGGCGGTGGCGGTGCCGGCCAGGCTGACCACGACCGCCACGAGGAAGGCCGTCTGCGTGCCGAACAGCAGCGTCACCGGGGCCAGCGGCACGCCCAGCCCAAGCACCGACGTGTTGGCCATCAGGTTCACCCCGTCCGGGGCGTTCAGGGCCGCGCTGTGCAGCGGGTTCTCCCCGGCGGTGACCGCGCGGGCCGCCCGGGCGAGCATCCACTCGAACAGCATCTGGTCGTTGTCCTGGTGGAACAGCCGGTCGGGCCGGCCCCACTGGCGGCTGGTGAGCAGCACCGCCAGGCCGAGGTAGCCGGCGACGACGGCGGCGTCGACGCTGCGTACCCGTCGGGTCCGCACCGGGCCCGGCTGCCGCCGCCCGCCCGGCGCGACGTCGGCGGCGGGCGCGGCCATCAGGCCGACGGGCCGGTCAGGGTCCGCACGTCCCAGACCCAGACGTCCAGCTCGCGGCGCGCCGGGCCGACCAGGTCCTCGACGGTACGCCGCAGCGGCTCGGCGTTGTGCTGGCCGACCGGGAGCACCAGGATCGCGGCCCGCCAGTGCCGCAGCTCGTCCAGCGAGCGGCGGCGCTGGCGGTCGTCGAGCTTCGGGGTGCGGCCGGTGCTGGCCACGTCCTCCAGCAGTTCGCCGACGCCGCTGGGGCGCCCGCCGAACCGGCCCGGGTCGCCGGTGTTGCCGTTGCGCGGGGCGAGGAAGTAGCCGCCCGGGATCTTGAAGTCGAGGTTGGTGGTGGCGGCCCACCGCATCCCGTGCGTGTTGCCCATGCTCGGCACCGGGATCGGCACGAGGGTCTGGTCGGGGCCGACGTAGTCGCGCCACCGGTCGGCGGTGATGAACTTCGGCACCGGCGGGCGGGAGGTGACCTTCAGCGGCATCGGCGCGATCGGCAGCAGCGCCATGACCAGCGCGGCCACCCCGAGGGTACGCATGGTGCGGGCCTCGGCCGTGCGCAGCGCCCAGACCCGCTCGACGGCCACGGCGAGCAGCACCCCCACCACCACGGTGGTGATCATGCCGAACCGGGTGGGCACGACGGCGTCGAGCAGCGGCAGCCGCACCAGGAACTCCCAGGGGCCGGTGAACAGCTCCCGGTCCCACCAGGACACCCGCTCGCCGAGGGAGAGCAGCGCGAAGAACGCGCCGGTCGCGGCGAGGGCGCGGACGATCGGCTCGCGGCGCAGCCAGAGCACGATGCCGACGGCGATGAGGGCGAGGCTCCAGCCGAGGAAGGCGTTCTCCTCCGAGTAGTTCGGCGCGAGATTGACGTTGGCGCGCTCGTTGCCGCCGAGGGTGGGCGAGCCGGGGGCGAAGAACGCGGCGATGTCGTTGCCGTAGTCGCGGACGGCGTCGCTGAGCCCGTGGTACGCCATCGGCCCGGCGAACTGCACGTAGAGCGGGTACGCCAGCAGCGACCCGGCCAGCACGGTGCACACCGCCACGGCGACGCCCAGGGGCCGCCACGCGGACGACCACAGCCCCGGCCGCTGCACCAGCACGGCGATCAGGAACACCCCGCAGGCCATCGCCGTGAAGAGCAGGATCTCCTCGTTGATGAACGCCTGCACGGTGACCAGCAGCGCCAGCAGCGCCCCGTCGCGGACCGGCCGCTTCGAGCGGGTGATCACCAGCACCCGCCAGACGATGAACGGCAGCAGGAACTGGCTGATGATGTTCGGGTGCCAGTTGGCGTGCGAGAGCATCGCCGGGGAGAAGCCGCAGAACCAGCCGCCCACGGCGGCGGCGAGCGGGTTGCGGACGACGTGCCGGGACAGCACCCGGTACCAGGCGGCGGCGGTGCCGGCGAGGCCACAGGTGACCAGCACCACAAAGGAGACGGCGGGTCCGAACAGCAGGGTCACCGGCACCATCGGGATGCCCAGCGCCAGGACGGCCGTGTTGGCCATCAGGTTGACCCCGTCGGGGTAGTTGAACTGGTCGGTGTAGAACGGGAACTCGCCGTGCAGCACCACCCGCACGGAGTGGGCGAGGAAGAACTGCACCTGGGCGGGGTCGCTGCTGTAGAGCGAGGCGACCCGCCCGGCGGGATCGACCCAGATCTGGCTGGTCACCCAGAGCGCCGCGAGCAGGAAGAGGCCGTACACGGCGAGGTCGCGCCGCCGGGGCGTCCACCGCCAGCGCCGCCGGCTGCGGGCCACGGCGGATCCGGCCGGGGCCACGGCGGTCGCGGTCGACGAGGGGGCTGCGGCGGCGGGCTGCGGGGCTCCGACGGGCGGCGGGGCGGCTGCGGGCTCCGCGCCGGCCGGGGGCTCGACGGTCGGAGGCTCGACGGTCAGGGGCTCGGCAGGAGTCACAGTCGGCGGAGTCTACCGGAGGCGGGGCCGCGCCCGACAATCACCGTTGCGTCCCTTGTGGGCGGTCGGCGCGCGGCTCGCGGCCGGGGATCGAGGTGCCGGTTCGCGGCCGGCCGCCGTCTCGTACCATGTGGGGCGCAACACGACCGGCGACGCGATCGGGGGCGTAACAGGTGGCTTCAGCGCGCCGGCGCGGCGGGACGGCCACCGCGCTGCTCGCCCTCCTGCTGACCGCGACGGCCTGCGGCCCGGTCGCCGACCGCAAGCCCGACGCCCTCCCGGTGGGCTACGACAGCCTGGACGGCTCGCTGCGGGTGTGGCCGGCGCGGGGTGGCCTGGCCGGCGACGCGGCGGCGACGGCGGCGGTGACCGACGCGGTCCGGGCCTGGCGGACGCCGGTCGACGACCGGGCGCACCTGCCCTCCTCCGGGATCCTGTGGTCCGGCGAGGCCGACGGCACGCCGCTGGCCCTGGTGGCCGCCGACGTCCCCGGCGAGAGCGCCTCCTGGCTGCTGCAGCTGACCCGCGACGGCGACCGCTACGTGGTCGACCGGGCCAGCGAATACACCGACCCCGGCTACCTCGTCTACTCCGACGTGCTGCCCGTGCAGACCAGCGCCGGGCGTCGCTACCTGCTCTCGGAGCGGGTGGAGCGGCTGCTCGGCCCGAAGGGCCGGGCCCTGGTCACCCGCGACGGCCTGACCGACCCGGTGGACGTGCCGGCCTGCCAGGCGGTGCCGCTGACCGCGACGCTGCGGGCCACCAGCTCGCTGCCGCGCGGCCGGGCCGCCGACCGCCTGCTCGACCTGGGTACGGCCACCACGGACCCCCGCTACCCGCTGGTGCGGGACGAGACGGGCTCGGGCCGGCGGGCGCTGGACGACCTGGACACCTGCGAGCTGGCCGACGAGCGGGGCCCCTTCGGCAGCATCCCGCGCCGCATCGGCGACCGGGACGCGCCCCGCGCCGTGCCGGAGTCGTGGCCGAGGGGCAAGGTGAGCGTGCGCGCGCTCGGTGAGGTGGCCCTCGGCGGGGGCGACCCGGCCGACCTGGAGCAGCTGAGCTGGGAGACCGGCACGGGGACGATGACGGCCGTCGTCTACCGCCCGGCGGCCGGCGACCCGGTGTTCTCGCCGGCCGACCGCGCCAACACGCTGCAGGCGTACGTGCTGCCGGTGCCGGGGCAGCCGCTGGTGGTGCTGAGCTGGCGGGCCAACCGCTACACGTCGCTGTCGGTGCCGCCGGGCACCCCCCGGCTGGTCGACCGGCCGGGCCTGGTGGTGGTGCCGCAGCCGACGAGCAAGGCGACGTTCAGCCTGGCCGGCGCGGAGAAGACCTACTACCGCTCGGTCGGCGGCCGCTAACCCGCCCCGCACCCTCGGCGGCGCGCCACCGCGCCGTCCCGCCGCACCGCGCCGCCCCACGGCGGACAGGTGAGAAGGGGCCCCTTCTCGACGCCAGGCGTTAAGAAGGGGCCCTTCCTTGCACTCAGTTGGGCAGGCGGACCGGCTCGGCCTGCTGGGCGTCCAGGCGGGAGATCCACCCGGTGACGTCGCGGGCCACGTCCTGGGCGGTGAGGCCCAGGTCGGCGAGGATCTGCGCGCGGGTGCCGTGCGGGTGCCAGTCGGCCGGCACCCCCAGGTCCCGCAGCGGTACCCGGACGTCGGCGTCCCGCATCGCCTGCGCGAGGGCGTCGCCGACGCCGCCGACGCGCACGCCGTCCTCGACGGTGACGACGAGCCGGTGGCCGGCGGCCAGCTCGACCATCTCGGCGGGGACCGGGCGCACCCAGCGCGGGTCGACCACGGTCACCCCGTAGCCCTGCTCGGCGACCCGGGCGGCGACCTCCATGCCGAGGTGGCCGAACGAGCCGACCGCGACCAGCAGCACGTCGGCGCGGTCCGCCTCGGCCAGCACGTCGACCGGACCGACCCGGCGCACGGCCGGCAGGTCGGCGGCGACGGTGCCGGTCGGGAACCGCACGACGGTGGGGCCGTCGTCCACGGCGATCGCCTCGCGCAGCTCCTCGCGCAGCGTCGCGGCGTCCCGGGGGGCGGCGATCCGCAGGCCCGGCACCACCCCGAAGACCGACATGTCCCAGATGCCGTAGTGGCTCGGCCCGTCCGGGCCGGTGATCCCGGCCCGGTCCAGCACGAACGTCACCGGCAGCTTGTGCATCGCCACGTCCAGCAGGACCTGGTCGAACGCCCGGTTGAGGAACGTCGCGTAGACCGCCACCACGGGGTGCAGCCCGCCGAGGGCCAGCCCGGCCGCCGAGGTGGCGGCGTGCTGCTCGGCGATGCCGACGTCGTAGACCCGGTCGGGGTGCTTGCGGGCCAGCTTGGCGATGCCGGTGGGCTCGGCCATCGCGGCGGTGATGCCCACCACGTCGGGCCGGGCGTCGGCGATCGCGACCAGCTCGTCGGCGAAGACCCCGGTCCACTTCACCGACGGGGCGGCGACCAGCTTGCCGGTTGCCACGTCGAACGCGCCGGGGCCGTGGAAGCAGTCGGCCTCGTCCTCCTCCGCCGGCCGGTAGCCGTAGCCCTTGCGGGTCACCGCGTGCACGATCACCGGGCCGCCGAAGTGCTTCGCCGCCCGCAGCGCCGACTCGACCGCGTCCAGGTCGTGGCCGTCGACCGGGCCGACGTACTTGATGCCGAGGTCCTCGAACATGGCCTGCGGGGCGACCGCGTCCTTGATGCCCTTCTTGACGGCGTGCAGCACCTCGTACATCGGGCGGCCGACCAGCGGCGTCGAGCCGAGGGCGTCCTTGACGGTGTCGAGGACCTTCTCGTAGCCGGGGTTGAGCCGCAGCGACGACAGGTGGTCGGCGAGGCCGCCGATGGTCGGCGCGTACGACCGGCCGTTGTCGTTGACGACGATCACCAGGGGGTTGCCGGAGGTGGCGATGTTGTTCAGCGCCTCCCAGCACATGCCGCCGGTCAGCGCCCCGTCGCCGACGACCGCCACCACGGAGCGCGCCTCGCCGCGCAGCGCGTACGCCTTGGCCAGCCCGTCGGCGTAGGACAGGGCGGTGGAGGCGTGCGAGTTCTCGATCAGGTCGTGCTCGCTCTCGGCCTGGCTCGGGTAGCCCGAGAGGCCGCCGCGCTGGCGCAGCCTGTCGAAGCCGTCCTGCCGGCCGGTGAGGATCTTGTGTACGTACGCCTGGTGGCCGGTGTCGAACAGGAGCCGGTCCCGGGGGGAGTCGAAGACCCGGTGCATCGCCAGTGTCAGCTCCACCACACCCAGGTTGGGGCCGACGTGCCCGCCGGTGCGGGAGACCTTGGCGATCAGGAAGTCACGGATCTCGGCGGCGAGGATGTCCAGCTGCTCGGCGGTCATCCGCTTCACGTCCTGCGGACCCCGCACCGTGGCCAGCAGCCGGCCGTGGTTGGCCGTGTCCTCTTCAGCACTCATGAGCGAAGAGTCTATCGGCCGCCCGGTAGTCCGCAGCCTGGCCGGGGAACGACCCCGCTGACCGGGTGCGCAGTCAGGAGACGATCACCAACCGTCGCGGCGGGGCGACCGGCGGGGCGTGCCGGTCCGGCCCGGCCGGCGTCCAGGAGCCCAGCACGGCCGCCTCGCGGGCCCCGGTCACCGACGGGACCGCCCCCGGCAGGCCGTGCCAGGACAGCCAGCCGAGCAGGGCGAACGCGTACGCCTCCTTGGCCTGGGCCGGCACCCCCAGCTCGTCGCTGGTCCGCAGCCGCCACCGGCCCGCCCCCAGGGCGGCCAGCCGGCCCCACAGGGTCCGGTTGCGCACCCCACCCCCGGCGGCGACCACCTCGGCCACCTGATGCCGGTCGCAGGCGGCGGCCACCGTCCGGGCGGTCAGCTCCGTCAGCGTGGCCAGCACGTCGTCGGCGGCCACGGGCTCGCCGAGCGCGGCGAGCCGGTCGTCGAGGTACCCGGCGTGGAACAGCTCCTTGCCGGTGGACTTGGGCGGCGGCGCGGCGTAGTAGGGCTCGGCGAGCAGCAGCTCCAGCAGGCCGGGGTGCACCCGGCCGGCCGCCGCCCGCGCCCCGTCGAGGTCGCAGGGGCGGCCGAGGAACCGTCGGGCCGCCGCGTCGAGCAGCGCGTTGGCCGGTCCCACGTCGTACCCGAGGGTCGGCGCGCCCGGGGCGACCACGGTGAGGTTGGCGATGCCGCCCAGGTTGAGCGCCGCCCGGGGCGGGCCGGCCCGGCCGCCCAGCAGCAGCGCGTCGAACGCCGGCACCAGGGGCGCGCCCTGCCCACCTGCGGCGACGTCGGCGGCGCGCAGGTCCGCCAGCACCGGCACGCCCACCCGCGCGGCCACCCGGGCCGGCGCGCCGAGCTGGAGGGTGCCGCGCACGGTGCCGCCGTCGACCCAGTGGAAGACGGTCTGCCCCGGCGAGACGACCGCGTCGACCCGCCCGCCGGCCAGCTCCACCCCGCGCGCCGCCGCGTCGGCGAACACCTCGCCGAGCCGGTTGTCCAGCCGGCAGACCGCCTCGATGGTGGTCGGGTGCGGCGGCAGCACCGCCTGGATCTGCGCCCGCAGCCCCTCGTCGTGGTCGAGGCCGACGTGGCCGAGCGGCCGCAGCCGCAGGTCGTCCCCGTCGACGGTGAACTCGGCGGCGACGACGTCCACCCCGTCGTACGACGTCCCCGACATCAACCCCACGATCCGCATGTAAGGAAGGGCCCCCTGTTAACGCTTTCTGTATAGGAAGGGCCCCCTGCAATCACCCCAGCGCCGGTTACCGCGCGGGTTGCAGGAGGCCGACCAGCTCGACGTGCCGGGTCATCGGGAACAGGTCGAAGCCGCGCAGCTCCGCCAGCTCCCAGCCGGCGTCGGCGAAGGTGCGCACGTCCCGGGCGAAGGCGGCCGGGTCGCAGGCCACGTACGCCACGGCGCGCGGGCCGGCCGCGACCACGTCCCGCACCACCCGCGCGCCCGCCCCGCTGCGCGGCGGGTCCAGCACCACCAGGTCCACCGGGCCGGTGATCCGGCGGCGGGCCAGGGCGGTCTCCACCCGGGCCCCCACCACCTCGACCCCGGGCAGGTCCCGCAGGTTGTCCCGGGCGGCGGCGACGCCCTCGCCGGCGGACTCGACGACGGTGACCCGGGCGGCCGGGCCGACCCGGGCGGCCACGGCGGCGGCGAACAGCCCCGCCCCTCCGTAGAGGTCCCAGGCCGACTCGCCCGGCTGCGGGTCGAGCAGGTCGAGCACCGCGCCGACCAGGGTGTCGGCCGCCGCCGGGTGCACCTGCCAGAAGCCGGACGCCGGCAGCGTCCACTCCCGGCCGGCGGCCACCTCCCGGACGGTCACCGGGCCGTCGGGCAGGACCGTCGCCGGGCCGTCGACCCGGGCTGCCGCCGCCCCGTCGGAGGGGACCGCCGACGGGGCGTCGACGCGGGTGGTCGGCCCGTCGGGCAGGGCGGTGACGGTGACGTCGCCGCCGGTCGAGGCCACCGCCTCCACCGCCTCGGCCGCCGGCCAGGGCCGCCCCAGCACCGGCAACGCCTGGATCGCCGGGTGGGCGATGAGGCAGCGGTCGATCGGCACCACCTCGTGCGAGCGGTGCTTGAGCAGCCCGGCCCGGCCGGCGGCGTCGACCGCGTACCGGACCCGGGAGCGCCAGCCGAGCGGCCCGCCGGGCAGCGCCGCGACCCGGACCCCGAGCCGGTCGATCTCCGCGTCGGTGAGGCCGGCGAGGCGGCTCAGCTGCTCGCGGACCACCGCGGCCTTCCAGTCGAGCTGGGCCGCGGGGGCGACGTGCTGCAGGTCGCAGCCGCCGCACAGACCCGGTTTCGCGTACGGGCAGGGCGGCGCGACCCGCTGCGGCGCGGCGTCGAGCACCGTCACCGCGTCGGCGCGGACGAACCCGCGGTGCACCTCGGTGACCTCGGCCACCACCCGCTCGCCGGGCAGCGCGTGCCGGACGAAGACCACCTGCCCGTCGACCCGGGCCACGCAGTGCCCGCCGGGGGCGACGGCGTCGACGGTCAGCTCGACCCGCTCGGCCTCCTCCAGCCCGCGCCGCTCGCCGTCGGCCGGTCCGGTGCCCGCCGGCCGGACCCGACCGTCGCTGCGGGCCGGTCCGGCACCCGCGCGGGACGCGTCCACGCCTGGCCGGGTCATCGCCGGTCCCCCTCGGTCGGGCCTTGCTCGCCGGGCGGGGCGGAGACCACCGGCGGCACCGGCGGGGGCAGGGTGCTGCGCGGGGCGACCCGGGGGCCGCGCGCCGGGCCCCGGCTCAGCGTCGCGTCGAGCCGGTCGAGGTTCTTGCCGGCGGTGGAGGCGAGCTGCCACGGCACGCTGGTGACCATGACGCCCGGCTCGAACAGCAGCCGCCCCTTGAGGCGCAGCGCGCTCTGGTTGTGCAACAGGTTCTCCCACCAGCGTCCGACGACGTACTCGGGAATGAAGACCGTGACCACGTCGCGCGGCGACTCCCGGCGGGTGTTGGCCACGAAGTCGAGGATCGGCCGGGTGATCTCCCGGTACGGCGAGTCGACCACGGTCAGCGGCACCGGCAGCTCCCGCCGCTCCCATTCGGCCTGGAGGTCCCGGGTGTCCTTCTCGTCGACGTTCACCGTCACCGCGGTCAGCGTGTCCGGGCGGGTGGCGCGGGCGTACGCGATGGCCCGCAGCGTCGGCTGGTGCAGCTTGCTGACCAGCACGATGGCGTGGTTGCGGGCGGGCAGCACGCCCCGGACCTCGGTCGGCTCCAGCTCGGCGGCGACCCGGTCGTAGTGCCGCCGGATGGCCAGCATCAGCACGTAGAGCACCGCCATCGCGGCGATGGCGATCCACGCGCCGAGCAGGAACTTGGTGATCAGCACGATGACCAGCACCGCGGCGGTCATCACCATGCCGAAGGCGTTGATGGCCCGGGACCTGATCATCCGGCGGCGGGCCTGCGGGTCCCGCTCGGTGCGCAGGTGCCGGTTCCAGTGCCGGATCATGCCGGCCTGGGAGAGGGTGAACGAGACGAAGACGCCGACGATGTAGAGCTGGATGAGCCGCGTCACCTCGGCCTGGAAGCCGACGATGAGCACGATCGCGGCGGCGGCGAGGAAGACGATGCCGTTGGAGAACGCCAGCCGGTCGCCCCGGGTGTGCAGCTGCCGGGGCAGGTAGCGGTCCTGGGCGAGGATGCTGCCGAGCACCGGGAAGCCGTTGAACGCGGTGTTGGCGGCGAGGAAGAGGATCAGCGCGGTCATCCCGGCGACCACGTAGAGCAGCACCGACCCGGAGCCGAAGACCGTCTCGCCGAGCTGGGCGGTGACGGTCTTCTGCACGTACCCGTCGGGGCCGGAGAGGATCTGCAGGTTCGGGTCCTCGACGAACTGGAGGCCGGTGAGCCGGGCCAGCCAGATGATGCCGACGAGCATGCTCACCGCGATGGTGCCGAGCAGCAGCAGGGTGGTGGCGGCGTTGCGGCTCTTCGGGGCCTTGAACGCGGGCACCCCGTTGGAGATCGCCTCCACGCCGGTGAGCGCGGCGCAGCCGGAGGAGAAGGTCCGCAGCAGCAGGAAGACCAAGGCGAACCCGGTGACGCTGTGCTCGGCCTGGATCTCCAGGCCGGCGCTGGGCGCGCGCAGGTCGTGGCCAAGCACGAAGTACCGGACCAGGCCGGTGACGATCATGCCGCCGATGACGATCACGAAGCCGTACGTCGGGATGGCGAACGCGGTGCCGGACTCGCGCAGGCCGCGCAGGTTCATCGCGGTGAGCAGCACCACCGCGCTGACGGCGATGAGCACCTTGTGGGTGGCCACGAACGGCACCACCGACCCCAGGTTGGCCACGCCGGAGGAGACCGACACGGCCACGGTGAGCACGTAGTCGACCAGCAGCGCGCTGGCCACCGCGAGGCCGGCCCGGGGGCCGAGGTTGACGGTGGCCACCTCGTAGTCGCCGCCCCCGGAGGGGTAGGCGTGCACGTTCTGCCGGTAGCTGGCCACCACCGTGAGCATCACCACCACCACGGCGAGGGCGATCCACGGCGAGAAGAGGAACGCCGACGCGCCCGCGATGGAGAGCGTCAGCAGGATCTCGTCGGGGGCGTACGCGACACTGGAGAGGGCGTCGGAGGCGAAGACCGGCAGCGCGATGCGCTTCGGCAGGAGGGTGTGCTGGAGCCGGTCGGACCGGAACGGTCGACCGACGAGCAGCCGCTTCAGCAGCGAGGTGGGACTGGCCACAAGCGCTAAGGGTACGACCACGGTTCCGTGGTCGCCCGGGGGTGGCGGAGCGGGAGGTTCGACCGGGCGGGGTACCGTCGTGCCCCGCTGGTAACCCCGACGTGGCAGGCTCGCAGTCGAGGGGTCGACGGCGGACGGGTGCGCGCACCTTGGGAGGGACACGTGCATGTCGTGATCATGGGCTGCGGCCGGGTCGGGTCGACCCTGGCCCAGAGCCTGGAGTCCCGGGGGCACTCGGTGGCGGTGATCGACCAGGACGCCGACGCGTTCCGCCGGCTCAGCCCGGACTTCGCGGGCATCACGGTGACCGGCGCGGGCTTCGACGGCGAGGTGCTCCGGCAGGCCGGCATCGAGCGGGCGGACGCCTTCGCGGCGGTCTCCAGCGGCGACAACTCCAACATCATCTCGGCCCGGCTGGCCCGCGAGACGTTCGGCGTCTCCCGGGTCGCCGCGCGCATCTACGACCAGCGCCGGGCCCAGGTCTACGAGCGGCTGGGCATCCCGACCGTGGCCACCGTGCGGTGGACGGCCGACCGGATGCTGCGCCACCTGGTGCCCGAGGGCAACGTGGAGATCTTCCGCGATCCGACCAGCACCGTCTCGATCGTCGAGGTGCCGGTGCACAAGGACTGGATCGGCCGGCCGCTGCGGGCGCTGGAGGAGGCGAGCGGGGCGCGGGTGGCGTACCTGATCCGCTTCGGCATCGGCACCCTGCCCACCGGCTCCACCGCCGTGCAGGAGGGCGACCAGGTCTTCATGCTGGTCACCGACGACATCGTGGCGTCGGCGACCTCGGTGGCGGGCAGCCCGCCGGAAGGAGCGCACTGAGCATGCGGATCGCCATCGCCGGCGCCGGCAACGTGGGCCGCTCGATCGCGCAGGAGCTGATCGACAACGGCCACCAGGTGATGCTGATCGAGCGCCAGCCCCGGATGCTGCGGCCCGACCGGGTGCCGGCGGCCGAGTGGGTGCTCGCCGACGCCTGCGAGCTGGCCAGCCTGGAGGAGGCCAACGTCGCCGGCTGTGATGTGGTGGTCGCGGCGACCGGGGACGACAAGGTCAACCTGGTGGTGTCGCTGCTGGCCAAGACCGAGTTCGCGGTGCCCCGGGTGGTGGCCCGGGTCAACCGGGCCGAGAACGAGTGGCTGTTCACCGAGCAGTGGGGCGTCGACGTCGCGGTGAGCAAGCCGCGGGTGATGGCGGCCCTGGTCGAGGAGGCGGTGACCGTCGGCGACCTGGTGCGGCTGATGACGTTCCGGCAGGGCGAGGCGAACCTGGTGGAGATCACCCTGCCGCCGACCGCGCCGTACGTGGGGCAGCCGATCCACGCCGTGCCGATCCCCCGCGACGCCGCCCTGGTGGCCATCCTGCGCGGCAAGCGGGTGCTGGTGCCCAGCCCGGACGACCCGATCGAGGCCGGCGACGAGCTGATCTTCGTGTGCACGGCGGAGGTGGAGGACGACGTCCGCGCGGTGATCCTCGGCACGGACAGCATCGAGCGGACCCGCGGCGCGGGCTGAGCCTGGTGGCCGGGCGACGCCGTCGGTGAGGGCGGGCGCGGTGCCCGGTGGCCGCCGCCCGGGAGGATCAGCCGCCGGGCAGGGGCTCCGGGGCCGCCGTCGGCTCCTGCCCCGCCTCCGCCCGCTCGCGGGTCACCCGGCGCACCGTCCAGACCGTGATCAGCAGCAGCAGCGCGTACGGCGGGTAGCCCAGCGCCAGCCGGGCCACGCCGAGCGCGGTGTCCTGGTGGGCGAGGTAGAGCCCGGCCTGCACGCCGACCTTGGCCAGCCACACCACGCCCCACAGGACGGTGAGCTGGGTGAAGGTCCGCACGAGGCGCGGGTCGTCCCGCCACTCGGAGCGCCCCTTGGCCACCAGCACCGACCAGATCCAGCCCACGAGGGGCTGCTTGACCGCGGCCGAGACCAGCAGGGCCAGCCCGTAGCCGATGCCGTAGAGGATGCCGGGGAGGTAGAAGTCACGCTCGTCGCCGGTGCGCCAGGCGATGGCCGCGCCGATGCCGATGCCGAACAGGCCGTTGACCGCGTGCCGCACCGGCCGGCGCTGGACCAGCCGCAGCGCGGCGATGAGCAGCGCCACGGACACCGAGGCGATGACGGCGGGGCGCAGCTCGCCGACGACGTTGGCGACGACGAAGACGACCACCGGGATGCTCGACTCGACCAGCCCGCGCCAGCCGCCGAGCTGGTCGGCCATCTGCTCGGCGAGGGTCGGCAGCGGCGCCTCGTCCTCCGGCCCGGTGCCGGGCTCGGCCGCCCGCTGGGCTCCGGTGGTCATCGCGGCCCTCCCGTCGGGGGCGTGCGGGTCGTCACTTCGGCGGCTCCAACTCGTAGTACGGGTTGTAGATGACCTTGCGGTCGTCGCGCACCGCCACCCGGCCCCTGGCCGTCAGGTGCCGGCCCGGCTCGATGCCGGCGATGTGCCGCCGCCCGAGCCAGACCAGGGTCACCACGTCGCTGCCATCATATAGATCGGCTTCGAGGGTGGGGAGGTTCGTCCGGGGGGTGTAGACGACCGTGCGCAGCCGGCCGTTGACGCAGACGACCTGGCCCCGCGCGCACTGCCGGGCCGGCACGCCGCCGGACTCGGCGCTCTCCCGGCGCAGCTCCTGCGCCTCGATCTCGGCCTCGCTCGCGGTGAGCCGGTGCAGCAGCCGCCGGAACGAGACCCGGCCGCCCTCCTCGGTCGTCATGACCGCGTCAACCTCTCCTCCGCCGGCAGGCCGCGCCGGCACCGGTGCGGCCTGCGTGGGCGAGGCCGTCCCGCCAGCGTACGCCGGCCGGCGCGGGGTCGGGACCGGCGGCCCGCCCCGGGCCGGCCCGGCGACGGTACGCCGACGGCGGGCCCGGGTAGGCCGGTCGGTGCCCCGCTCAGGCCTCGACGGGCGGGGTGGCCTGATCGGCGACCTCGCGCGGCAGGCGCAGCGGCAGCGGCTCCCGCACCGGCTTGGCCTCCTGACCGCGGTCGACGACCAGCCCGTCCAGGCACTCGCGCAGCGGGCCGGCGGCGGCCGGGTCGGTCGCGGCGGCGCCCTGGTAGACGCCGCGCACCATCCAGCGCGGGCCGTCGATCCCGACGAACCGCAGGTCGGTCAGGCCGTCCGGGGTGCGCACCCGGGCGTGCAGCTCCGGGCCGTACTCGCCCTGTGCCTCCTGGGCCGCCGCGCCGTCGTTGAACAGCGACTGCCGGATCTCCTCGCGCACCTCGTCCCAGATGCCCTCGGAGCGGGGCGCGGCGAAGACGCCGAGCTGCAGGGCGCTCTGCCCGTGCACCAGCACGACCTGCTGGATCACGCCCTCCGGGTCGGCCTGCACCCGCACCTCCACGTCGGCCACCGCCGGGATGTGCAGGCTGCCCAGGTCGAGCCGCTGCACCCCGTCGGGGGCCTCGGCGACGTCGTACGGGCCGCGCGCCGGTGCCTCGGCGGTCGCGCCGTCGACGGCCTCGGCGGGCCGCTCGTCACGGGCCTGCCGACCGTCACCGGCCCGCTTTCGGGAGAAGATCACTGCACCCACCCTCCGCTGTTCGCACTCACCCTGCCACCTCTTCCGGCTGCCCGCCGGCCCGGTCCGCCGGCGGCGGGACGAGCCCGGCGTGCCCGCCGGTCGAGCCGTGCCCGCCGACGCCCCGCCGGGACGGCGGCAGCTCGGCCACCGGCCGGAAATCGGCCCGCGCCACCCGCTGGACAACGAGTTGCGCGATCCGATCGCCACGGGCGATCTTCGCCGGTGTCTCCCGATCATGATTGATCAGGTTGACGAGGATCTCACCCCGGTAGCCGGCGTCGACCGTACCGGGCGCGTTGAGCACCGTCACGCCGAGCCTGGCCGCCAGGCCCGACCGGGGGTGCACCAGACCCACGTACCCCTCCGGGAGGGCGATCGCCAGGCCGGTCGGGACCAGGGCCCGGCCGCCGGGGGGCAGTTCCACGTCCGCGGCGGCCACCAGGTCCGCCCCGGCGTCGCCGGGATGGGAGTACGCCGGCAGCGGCAGCTGCGGGTCGAGCCGCCGCACGGGCACGGGTACGTCGTCGGTCACGGTCTGCCTCTTCCGTCCGGTTCACGGGGTGCCCTGTCATCCTGCCGGGTCGACCAGCCGTCGCGCGCCGTACCCTGGCAGGAGTGAGCCGATCGCCCGCCCCCACCTCCGCCACGACCGCCACCACGTACGCGGAGCGGCTCAGCCTGCCGTGGTGGCTCTGGCTGGCCGGGCCGGCCCTCGGCGGATTCCTCGCGCTGGAGCTGTGGCTGGGCGCGGGCGGCCTGCGCGCCTGGCTGCCGTTCGTGGTGCTGCTGCCGGCGACGGTGGCCGCCCTGTGGTGGCTGGGCCGCGTCCGGGTCGCCGTGGCCGACGGCGAGCTGCGGGTGGACGACGCCCGCCTGCCCGTGCGGTTCGTGGCCGACGCCGTCCCGTTGGACGCCGCCGGCCGCCGCGAGGTGCTCGGCGTCGGGGCGGACCCGCTCGCGTTCGTGGTGCAGCGCCCCTGGATCGCCGGGGCGGTGCAGGTGGTGTTGGACGACCCGGCCGACCCCACCCCGTTCTGGGTGGTCAGCACCCGCGACCCGGTACGCCTGGCCGCCGCGCTCCTCGCCGCCCGCGACGCCAACCCGTCGTCGCCGGCCTGAGCCCGCCCGCGACGCTGAGGCGCCCGCACGCACCCGCCTCGGCGGTCAGGGCAGGGCGGGCGGCGGGCCGGGCAGCTCGCGCCGCTGCCGCCCGAGGTCCTTGCGGAGCTGCTCGCCGAGGGACCGGGTGGCCCGCCGGTTGAGATAGCTGGCGACAGCCGCCCCGGTGAGGAACGGGCCGAGCGTGGTCAGGTTGCGGCCGAAGCGCTTGAGCAGGGTGTCCCGCAGCTCCTTGCGGGCCGCCGTGCCGAGCACCGCGCCGACGCCCACCCCGGGCATCATCGGGTTGATCCCCCGCTGGCTGGCCCAGGACTGCACCACGGCCACCGTCCGCTGGGTGCCGGCGGTGGGCAGCGGGGCACCGTACACCTCGTGCAGCTCGCCGATCAGCTTCAGCTCGACGGCCACCACGGCGACCGTCTCGGCGGCCAGCAGCACCGGCGCGGAGAGCAGCGTCGGCGCGACCGCCCACTCGACGGCCGCGACTCCCCCGCCGGCCGCGCCGATCGCGGCGGTCGTCCGGGCGGCGTTGCGGACCAGCCGGTCGGCGAGGGCCTCGTCGTCCAGGCCGGGAAAGTGCCGGCGCAGGGTGGCCAGGTCCCGGATCGGCACGTGCGGGGCGACGTCGGCGACCGCGTCGGTCATCCAGCGGACGGCGGCGCGCGGCTTGAACAGGTCGGCGAGGCCCCGGCCTCGGACCTGGCCGACCAGCCGGGTCAGCAGCTGCCGCCGGCGGGCCGGCTCGACGTCGTCGGCGGTCAGCGCGGCGACCGTCGCGCCCAGCTCCTCCCCCGCGCCGGTGCCGCCCGGCCGGGCGGCCTCGGACCCGGTGCGGGCGCGGCTCGGCGGGGCGGGCTCCGGCCCGCCGGTGCCGTCGGTGGCGGGCCGCCCGCCGTCGTCGCTGCGCTCGACCATGCGTCGACCTCCCGGTGCTTCGGCGGGTGGGGAACCGTCCCGACGAGTCAAGCAGTTCCCCGCCACCGGCGCACGGCGGTGCCGTGGGCCGGTGGCGCACCGGCGGGCGCGGACGTGCCCGGGATCGGCGGCTCCCACAGCGGCGGCCTCACCGATGAGGCCGCCGCTGATGTCGCCGGATGGAGGCGCTGGTGTCCCCCGTCGAGGTGCTGGTGTGCCCTGTCGCGGTCAGACGCACTCGCGGCAGATCAGCTCGCCGTTGCGCTCGACCGCCAGCTGGCTGCGGTGGTGGACCAGGAAGCAGCGGGCGCATCGGAACTCGTCCTGCTGCATCGGTAGCACCTTGACCGTGAGCTCCTCGTCGGCCAGGTCAGCACCGGGGAGCTCGAAGCTCTCGGCCACCTCGGCCTCGTCGACGTCCACGGCGCCCGACTGTGAGTCGACCCGCCGGGCCTTGAGCTCTTCCAGGCTGTCCTCGCCGAGGTCGACCTCGTCGCGACGCGGGGCGTCGTAGTCGGTGGCCATCGGTTTCACTCTCCCATATCGATATGGTCGCTCCCGGTTGTAACGCCGGAAGGCGCTGTTTCGGTTCCACTGCCGGCCACCAACTTTTGTCGGTCACCCGACCCGGCCACCGGCCGGACCGGGTCCGCCAGAGAAACTCCCCCAGCGAGCGCGGTACCTTACCCCCCTCGGGCGAGGCATGTATACCGCCCTCGCGGCTCAGATGTACGCCCCAGACCTCGAAGTTGTTCCCAATGTGACTCAGGCGACACGAAGATAGGGGTAGTACTACCCGCTTCCCGGTTGGCGCGCCGGCATGTCGGACTGTTTCCACGCGACCGCCGGACAACCGTTAGCCTCAGCGGCGTACTCGACGGCCGGCGGGGCGGCCCACCCGCCCCCGGCCGCCGCCACCCAATCACCGTCCGGGGAGCGCCAGGATGAGCTTTGCGCGAGTGCGAGCACTCGTAGTCGTCGGTCTGCTGGCGGTCGTCGCCCTGGTCTTCGTGGTCGTGGCCGTGGTCCGCGACACCCAGGGCAAGGGCGGCGCGGCAGCCGGCTGCCCCGAGGGCGCGCCGCTGGCGGACGTGACCCTGCACGAGAACAAGGACGTGAAGATCAACGTCTACAACGCCACCGACGAGGCGGGTCTCGCCAAGAAGGTGGCGGACGACTTCCGCAACCGCAAGTTCCAGGTGAAGAAGGAGGGCAACGCCAAGCAGCAGCTCGACGGCGTCGCCGTCCTGCAGTACGGCCCGAAGGGCGTCGGCTCCGCCCACCTGCTGCGCGCGTACTTCCTCAACAACGCCGAGCCGAAGTTCGACATCAAGCGCAAGGACGACACGGTCGACGTGGTCCTGGGCAACAGCTTCGCCCAGCTCGCCACCACCACGGAGGTCAACCAGTCCCTCGGCGACCTGGGCGCCCCGGTCGCCCCGGCCGGCACCTGCCCGATGCCCGTCGACAAGTGACCGGGCCGGCCGGCCCGGTCACCTCCGGGCGGTCAGGGGCCGCCCGAGGCGTCCAGGTCGGCCAGCCGGTCGTGCAGCGGCGCGAACAGCGCCGGCGGGGCCGCGATCACCAGGTCCGGGCCCGCCGGCCGCCCGCCGAGCCCGCCGACCAGCAGCCCGGCCTCGGTGCCGACCAGCGCGCCGGCCGCGTGGTCCCAGAGGTTCAGGCCCTTCTCGTAGTACGCGTCCAGCCGCCCCTCGGCGGCCAGGCAGAGGTCCACCGAGGCGGCCCCCTGCCGGCGGACGTCCCGCACGTGGCCGATCAGCCCGGCGAGCACCCGGGCCTGGTGGGTCCGGCGGGCCGGGTCGTAGCCGAAGCCGGTGGCGACCAGCGCCTGCCCGAGGTCGGTCTCGGCCGAGCAGCGCAGCCGCTCCCCGGCCCGGTACGCGCCACCCCCGGCGGTGGCCGTCCACTCGTCGCCGGTGAACACGTTGCGCACCACGCCCGCGACCACCTGGCCGTCGACCTCGGCGGCCAGCGACACCGCGCAGCACGGCAGCCCGTAGAGGTAGTTGACCGTCCCGTCGATCGGGTCGAGGATCCAGCGCACCCGGGCGGCCGGGGCGGCGTCGCCCGCGCCGTACTCCTCCCCCAGGACCGCGTCGTGCGGCCGGAGCCGGCGCAGCGCGTCGAGCACCTGCCGCTCCACGGCCCGGTCGGCGGCGGTGACCACGTCGGTGACGGTGGACTTGGTGGCGGCCACCGACACCCCCTCGGCCCACATCCGGTGCGCGGTCGCCGCCGCGGCCCGGGCGACATCGACGGCGATCTCCAACAGTTCCCCGGGTGGCGGCACCGCGCGGTCCATAGGTTCGTCCCCTTCCCGCACGACCGGACCCGTCCGGGTCGCGCGCGAGTATCATCCTTACAAAGTCCACATCTGCGTCGAATCGGCGGTCCCGCCAGTCGGTCCGCCGTGCGGCGCAGGATGATCGCGGCAGACGGCGTTACAATTCACCCTGCCCACGCGCCACGGACCGCCAGCCACCGGCCGGCCCGGGACACGGGGGTCCCTCAACGACATCGCCCGGCACCGTGTTCCGCGCCGCGTCGGGCAACCCGGCCGTGCTCGCTTTTCGCCTCCGGAAGGTCTTCGTGACAGAACCCCGCCAGACCGGCGCCGACGTTCGCTCGCTCACCGACACCCTGATCGCCCACGCGCAGAGCGCCGGCGGCCAGCTCACGTCGGCCCAGCTCGCGCGCACCGTCGAGTCCGCCGAGGTGACTCCGGCCCAGGCCAAGAAGATCCTGCGTGCGCTCGCGGAAGCGGGGGTGACCGTGGTCGTCGACGGCTCGGCCAGCCCGCGCCGCCGGGTCGCCGCCGCCCGGTCCGCCACCCCGGCGTCCCGGGCCACCACCGCCAAGACCACGAAGAAGGTGGCCGCGCCCGCTCCGAAGCAGGCGCCCGCCGCCGACGACGCCCCCGCGCCGGCTCCCCGGAAGGTCGCCGCGCGCAAGGCGACGACCGAGGCGGTGGCGAAGGCCGCCGTCCCGGCGAAGGTCGCGCGGCCCACCCGGGCCACCAAGGCGACGGTGGCCGCCGCCGCGGGCAAGCCGGCCAAGGCTGCCGCCAAGCCCAAGGGCGAGGGCGCCGAGGGCGACATCGATCCGGAGGAGCTCGCCGCCGAGATCGAGGACGTGGTGGTCGAGGAGCCGGCCGAGCTGGCCCAGGCCGCCGCGGCCGACGCCGCCAGCTCCGCCACCGACAACGACTTCGAGTGGGACGACGAGGAGTCCGAGGCGCTCAAGCAGGCGCGTCGCGACGCCGAGCTGACCGCCTCCGCCGACTCCGTGCGGGCCTACCTCAAGCAGATCGGCAAGGTGCCCCTGCTCAACGCCGAGCAGGAGGTGGAGCTCGCCAAGCGGATCGAGGCGGGCCTCTACGCCGCCGAGCGGCTGCGCGCCGCCGAGGAGGGCGAGGAGAAGCTGGTCCGGGAGATGGTCCGCGACCTCGGCTGGATCTCCCGCGACGGCGAGCGGGCCAAGAACCACCTGCTGGAGGCCAACCTCCGGCTGGTGGTGTCGCTGGCCAAGCGCTACACCGGCCGGGGCATGGCGTTCCTCGACCTCATCCAGGAGGGCAACCTCGGCCTGATCCGGGCGGTCGAGAAGTTCGACTACACCAAGGGCTACAAGTTCTCCACGTACGCGACCTGGTGGATCCGGCAGGCGATCACCCGGGCGATGGCCGACCAGGCCCGCACCATCCGCATCCCGGTGCACATGGTCGAGGTGATCAACAAGCTCGGCCGGATCCAGCGCGAGCTGCTCCAGGACCTGGGCCGCGAGCCCACCCCGGAGGAGCTGGCCAAGGAGATGGACATCACACCCGAGAAGGTGCTGGAGATCCAGCAGTACGCTCGGGAGCCCATCTCGCTCGACCAGACCATCGGTGACGAGGGCGACAGTCAGCTCGGCGACTTCATCGAGGACTCGGAGGCCGTCGTCGCGGTCGACGCCGTCTCCTTCTCCCTGCTGCAGGACCAGCTCCAGCAGGTGCTCCAGACGCTGTCCGAGCGTGAGGCGGGCGTGGTCCGGCTCCGCTTCGGCCTGACCGACGGCCAGCCGCGCACGCTGGACGAGATCGGCCAGGTCTACGGCGTGACCCGGGAGCGGATCCGGCAGATCGAGTCGAAGACGATGTCGAAACTGCGTCACCCGTCGCGGTCACAGGTTCTCCGTGACTACCTGGACTGACCCGCGTTCGTCAACTGCCCGTGTCGCTTTGATCACCAGCCGTACAACACCCGATGGTGATCGGTCGGTTGCACGATTGTGATCGTTGACGTGGCACCCTTGGTGCACGGCACACTGTTGCCGCCAGGTGTGACCTCGGTCCCCCGCGGGCACACAGGGAAGGCAAGACCCTCGTCGGGTGTTGCACGATAGGTGAGCAACGACCGACGAGATTGTTCATCGGTGACGACCAGAGGAGGAAGGCGATGACCCCGACCCTCACGCCGCCGCCCGAGACGGTGGCTCCCCCAGCCGCCGATGAACGGTGCGACCGCTGCAACGCTGCCGGCAAGCTCCGTATCACTCTGGCGGGCGGGAGCGAGCTGGTGTTCTGTGGGCACCACGCGAACAAGTACGCGGAGGATCTCGTGAAGATCACCGTGCGGTACGCGACGGACCCCGAGTTCAGCTGGCGTGGCGCCGATCTCATGGCGAACTGACCCCAAGAG
>NZ_JAHWGR010000037.1:0-73077 GCF_020873825.1 Micromonospora sp. DH13
CGATGTCACGCAGCGACGCGTACCCGAGGACCGCCGCCGCGTGGGTGCGGACCAGGTCGGACAGCACCCGGTCGCGCTCGGCCTCCGCGGTGGCGGCGAGGGTGTCGCGCAGCGCCGCCGCCGCGTCGGCGGCCGGGGCCGCCGCCGGTGCCGCCGCGCCGGCCGGGCGGACCAGGCCGTGCAGCAGCCGGGGCAGCGCCGGCCCGAGCCGGCCGAGCACCCCCAGGTCCAGGGCGACGGGTACGACCACCGGGTCGGCGTGCCGCAGCCCCTCGGTGAACAGCTCCATGCCCTCGTCGGCGTCGAGGGGGCGGAAGCCGCCCCGGCTCATCCGCCGCTCGTCGACGTGACCGGGCCGCCCGCCGGGCAGGTCCGGGTTGGCCCACGGCCCCCACGCCATCGACGTGACGGTGAGCCCGCGCGAGCGCCGATGGTGGGCGAGCGCGTCGAGGAAGGCGTTCGCGGCGGCGTGGTTGGCCTGCCCGGGGCCGCCGAACAGCCCGGACGCCGACGAGAACAGCACGAACGCGGCGAGGTCCAGCTTCTCGGTCAGCTCGTGCAGGTGCCAGGCGGCGTCGACCTTCGGCCCGAGGACGGCGTCGAAGCGGGCCGGGGTGAGCGCCGGCAGCACCCCGTCGTCTAGGACCCCGGCGGCGTGCACGACGCCGACGAGGGGCCGGTCGGCGGGTACCTCGTCGAGCAGCACGGCGAGCGCGTCGCGGTCGGTGACGTCGGCGGCGACCACCTGCGCGGCGACGCCGAGGCCGGCAAGCTCGGCGACGAGGTCGGCCGCGCCGGGGGCGTCGGGGCCGCTGCGGCTGACCAGCAGCAGCCCACGTACCCGGTGCCGGGTGGCCAGGTGCCGGGCGACGAGCCGGCCGAGCGCGCCGGTCGCGCCGGTGACCAGGACCGTGCCGGCGGACAGGTCGGGGGCCGTGGCGTCCGGCGGCGGCGGGCCGAGCCGGGCCAGCCGGGGCGCGCGGAGCTGCCCGGCGCGCACGGCGAGCTGCGGCTCCCCGGTGGCCAGGGCCGCCGGCAGCGCCGCCGCCGACCGGGGGTCGTCGTCGAGGTCGAGCAGGACGATCCGGCCCGGGTGCTCCGACTGGGCGGAGCGCACCAGGCCCCACACGGTCGCGGCGGGCAGGTCGGTGAGCCGGTCGTCGGTGGCGACGGCGACCGCGCCCCGGGTGACCACGACGAGCCGGGCCGCCTCCAGCTCCGGCCGGGCCAGCCAGTCCTGCGCCAGGGCGAGGGCCTCGTGGGCGGCCAGGTGCGCGGCCCGCGCCGGGCCCGGCTCGTCGGCGCGCTGCCCGGTCACGGCGGCGAGCACCGCGTCGGGCCGGGCCGCGCCGCCGGCCACGGCCGCCACCAGGTCGTCCAGGCTCGGGTACGCGTCGACACCCGGCCACCCGTCGCTCCCTCCGGGGCCGGCGACGCCCGGCCACCCGGCGCCGAGCGCGGCGAGGGCGGCGGGCCGGGCGGCGGCCGGTTCCGGGGTGACCCAGTCGAGGCGGTGCAGGGACCGGTTGGCGGTGCGGCGGGCGGCGCTGAGCTGGTCGGCGGTGATCGACCGCAGCACGAGGGCGTCGAGGGAGGCGACGGGCACGCCGCCGGTGTCCGTGACGGTGGCCGCCACCGACCCGTCGGCGGCGGTGAGCCGCACGCGCAGTTCCCGGGCCCGGGTGGGCGCGATCGCCACCCCGGTCCAGGAGAACGGCAGCCCCGGCTGCGCGCCGCTGCCGGTGCTGTCGCTGCCGGCGGCCTCGCTGTGGGCGCTGCCGGTGCTGTCGGCCTCGCTGTCGGCCTGGCTGCCGGCGTCGGCGCGGCCGAGGGCGCTCGCGCCGATGGCGTGCAGGGCGGCGTCGAGCAGGGCCGGGTGCACGGTGAACGGGGCCGCGTCGCCCGGCGCGTCGGCGTCGAGGGCGACCTCGGCGAGGAGGTCGTCGCCGTGCCGCCAGGCGGCGCGCAACGCCCGGAACACCGGACCGTAGTGGTAGCCCTGCTCGGCGAGGTGCGGATACAGGGCGTCGAGGGCGATCGGTTCCGCCCCGGGTGGGGGCCACGCGGCGGCCGGGGCGACGGTCACCGGCCGGGTGGGGGCGAGCAGGCCGTGGGCGTGCCGCTGCCACTGCCGGCCGGCCGCCCCGGGCTGGTCGCCGCCGTCGCCCCCGGACAGATGGGCCTCGCCGACGGACGAGTGGACGGAGACGGGCCGCAGGCCGTCCTCGCCGGCCGCGCCGACGCGGACCCGCAGGTCGACGCTCCCCTCCTCCGGCACGGCGAGCGGGGCCTCCAGCACCAGCTCGGTGACGTGGGCGGCGTCGAGGTGCCGGCCGCTGAAGGAGGCCAGCTCGACCAGCGCGGTGCCGGGGAGCAGGACGGTGCCGAGCACGGCGTGGTCGGCGAGCCACGGGTGGGTGGCCAGGGAGATCCGGCCGGTGAGCAGCAGGCCCTCGTCGCCCGGCAGGTCGGCCACGGCACTGAGCAGCGGATGGTCGGCGGCGTCGAGGCCGACCGACGGCAGCCCGGCCCGGCTCGCGCCGCTGCCCTGCAGCCAGTAGCGGTCCCGCGCGAACGGGTAGGTGGGCAGGTCGACGATCGCCGTCGCGGCGAGGACCTTGGTGAGGTCGACGGGCAGGCCGATCGCGTGGGCGGTGGCCAGGTTGGTCAGGAGTCGCGTCGGGTCGTCGTCACCCCGCCGCAGGCTGCCCAGCGTGTGGCCGGTGACGCCGGCGTCGTCGAGGATCGCCGTCACCGGCATCGTCAACACCGGGTGCGGACTGATCTCCACGAACGTGGTGTGCCCGGCCGCGACAGCGACGCGGACGGCCGCGTCGAACTGGACGGTCTGCCGCAGGTTGTCATACCAGTAGTCGGCGGTCATGGTGGCGGGGTCGACCCAGTCGCCGGTCAGCGTCGAGACGAGCCGGATGTGGCCCGGCTGCGGGGCGACGTCGGCCAGGTCGGCGCGGAGCCGTTCGGCGACGTCCTGCACCGATGGGGAGTGCGACGCGTAGTCCACCGGAATCAGGCGGGCGCGGATGCCCTCGTCCTGGCACGCCTGCACCAGGTCCGCGACGGGCTGCGGCGGCCCGGACACCACCACCGTGGCGGGACCGTTCACCGCCGCCACACCCACACCGGAGAAGGCGTGGAGACGTTCGGCCACCGCGTCGGCGGACAGGTCCACCGACGCCATCGCACCCGTCCCCCGCAGCACCGCAAGCGCCCGCGACCTCAGCGCGACGGTCTTCGCCGCGTCCTTTAGGGACAGGATCCCGGCGACGCACGCCGCACCGATCTCACCCTGGGAGTGGCCGACCACCGCCTGCGGGGACACACCCGCGTGCTCCCACACCGCGGCCAGGGCGATACCCACCGCCCACAGGACCGGCTGCACCACCTCCACCCGCTCCAACCACGACTCGTCAACCCCGGTCAACACGGAGACGAGGTCGACGTCGAGATACGGGGCGAGAGCCCGCTGACACTCCCCAAGGCGCGCGTCGAACACCGGCGTACGGCCCACCAGACCGGCGGCCATGCGCGCCGACTGCGCACCCTGCCCCGGGAACACGAACACCGGACCCGCACCGTGACCCGATGCCACACCGGCGACCACGTTGCCCGCCGGCTGACCGGACGCCAGGGCGTCCAACCCCGACAGCAGGTCGGCCACGCCCGACCCGACCACCGAGGCGCGCTGGTCGAACGTGGCGCGGGTCGTGGCGAGGGACCAGGCCAGCGCGGCAGGGTCGAGGGCGTCGCGGTCGCGTACGTGGTTGGCCAGGCGGGCGGCCTGGTCGCGGAGCGCTGCCGCCGACCGCGCCGACACCGGCCAGACGAGGACGTCCGCGTCGACCAGTCCCGGCGCGGGGTCCTCGACGGGGGCGTCGGCGGGCTCCTCCGGCTGCTCGACGATGACGTGGGCGTTGGTGCCGGACATGCCGAACGACGACACCGCCGCCCGACGCGGCCGGTCCACCGCCGGCCACGGCCGCGCCTCGGTCACCAGGTCCACCGCGCCCGCAGACCAGTCGATGTGCGGCGACGGCTCATCCACGTGCAACGACGCCGGCACGACCCCGTGCCGCATCGCCTGCACCACCTTGATCACCCCGGCCACACCCGCCGCCGCCTGCGCATGACCGATGTTCGACTTGATCGACCCCAACAACAGCGGCGCGGCATCGCCCCGACCCTGCCCATACGTGGCCAGCAGCGCCTGCGCCTCGATCGGGTCACCCAACGTCGTGCCCGTGCCGTGCGCCTCCACCACGTCCACGTCCGACGTGGACAACCGGGCGTTCGCCAGCGCCTGCCGGATCACCCGCTGCTGCGACGGACCATTCGGCGCGGTCAGACCGTTCGACGCACCGTCCTGGTTCACCGCAGAGCCGCGCACCACGGCGAGGACCCGGTGCCCGTTGCGGCGGGCGTCGGAGAGCCGTTCGACGAGGAGCATGCCGACGCCCTCGGACCAGCCCGTCCCGTCGGCCGACGCCGCGAACGACTTGCACCGGCCGTCGGCGGCGAGGCCCTGCTGGCGGGAGAACTCGGCGAACGTGCCGGGGGTGGCCATCACGGTGACGCCGCCGGCCAGGGCCAGGTCGCACTCGCCCCGGCGCAGCGCCTCGCCGGCCAGGTGCAGCGCGACGAGGGACGACGAGCAGGCCGTGTCGACGGTGACGGCCGGCCCTTCAAGGCCGAGCGTGTACGCGACCCGGCCGGAGATGATGCTGTGCGCGGCGCCGGTCATCAGGTATCCCTCGGTGCCCTCGGGCACCTCGGTGAGCCCCGTCCCGTAGCCGGAGGTGGACGCGCCGACGAACACGCCCGTACGGCTGCCCTTCAGGCTGCCGGGTTCGAGCCCGGCGCGTTCCAGGACCTCCCAGGACGCCTCCAGGGTGAGCCGCTGTTGCGGGTCCATCGCGAGGGCCTCGCGCGGCGAGATGCCGAAGAACGCGGGGTCGAAGGCCGGGACGTCGTAGAGGAAGCCGCCGGCCGGGGCGTAGCCGCTGTCCGGGGTGGGGGTGTCCCAGCCCCGGTCGGTGGGGAAGTCGCCGATGGCGTCGACGCCGTCGGTGACGAGCCGCCACAGCTCCTCGGGGCTGCGGGCGTCGCCGGGGTAGCGGCAGGCCATGCCGACGATGGCGACGGGCTCGTCGGTGCCGGCGGCGACGCGGGCCTCGGCGGGTGCGGCGGCGGTGCCGCCGAACGCGGTCTCGCGCAGGTGCCGGGCCAGGTCGGCGGGGGTCGGGTGGTCGAAGACGAGGGTGGACGGCAGGCGCAGCCCGGTGACCTCGTTGAGCCGGGTACGCAGGTCCACGGCGGTGAGCGAGTCGAAGCCGAGGTCGGCGAACGGCCGGCCGCGCAGGTCGTCGGCGGTGGCGTGGCCGAGGACGCGGGCGGTCTGCGCGTTGACGATGGCGAGCAGTTCGCGTTCCTGCTCGGCCTCGGGCAGGTCGGCGAGGTGGCGCAGGGCGTCGGCGACGCCGGCCGGCGCGGCGGCGGCCTCGGCGTCGGCTTCGGCGAGGGCCCGCACCTGGGGCAGCTCGGACAGCAGCGGGCTGGGCCGGGTGAGGGTGAACGCCGGATGGAAGCGTCCCCAGTCGACGTCGGCGACGGTGACGCAGGGGGTGGGTCGGCGCACCGCCCGGTCGAGGGCGACGAGGGCGTGCTGCGGGTCGATGGTGGGCAGGCCCATCCGGTGCAGCGCCTCGGTGGCGGTGTTCTTGGCGGCCATGCCGTCGGCCCCGCCCCACGCGGTCCAGGACACGGCGGTGGCGGCGAGGCCCCGGTCGCGGCGGTGCACGGCGAGCGCGTCGAGCAGCGAGTTGCCGGCCCCGTACGCGCACTGGCCGGCGCTGCCCCACACGCCGGAGATGGAGGAGAACAACAGGAACGCGGTCAGCGGCCGGTCGGCGAGGCAGTCGTGCAGGTGCAGCGCGCCGAGCACCTTGCCGGCGACGACGTGGGAGAACTCGTCGAGGGTGGTGCCGGTGAGCGGGGTGAGCTGGTCGGTGCCGGCGGCGTGCACCACGGCGGTCAGGTCGGGCAGCGTGTCCAGCAGCGCGGCGACGGCGTCCCGGTCGGTCACGTCGCAGGCGACGGCGGTGACCCGCCCGTCGTCGGCGTACCCGTCGAGGAGGCCGGGGGTCGCGGCGCCGCGCCGGCCGACGAGGACGACCCGGCGGGCACCCTTGTCGAGCAACCAGCGGGTGACGTGGCCGCCGAGCGCGCCGGTGCCGCCGGTGACCAGGACGGTGCCGTCGGCCCACCAGTCGGCGGCGGGCCGGTCGGGGGCGGCGGCCGGGGCGAGCCGGCGGCCCCAGACGCCGCCGGGGCGCACGGCGACCTGCTCCTCGCCGCTGCCGCCGGCCAGGACGGCGGCGAGCCGGCGCAGCACGCTCTCGTCGGGGTTGGCCGGCACGTCGACGAGGCCGCCCCAGCGGTGCGGCTGCTCGACGGCGGCGGCCCGGCCGAGGCCCCACACGAGGGTCTGGAGGGGGTGGTCGACCCGGTCGGCGGGGCCGGCCTTGACGGCCCCGCTGGTGACGCACCAGACGGGCGCGGCGACGTCGAGGTCGGTGAGGGCCTGGAGCAGCACGAGGGTGGTGGCGGCCGCGACGCTCGTGCCGGGGTGGGCGGGCAGCAGCGCGTCCTGGCCGGCGACGAGGTGCAGCACCCCGGCGACGGGCGCGTCGCCGACGGCGGCGCGCAGCCGGTCGGCGAGCGCGGCCCGGTCGAGGTCGTCGGCCCCGACGCGCAGGGTCGCCGGTTCGTCGCCGCCGGCCTGCAGCAGGCCGGCGAGGCCGTCGGCCCAGGCGGGCGCGGCGTCGGCGGGCAGCACGAGCAGCCAGCGGCCCGTCGGCCGGTCACCCTCGGCGACCGGCACGGGCTTCCACACCACCTGGTACGACCAGCCGTCCGCCACGCCCGAGTCGTGCCGGTCGCGTCGCCAGGCGGCGAGGACGGGCAGCGCGGGCAGCAGGGCGTCCACGGGGTCGGCGTCGCCGGCCGGGGCGGTGCCGAGCTGGTCGCGCAGCGCGTCGACGTCGGCCCGTTCGACGGCCGCCCAGAACGCGGCGTCGGCGGTGGACTCCGTGCCGGCGGGGGCGGGCAGGGCCGTCAGGTCGGGCCAGTAGCGCTCGCGGTGGAACGCGTACCCGGGCAGCCGGACCCGGCGGGGGTCGGTGCCGGCGAACAGTTCCCGCCAGCCGACGGGCACGCCGGCGACGTGCAGCTCGGCGAGCGCGGTGAGCAGGGACGCCGGCTCGGGGCGGTCGCGGCGCAGCAGCGCCACGGCGGCGGGGTCGGCGTCGGGCCCGAGGATCTCCCGGGTCAGCGCGGTGAGCACCCCGCTGGGGCCGACCTCGAGGTACGTGCCGACGCCGTGGGCGTGCAGCCGCTCGACGCCGTCGGCGAAGCGGACCGCCTCGCGGACGTGCCGCACCCAGTAGTCCGGGGTGCGCAGCGCCTCCGGGTCGGCCAGGTCACCGGTCAGGTTGGACACGACCGGCAGGGCCGGCGCGCGCAGGTCGAGCCCGGCGACGACGGCCGCGAACCCGGCGAGCATCGGCTCCATCAGCGGGCTGTGGAACGCGTGGCTGACGGTCAGCCGCCTGGTCTTCACCCCGCGCGCGGCCCACAGGTCGGCGAGTTCGTCGACGGCGGCCTCGGCACCGGAGACGACCACGGCGGCCGGGCCGTTGACGGCGGCGATCCCCACCCGGCCGGCGTGCTCCTCCAGGCTCGCCGCCACCTCGCCCTCGGGCGCGGCGACGGCCAGCATCGCCCCGCCGGCCGGCAGCGCCTGCATCAGCCGCCCCCGGGCGGCGACCAGCGTCGCCGCGTCGGCGAGGCTGAACACCCCGGCGGCGTGGGCGGCGGTGATCTCGCCGATCGAGTGGCCGATCAGCACGTCAGGGGTGACGCCCCAGGACTCCAGCAGCCGGTGCAGCGCCACCTCGACGGCGAACAGCCCGGCCTGGGTGAACACGGTCTGGTCGAGCAGGGCGGCCTCGGGGGTGCCGGCCTCGGCGAACAGGACGGTCTTCAGCGGCTTCGGCAGCCGGGGGTCGAGGTGCCCGCACACCTCGTCGAGCGCGGCGGCGAACACCGGGAACGCCTCGGCCAGCTCGCGGCCCATCCCGACGCGCTGGGCACCCTGCCCGGAGAACAGGAACGCCACCTGCCCGCCGCGCGGGGTGCCGGTGACGAGGCCGGGGGCGGTGTCGCCGGCGGCGAGCGTACGCAGGTCGCGCAGCAGGTCGGCGCGGTCGGCGGCGAGGACGACGGCCCGGTGTTCGAGGGCGCCCCGGGTGGTGACCGACGACCAGCCGAGGTCGGCCAGCCGCGCCCCGGCGTCGGTCCCGGTGCCGGCGGCTTCGGTGCTGGCGTCGGACTCGGCGGCAGCGCCAGGGTCGGCTTCGGTGGCGAGCCAGTCGGCCCAGCGGGTGGCTTGGGCGGCGAGGCCGGCGGCGTCCCGGGCGGACAGCAGCACCGGGACCAGGCCGGCGGTCGCCACCGGGGCGGGGCCGGCCGGTCGGGTCGCCGGGGCGGCCTCGGCGGGCGGGGTCCCGGGGGCCGCCGGGGCGGCGTCCGGCGTCTCCGCCGGGGCCTCCTCGATGATCACGTGGGCGTTGGTGCCGCTCATCCCGAACGAGGAGACGCCCGCGCGGCGGGGCCGCTCCCCCGCCGGCCAGGGCTGCGCCTCGGTGAGCAGGGACACCGCGCCGGCCGTCCAGTCGACGTGCGGAGTGGGCTCGTCGACGTGCAGGGTGGCGGGAAGCTGGCCGTGGCGCAGGGCCAGCACCATCTTGATGACCCCGGCGACACCGGCGGCGGCCTGCGTGTGGCCGATGTTCGACTTGACCGAGCCGAGCCGCAGCGGCCGGTCCGCCGGGCGACCCTGCCCATACGTGGCGAGCAGGGCGGTCGCCTCGATCGGGTCGCCGAGGCTGGTGCCGGTGCCGTGGGCCTCGACGGCGTCCACGTCGGCGGGGGTGAGCCGCGCGCCGGCCAGCGCCTGGAGCACCACCCGCTGCTGGGCGGGGCCGTTGGGGGCGGTCAGCCCGTTGGACGCGCCGTCCTGGTTGACGGCGGAGCCCCGCACGACGGCGAGGACGGGGTGGCCGTTACGGCGGGCGTCGGACAGCCGCTCGACGAGGAGCACGCCGACGCCCTCGCCCCAGGCGGTGCCGTCGGCGGCCCCCGCGAACGCCTTGACGCGGCCGTCGAAGGCGAGGCCGCGCTGCCGGGAGAAGCCGATGAACGCGGCCGGGGTGGACATGACGGTCGCGCCGCCGGCCAGCGCGAGGGTGCACTCCCCCTGCCGCAGGGCGTGGCAGGCCAGGTGCAGCGCCACCAGCGACGACGAGCAGGCGGTGTCGACGGAGACGGCAGGCCCCTCCACGCCGAGCACGTACGAGATGCGGCCGGAGACGACGCTGGCGGCGGTGCCGGTGAGGACGTACCCCTCGACGCCGGGCGGGGGCGACTGGAGCAGCGCCGCGTAGTCCTGGCCGGTGGTGCTGGCGAAGACGCCGACCTGGTGGCCGCGCAGCGTCGCCGGGTCGATGCCGGCGTGCTCGAACGCCTCCCAGGAGGTCTCCAGCAGCAGCCGCTGCTGCGGGTCCATGCCCAGCGCCTCGCGCGGGGAGATGCCGAAGAAGCCGGCGTCGAACTCGGTGGCCGAGTCGAGGAAGCCGCCCTGCCCCACGTACGAGGTGCCGGGGTGGTCGGGGTCGGGGTGGACGAGCCGGTCGACGTCCCAGCCCCGGTCGGCGGGGAAGTCGGAGATGGCGTCACGGCCGTCGGCGACGAGCCGCCACAGGTCCTCGGGGGACCGCACGCCGCCCGGGAACCGGCAGCCGATGCCGACGATGGCGATGGGCTCCCGGTGGGCCGCCTCCAGCTCCCCGAGTTTCCTCTTCGTCTGGTGGAGATCCGCGGTAACCCATTTCAGGTATTCCCGGAGAGTGTCCTCAGTCGCCATTGCCGCCACCTCTTCGGGCCGGAAAAACCAGGCGGCCCAATACCGTCGACAGACGCCTCAAGCCGCAAAAACCAGAGCCCACGAACCGACCAGAAATTGCCAGACAAACACCACTGCAACACAGACCAGGTCCTACGTACCGGAGGAAGGTATTTGGCCCCGGACGGCGCTGCCAACCCCTAGCGGGCCCCTACCACGGCCCCTGGGCCGGACCTCGCCGTCCGGCCGTCACCCGAGCCCGAGGGCCGCGGCGAGCCGGGCCACGTCCGCCGGGACCGGCTCGCGGCGCGTCAGGTCGGTGAGCAGCGTACGGGCCACCGGCCGTAACCGGACCTCGGCCGGCGCGGTCCGGTCCGCGTCGACCAGGGCGCGCCCGGCGGCGAGCGGGTCGCCGGCCCGGAGGTGTCCCCGGCTGGCGTCGAGCAGGTACGCCGCGCGGTGCTCGGCGGGCAACCGCCGCCAGTGGTCAGCGCCGACGACCCCATCGTGCAGGCCCACCGCCTCGCCGCCGTTGCCCAGTTCGACGGCGGCGGCGACCCGGGCCATCCGCACCGCCGTGGGGCCGAACCCGGTCCAGTGCCGGTCGTGCTCCTCGCCGGCCTCGCCGGTCTCGCCTGTCTCGTCGGCGATCCGGGCCGCCTGGTCGACCAGTTCCTCTGCGCCGCGTTCGTCGCCGGCTCCGGCGGCGGCCAGGGCGGCCTGGAGCAGCAGCGTTCCGCGCAGCGCCAGGCTCGGGGAGGGGCCGTCGCGCCGCGCCTCGGGGGCGATGCGGTGCGCGGCGGCGATCGTGACGGCCAGGGCCGGCCGGGGGCGGTGCAGGGCGCGCAGCGCCTGCCCCAGCGGCACGGCGGCCGCCGCCGCCAGCAGCGGGTCGCCGGCGGCCACGGACATGGCCCGGTCGGCTGCCAGCCAGCCGAGGTCACCCGCGCCGAGCTTCACCAACACCGACGACGTGATCCGGTACGCCTGCACCAGCAGCTCCGCAGCACCGTCGCCCTGGGTGGAGTGGGCGTGTTGGGTGTCGCCGAGCAGCTCCGGCAGCATCCGCAGCAGTTGGGGGTAGTCGGCATGCTGGTAGGTCAGCCAGGCGTGCCGTACCCGCTGGTCCAGCTCGCCGACCGGCGGTGCCGCCTGCCGCGCCCGCGGCCCGGTCAGGGCGGCGTCGTAGCGGTCGAGGGCGGCGCGCACCCCGTCGATGCCCTGCGCGGCGGCGCGGGCGGCCTGCGACGGCAGGGCATCGCGGCCGAGCAGCGCCACCGGGTCGACGCGCAGCACGGCGGCGAGTTCCTGGATGACGGTGTAGCGGTCGAGGGCGCGGACCCCCCGCTCGACCTTGTCGACCCAGCTCTTCGACTTGCCGAGTCGGTCGGCGAGCATCTGCTGCGTCATCCGCCGCCGCGTCCGCAGCCGGGCGACCCGGCGTCCTATCGGCAGCTCACGGCTGGTCACGACGCCACCCCAGATTGGGTACGGCCCGGCTGCTCTCCTCGACCGCCCACATCTCCAACGGCCTGGCGCACCAGCCGACGATGCGGTCGGCTATGTCGGCGCTGCTCATGCCCGTGATCTCCGCCTGGGCGTCCGGGAGGTACGAGGTCAGGTAGCGGACGAGGGTCCGCACGTTGCACCGGCACAGCTCCTTGAGCTGGCGCTTACGGGTCAGGCACGGCCACGGCTCGCCGCAGACCAGGCAGTTCCAGTCCGGCCGCGACGGGCCGTGCAGCGCCGGGTAATCAGTCATCGCCCGGCCCCTCCCCCGGCCGACGGTGGCAGCCCTGCCGACGGGGTGGGTAGGGCGGCCACAGGGGCGGGCGTCGGTACTCGTTTCGGGGCCGCCGCGCCGAGGGGTCGGGCCGCCAGCGATCGGCGCGGAGTTCCGCTGCGGCCTCCCGGTGGCGGCGAGCCTCGTCCTGAGCGGCGACGAGTTCCCGGTAGAGGGCGTCGAGGTCAGCCTCCAACCGGCGCAGGAACCTACGGACCGCCTCTGGGTCGAAGCCGCGCCGGCCGAACCGGGTCAACGGGAACTCCTGCCACCGGACGTCGGCTGGCGTCAGCAGGCCTCGGCGGGACCGGTAGACCGCGCCACCTTCGCGGGGGCCGCTGCACTCGGTAGAAGGACCATCCCCCACCGCGTCTGTGCTGGGCTCCATGTGCCTCCTTCTGCCTTCACTTGGGCAGCAGCGCCACCGACGAGCTCTCGCCGTGTCGTGCTCTCAGCTATCTTGCGCCCACACACAGTGAGAACGCAAGACTTGCGTTTGCACGGACGGCGATCAGTTGCCCTGTCGGGATGGCGCGCCCACGAGACCGGCAGACTTGAGAGAGACCGGAGCGAAGGAGATGGAACTTGGCAACACGCCGTCAGCCACCAACCGTTCGGCTTCGACGCCTGGCCGGCGAGCTGCGCAGCCTCCGCCAAGCTTCCGGTCTGACCCGCGAGGACGCGGCTGCGCAGACGAACATCAACAGCGCCACGCTGTACCGCATCGAGACGGCCAAGGCCCGTCCGCAGCGGCGCACGCTGCTGACGTTGCTGGACAAGTACGGGGTCGGTGACCCAGAGCGCCGCGCCGCCCTGGTCGAGCTGTCCAAGCAGGCAACACAACTGGGGTGGTTGCAGGCGTACGAGTCGGAACTGCCCGAGGAGTACACGACCTACATCAGCTTCGAGAGCGAGGCGCGCAGCGTCCGCAACTACGAGTCGCTGTTCGTGCCCGGCCTACTCCAAACGCAGGGCTACACCCGCGCCGTGGTCACGGCCAGCCTGCCCCACGCCAGTGACGACGAAATCCAAAAGCGCGTCGAAACCCGCGCCCAGCGGCAGGCATTCATCACCAGAGATGATCCGCTCAAGCTGTCTGCCATCGTCGACGAGGCCGTGCTGCACCGCGAGGTCGGTGGCGCGGAGGTCATGGCCGAACAGCTTCGACACCTGCTCGACCTGACTGAACGGCCACACATCACGCTCCAGGTGCTGCCCTACAAGGTCGGCGCACATCCGGGTATGCACGGAGCGTTCGCCGTGATGGACTTTCCGGACGCCGCCGACCCCGAACTTGTCTACATCGAGAACATGGCAGGCGCGCTTTACCTGGAGAAGGAGGCCGACATCCGGCGGTATGCCGAGATGTTCGACCAGCTTCGGTCGGCAGCGCTGAACGTGGCCGACTCGCGGAAGTTCCTCGACCGCTTGATCGACAGTGAGGGTGAGGGAAGGCGAAAGTGAGCGTTCTGGATTTGGGGGCCGCGACGTGGCGGACCAGCACTCGTAGCGGCGCAAATGGCAACTGCGTGGAAGTCGCCCAGCTCACCAGCGCTGTTGCGCTGCGTGACAGCAAGGACCGCTCGGGCCCAGCGTTGGTGTTCACAGCCCGGGAGTGGGCGGCTTTCATCGAGGGCACCAAGGATGGGGAGTTCGATCAAGACCGACCAACCCGCCGTAGGCGGGGATTAGGGGCGAAGCGTTCTCCCCTAATGCAGTCACTAACCTGATCAAGGAGGCAGCGCAGACATGGACGTGACCAACGCCAAGTGGCGCAAGAGCATCCGCAGCGGCTCCAACGGCGGTTCGTGCGTCGAGGTCGCCGCCAACTTGCCAGGCATCGTCCTGGTCCGGGACACGAAGGACCGCGAAGGCGGCACCCTCGGCTTCACACCGGGCCACTGGCAGTCATTCGTCAACCTGGCCAAGCAGATCGGGCCCGTCGCCTGACCAGCACGTCAAGGAGTTGTCATCGAACGTCAGTGACGCGGCACGGACGAGCCTCGGCCATGGGCATTGATCAGGAGGCAGCACCGTTGAGGGTGCCGCCTCCGCTACCCGCACCGGAGGGCGACTTCAGACGCCGACGGGCAACTCGGGCTGGGGCAACATGCGCAGTTCCGCGGCCAAGACGGTGTCCTGCGGTCCGATGACCATGACCAGCGAGGTTCCGATGTGGCCTCCGCAGGCGGCGAGCGGCGCTCCCGTGGCCATGTCCGGGCAGGCGAGGTAGACCCACGCTGTGGCGTCCCCGCCGTCCACGGACAGTGTGCGCGTTCCGGCGGGTTCGGGCGGGTTGTTGGTGTCGAGCCGGTCGACGTACTGCGGTGGTGGTGGGCCGCTGCCCCACGGAGGCGTGCCTCGACGCCCTGCCAGTGCGAGCTGGTAGTTGATCAGGCTGGTCCACAGGTGGTACACCACGGAGGCACCGCCGGTGTCGTCGCGGACTGTGGTGACATCGATGGTGGCGCCGTCGTCGAGTTCGTGGCCGATGCTGACCTCGACGGGCCTCGGTCGGCCCATGTCGCGGGCGACTCCGTGCGCGTCGGCGTGGGTGGTCTCCTTGTGCCAGCCGACCATGTGGGCGCGGTGGTGAGGGGCCTCCAGCATGGCGAACCGGACGCCGAGCCAGCCGTAGATCTCTTCCGCCGTGGGCGGTGTCAACACGCCGCGAGGATCGTGCGGACATGACTGTCCGGAAGTGTGCGCCATGCTGGAGGCTCCCTCACCTTTCCATGGTGCGTCGAGGCTGCCTGTGCGTTTGGCGCATGCTGAACTGCCGTCGCGCTGGCTCGGCGGCTCGGCGGGGCGCGCCTCCGTCGACGTGAGTATCACCGCTTGCCAACGCAAGTCTTCAAGCTGGCCGGCCGGCTCATGCCCCTGATCAGCGCATCGAGATGAGTGCCTGCTCGATGTGCTCGAAGATGTCCGAGTCCGTCTCCTGCTGCCACTCTGGCATCTCCGACCAGTCGGCCACGTAGGAGGCTTTCGGGTTTGAAAAGTGCCTGAAGATCTGTGCAGTCCAGCACAGGGCGACGAAGCGGCCCTTCTGTTCACGGGTCAGCTTTGCAGTTGCACCCTCGGCCACCTCGATGAACTGGTGAACCTGCTCGTACACTGCGGCGGCGCTTGCCCGTTCCCATTCGGGCGTGGCCTCCCAGGGCGCGACATAGCCCGGCTTCGGTTCGCCGGGATAGTGCTTACGAACTCCGGCGATCCACGCCTCGCGGAACGCACGCCCCGGATCTTCGACCTGCACGCTGGCCCTCCCTGTGGTCACATCAATCCCCTTGCCCTCGCCATGGCATTGATCTGGCTGTTGAGATTCGTGGAACACCTCTCGCCGATGGTGGTGCGGCATTCAAGCGGGTGTGCCGAACTGCAGCCAGACGCGGACCCGCTCGGTGACCTTGTCGCGCCCCCCGAGTGCGTCGCGGACCTCGGCGGCAAACGTTGCTCGGCCCTGCCTGGAGGGTAGTCGGTCAGCCGATATGGCAGAGAAGACGCCGCCAACCATGTCGTCGATGGTAAGCGGGGCGTCGTACTGCACCAACGACTCCGTGTATCGGTAGCCGGCCCGAACGAGGGCGTTCTGGTTGTGTAGACGGCCGGCCTCGTCGGTTTGGCACGTCGCTGTGGCGGGGTGCCCGAGCAGCCGTTCCAGGCATTCGCGCAGTGCGCCGGACCACTCGGCGTCCTGTAGCCAGAGCGGTGCGCCGTTGGTGACCACGGCGACGCCGCCGCCTGGGCGCAGCAGCGGTCGGACGGCCCTGAACAACGCGTCGCGGTCCATGAAGTGGATAGCGACGGCAACGGTCAGCGCGCCGATCGTCCGGTCGCCGAGCAGCCGGCCCAGCGCGGGCAGGTCGCTGTCATCGCCGAGCAGCCACGTGGCGTTGGGCCTTGCAGCGTTGAGGGCCGCTTGGCGGGCCAAGGCCAGCATGTCCGGCTCCGGGTCCATGCCGACGACGGCCCCGACCCGGGCGGCGAGCGGGAGGCTCAACTGGCCGGTGCCGCAGCCGAGGTCGACCACCGTGTCTTCGGGGCTGAGGCCGAACGCTTCGACGAGGCCGTCGAGCACGTCGGGCGGGTAACCGCGTCGGTGCCTCGCGTAGTACGTCGCCACCTCACCGCTGAAGCTCGCTTTCATCTCGACAGCCTGCCGACAGCACAGATCGGGAAGCGAGCGATTCTGCTTAGGGCATGGTCAGGTGTTGCTGCTTGCGCAACGCCACGGCGAGATCGAAGAGCGCGTAGCGTCATGGCTCAACCGAAGCTTCACCCTCCTCAGCGACGAGCCCGTGCAACTCGTCGCCGTCGTTGACGTGATGGCACTGCTCCGGCCCATGAAGAGCCACCCCGCCGCGATGAAATAGCAGCTCGCCCACCTCGCTGAGATGGCCGAGCTAGCACACGGCGACGCCAGGTGGCGCAAGAGCAGCCGCAGCGGCTCCAACGGCGGTTCGTGCGTCGAGGTCGCCGACAACCTGCCGGGCATCGTCCTGGTCCGGGACACAAAGGACCGCGAAGGTGGCACCCTCGGCTTCACGCCGGGCGACTGGCAGTCGTTCGTCAACCTGGCCAAGCAGATCGGGCCGGTCGCCTGACCAGCACGTCAGGAAGGGTCAGACCTTGACATTGCGATCTCGTGGTAAGTGAGGACCTTGCCGACCTTTACTTCCCTTCGTGCCATACGAGCAGGCTGAGTACCGCCGCATCGCTGACGGCATCGCCGGGCAGATCAAGTCCGGAGAGCTGAAGGCACACGACAATCTGCCCTCCACCGCCGAACTCGCAGAGAAGAACCACGTCTCGCTTGCAACGGTGAATCGGGCCTTCGGCCTGCTACACGATCGCTTCCTGGTGTACGGCAAGCAGAGCAAGGGCGTTTTCGTGGCTGAGGCTGAGTAGCCACAACGGCGGCCGAACGGACCAAGACGCACGCAAAGGCCATCTTCCCGATCCAGGCCCGCTCGGGTCCGACACCAGGCTGGACTAACCGTCCGCACTAAGCTGTTCCAGATAGCTTCTGAACGATTCCGTGCCGGCGCGGTACTCTTCCAGCCATGCCTCGGCCTCATCCTCTCGCACCGGCCGCCCGCACAACATCTCTAGATGGTCCAGAAGCACCTTGCGGTCGTCGGTGGCGTTAAAGGTGACCTTGGCGTGGTTCAGCTGACTTCTTCTGACGATGTCCAGGCGCTGGCTCTGGTAGAAGAATGAGTCTGGTCCAAACCTGTACGACTCGCCCATGTCGCGGCCGACAGAGGAGTCACCTCGCAGCCACGTTAGGTAGATTGCGTCGTCCGTCATTATGAAGCGGAACACCGAAGTGTCGTCATGGTAGAGGATCTCGACTGGGCAGCGAGTTCGCCACTCAAACAACGCCACGACCGTCCGAAGTAGATCTGTCCTCAGGGTCTCCTCGATCGCGGCTCGGGTCATCCCCTGCGCCCATGGCGCCTCGGACTGGTCCGATGCCACTTGAGCGACTGCAGCTCTGTTGCGGGGATCAAGTATGCATATTGCGATGCGGGCAACCCTAGTCATGGTCGTGACCTGCAGCCGGGCCGGCACGAACCAGGCGGTCGGGCCGTAGAAAGTGATCTGACCGGTTCGGTGCAGGCTTCTGGTCAGGTCACAGTTGAAAGCGTCACCGTATCCGGTGTTCGTGTCTAAAGCCGCATAGGACGCCAGCGGAAGAAACAGCGCATTGGTCTGCGATAGATGGGACATCAGCCGCGTAGACAGTTCGCTGAAGCTCTCCTCGACGTTCTCCTCGATCGCCCTGTTCTGGACCTGGCCGGAGACTGCCGAGAAGGTGACCGCAAAGATTACGCTCGCGATCAGGTTCAAACCAACCGCCGAGAAGATCTCGTTGCGTGTAAGCGTGGTGTCGCGGCCGATCAGGACAACACCAAGCAGCAGCATGAGCAGGGTGGCGACCGCAAAGGCGTAGACCGTGACGACTCGACGCCAATCGCGCTTCTCCCTGGCCATCTGCACTCCACGCTCCCAGCGGGTACGCGCCCAGCGCATAGTAGCCCGCCGCTCAAGCGAGTAGGTATCGCGCCAGGGGTCGACGACGAGGGTCACGTAATCTGAGTGGCGACGATGACGCTGGCCAGGTCGGTCACCCCGAGCGCGACAGCGGCGGTGAAATGCCGCCCGACGACAGCATCGCGGAAGGGCTTCACAGGCGGTCGAATCGGTTCAGAAGGCCCCACCCAGGTTGCCGTCGGGGCCGCCCAGCTCCCGGTGGATGAAGTCGAACAACTCGGCGTCGCTGGCCCCATCGAGCGTCGGCGCAACAGGCGCGTCCGCCGACGTAGGCCGGTCGTCGCCCCAGCGGGCCAGGAACGCCTGCATCTGCACCAGCAGCTTCTGCCGGGTGAGCTGGTCGGGCGCGCTGGCGGCGAACAGCCCGTCCAGCTTCTCCAGCTCGGACAGCAGCCCCTCGGTGGCCGTGGCCCCGTCGGCCACGACGAGCGTACGCAGGTGGCGGGCCAGGGCCAGCGGCGTCGGGTAGTCGAAGACGACGCTGGCCGGCAGGGTGGCCCCGGTGGCCGCCCGGAGCCGGTTGCGCAGCTCCACGGCGGTCATCGAGTCGAAGCCGACCTCCCGGAACGCCCGCCCCGGGCCGAGGTCACCGGCGTCGGGCAGGCCGAGCACCGCCGCCGCCTGGGCGGCCACGAGGTCGACGAGCACGGCGTCGCGTTCGGCGTCGGTGAGCGGGCGCAGCCGGTCCCGCAGCGCGTCGGCGGCCCCGTCGTCGGCCGGTTCGGCGCTGTGCAGGCCGCGCAGCGCCTCCCGGGCCTCGGGGACCTCCCCGAACAGCGGGCGGGCCCGCACGGCGGCGATGGCCGGCACGAACCGGTCCCACCGTACGTCGGCCACGACAACCTGCGCGCCGTCGGCGACGGCCTGCCGCAGCGCGGCGGTCGCCAGGTCGGGGGCCATGCCGGGCAGGCCGCGGCGGCTGAGCTGGTCGAGGTCGGCGTCGGCGAGCCCGTCGGCCCAGGGGCCGAACGCCACCGACGCCACCGGCAGCCCGGTCCGCCGCCGGTTCTCGGCGAGGACCTGGAGCAGGGCGTCGCCGGCCGCCTGACCGGACCGCCCGCCGGAGCCCCACACCCCGGAGGTGGAGGAGCAGAGCACCAGCGCGCCGAGGGCCGCGCCCTCCAGCTCGTCGGCGTAGCGGGGGATGTCGCCGACGGTGGCGGCGAGGTCGGCGGCGAGGCCGGCGAGGGTCAGCTCCGCCAGCGGCACGGTGCCGGTGTCGGCGGGCACGTGCAGCAGCGCCGTGACCGGCCGCCCGTCGGCGGCGAGCTGTTCCATCCGGTCGGTGAGCTTCCCGCCGGCTGGCTGGTCCAGCGGCACCACGGCGGCGCCCTGCCGGCCCAGCCAGGCCGTGGCGTGGCCGGCGACGGTGCCCGCCCCGCCGGTGACCAGGACGGTGCCGTGCGGCGTCCAGCCGCCGCCCGTACCGTCGGCCGGGTCGGTGGCCCGGACCAGCCGCCGCGCGTACGCGCCCGAGGTGCGGACGGCGAGCTGGTCCTCCCCCTCGGTGTTGGTGAGCGCGGCGACCAGCCCGGCGGCGAGGTCGGCGGTGACCGTGCCGGGCAGGTCGACGAGGCCGCCGACGTGCCGGGGGTGTTCCAGGGCGGCGGCCAGGCCGAGGCCCCAGGTGGTGGCCTGCCACGGCCGGGCGGCCGGCGCGTCGTCGGTGGCGACGGCACCGGCGGTGGCCAGCCACAGCGGCAGCGGCACCTCGGCCGGAAGGCCGGTGTGCGCCTGCAGGAGCAGCAGGTTCGCCGCGAGGCCGGCGGGCAGGGTGTCCTGCCCGGGGTGCGGGGCCTCGTCGAGGGCGAGCAGGGACAGCAGCCCGGTCGGCTGGTGCGTCGCGCAGGCCAGGGCCAGGTCGGCGGCGAGGCCGTCCCGGTCGACGGTCGCCGGGTCCACGGTGAGCAGGTGCACGGCCGCCCCACCCGCGCGCAGCGCGTCGGCGACCGCGTCGGCGGCCTCCCGGGGCGGCGCGACGACCAGCCAGGTGCCCGGGTCCCCGGCGGTGAGCCGCTGGGGCCGCCAGGTGACCCGGTACCGCCAGCCGCCGATCGTGTCGTCCTCGTGCTGGCGGCGTCGCCACGACTCCAGCTCCGGCAGGAGGTCCCGCAGCGGCTGACTGGTGTCGATGCCGAGCCGGTCCAGGTCGCCGTCGGTGACCGCCCGCCAGAACGCGGCGTCGGCCCGGTCCGCCCCGCCGGCCGGCCCGGTGGTCAGGGTGGGCCAGTAGCGCTGCGGCTGGAACGCGTACGTGGGCAGCTCCGGCAGGTCGCGCGGGGCGGGCCGGGGGCCGGCGAGCGGGGCGAGCAGCGCCGCCCAGTCGAGGTCCCGGCCGGTCGCGTAGCGGGTGGCGAGGGCGGTGAGCAGCGCCGCCGGCTCCGGCACGCCGGCACGCAGGGCGGCCACGGCGGTGGCGTCGTCGGGCAGCAGCTCCGCGTTCATCGCGGTGAGCACGGCGGCGGGGCCGATTTCGAGGTACGTGTCGACGCCCGCCCCGCGCAGCGCGGCGACCCCGTCGGCGTAGCGGACGGCCTCCCGGACGTGCCGCACCCAGTAGTCCGCGGTGCGCAGGTCGTCGCCGTCGGCGAGCACCCCGGTCAGGTTCGACACGACCGGCACCAGCGGCGCGGCGAACGACAGCGTCTCCAGGGTCGCCCGGAACTCGGCCAGCATCGGCTCCATCAGCGGGCTGTGGAACGCGTGGCTGACCGTGAGCCGGCGCGTCCTGACGCCCCGCTCGCGCCACGCTCCCTCGATCTCGTCGAGGGCCTCGACGGCCCCGGAGACGACCACCGAGGTCGGCCCGTTGACGGCGGCGATCCCGACGTCGGCGCGACCGGCGATCGAGGCGAACACGTCGGCCTCGGCCGCGTTGACCGCCAGCATTCCGCCACCGGCCGGCAACGCCTGCATCAGGCGACCCCGCGCCGCCACCAGTGCGCACGCGTCCGCCAGGGACAACACCCCGGCCACGTGCGCGGCCGTGATCTCGCCGACCGAGTGGCCCCCGACGAAGTCCGGCACCACCCCGAACGACTCCACCAGCCGGAACAGGGCCACCTCAACCGCGAACAACCCGGCCTGCGTGAACACGGTCTGGTCCAGCAGACCCGCCTCGTCGGAGCCCGTCGAAGCGAACAGCACCGGCTTGAGCGGCTGCGGCAGCAGCGGATCCAGGTGGGCGCACACCTCGTCCAACGCCGACGCGAACACCGGGAACGCCGCGTACAACTCCCGGCCCATGCCGGCACGCTGCGCGCCCTGGCCGGAGAACAGGACGGCGGTGCCGCCCGTCGCCGTCGGGGCGGGCCCGACGAGGGCGGGGTGGGTGCCGCCGGCGGCGAGGGCCCGCAGCGCCGCGAGCAGGGTCTCCGGGTCGGCGGCGACGACCGTCGCCCGGTGGGTCAGGTGCGCCCGGCCCTCGGCCAGCGCCCAGGCCACCGCCCCGGCGTCGGCCGCTTCGACACCGACCGTGCCGGCGTCGGCCGTACCGCCGCCCGAGGTTGCCGGGTCGGAGCCGGCCGGGGTTGCCGGGTCGGCGAGCCGGCGGGCCAGCCGGTCGGCCTGCTCGCGCAGCCCGGCGGCCGTGGCGGCGGAGACCGGCCAGGGCAGCGCCGCGCCGCCCGCCGCCGACCGCCCGGCGAGGCCGACGGACCCGGCGGGGTCGACGGGCTCGACGGACGCAGCGGGGTCGACCGGCTCCTCCGCCGGTGCCTGTTCGAGGATCACGTGGGCGTTGGTGCCGGAGATCCCGAACGACGACACCCCGGCCCGGCGGGGGCGGCCGTCGGCGTCCCACGGGCGGGCCTCGGTGAGCAGCGCCAGCGGGGACGCCGCCCAGTCCACGTGCGGCGACGGCTCGTCGGCGTGCAGGGTCGCCGGCAGGGTGCCGTGCCGCAGGGCGAGCACCATCTTGATCAGGCTGGCCGCGCCGGCCGCCGCCTGGGTGTGCCCGATGTTCGACTTCACCGAGCCCAGCCACAGGGGACGGTCGGCGGGTCGGTCCGGCCCGTACGCGGCCGTCAGCGCCTGCGCCTCGATCGGGTCGCCGAGGGTGGTGCCGGTGCCGTGGGCCTCGACGGCGTCGACGTCCGCCGGGGTGAGCCCGGCGTTGGCGAGGGCCTGCCGGATGACCCGCTGTTGCGCCGGCCCGTTCGGGGCAGTGAGCCCGTTGGACGCGCCGTCCTGGTTGACGGCGCTGCCGGCCACCACGGCCAGGATCCGGCGGCCGTCGCGGCGGGCGTCGGAGAGGCGCTGCAGGAGCAGGACGCCGACGCCCTCGCCCCAGCCGGTGCCGTCGGCGTCCGCGCCGAACGCCTTGACCCGACCGTCGGCGGCGAGGCCGCGCTGCCGGGAGAACTCCAGGAACGCCCCCGGCGTCGACATGACGGTCACGCCGCCCGCGAGGGCCAGGTCGCACTCGCCGGAGCGCAGCGCCTGCGCGGCCAGGTGCAGCGCGACCAGCGACGACGAGCACGCCGTGTCGACGGTGACCGCCGGCCCGTGGAGCCCGAACGAGTACGCCAGCCGGCCGGACACCACCGACGCGCCGTTGCCGGTGGCCTGGTAGCCCTCCACCTCGGAGCGGGCGCCCAGCAGCAGGGTCGCGTAGTCCTGCCCGTTGGTGCCCATGAAGACGCCGGTGGCGGAGCCGCGTACCCGGTGCGGGTCGATGCCGGCCCGCTCGAACGTCTCCCAGGTGGTGTGCAGCAGCAGCCGCTGCTGCGGGTCCATGGCCAGGGCCTCGCGGGGGTTGATGCCGAAGAACGCGGCGTCGAAGTCGGCCACGCCGTCGAGGAAGCCGCCGCTGCGGGCGTAGCTGGTGCCCACCCGGTCCGGGTCCGAGTCGAACAGGGCGGCGAGGTCCCAGCCCCGGTCGGTGGGCATCGGCCCGATCGCGTCGCCGCCGTCGAGCAGCAGCTCCCACAGCTCCTGCGGCGACGACACGCCGCCGGGGAAGCGGCAGGCCATGGAGACGATGGCGATGGGTTCGTCGGCCGCCGGCCGGGCCGCGACCACCCCGACCGCCGGGCCGCCGTCGGCCGCGCCGGCCACCAGTTCGGTACGCAGGAACCGGGCCAGCTCCGCCGCCGACGGATGGTCGAAGACGACGGTCGACGGCAGGGTCAGCCCGGTGGCCCGGCCCAGCCGGTCCCGCAGTTGCACGGCGGCGAGGCTGTCGAAGCCGAGTTCCCGGAACGCCCGGCCGGCGGGCACCTGGTCGGTGGAGTCGTGCCCGAGCACCGCCGCCGCCTCGGCGCGTACCAGGTCGACCAGCAGGTTCTCCTGGCCGGTGGCCGGCAGCGCGGCGAGCCGCGCCCGCAGGCCGCTGGTGGCGGCGTCGGCCTCCGGCCGCTGCGCCTCGGGGGCGGGGGCCGGGGCGACCCGGTCGAACAGGCGGCTCGGCCGGGCCGCGGTGAACGCGGCGACGAACCGGGACCAGTCGACCTCGGCGACGACCGGCGCGGGCTCGGGGGCGTTGACCCAGCGGCCCAGCGCCGCGACGGCGGCCTCGGGCGCGAGGGGGGTGAAGCCGCGGCGGCGCAGGCCCTCGGCGGTCTCCCCGGCGGCCATGCCGTCGGCCGCCCACGGCCCGTAGGCGAGGGCGGTGGCGGGCAGCCCCTCGGCCCGGCGGGCGGCGACGAGGGCGTCGAGCAGGGCGTTGCCGGCGGCGTAGCCGGCCTGGCCGCCGCCGCCCCAGACGCCGGCGACGGAGGAGAAAACGACGAACGCGTCGAGGTCCCGGCTGCGGCAGGCGGCGTCCAGGTGCAGGGCCCCGAGCACCTTCCCGGCGAGGGTCGCCGACAGGTCGGCGGCGGTCACCTCGTGTGCCGGGGCGGTCCCGCCGGACGCGCCTGCGGTGTGCACGACGGCGGTGAGCGCGGGCAGGCCGGCGACGAGGGCGGTGACCGCCTCCCGGTCGGTGACGTCGCAGGCGACGACCCGCACCGCTCCGGCCAGCTCCTCGGTCAACTCGGCGGCACCGGGGGCGTCCGGACCACGCCGGGACGCCAGCACCACCTCGGCCGCACCGTTGGCCAACAGCCACCGGGCCGTGTGCCGACCCAACGCACCCGTACCACCGGTCACCAGCACCGTCCCCGACGGACGCCAACCCGACCCCACCGGCGGCGCGGCGGGCACGAGCCGCCGGCCGAAGACGCCGTTGCGGCGTACCGCCACCTGGTCCAGGGTGCCGTCGGCGAGCACCGCGACGAGCGCGGCGCGGGTGCTGCGGTCGGCGCGGGCGGGCAGGTCGACCAGCCCGCCCCAGCGGTCGGGCTGTTCCAGGGCGACGGCGCGGCCGAGGCCCCAGGCGAGCGCCGCCCAGGCGTCGGCGGCCCGCTCGCCGGCCGTGACCGGCATGGCGGCGCGGCTGAGCGCCCACACCCGGCCGGGCAGGCCCGTGTCGGTCAGCGCCTGGACGAGCGCGAGCAGCGCCGCCGTGCCGGCCGGCACGCCCGGCGCGTCCGGGAGGGACCCGTCCTGACGGGGCAGCACGCACAGCACGCCCGCCCAGCCGTCGATGCCGGTGCGGCGCAGCCGCTCGCCCAGCTCCGCCCGGTCGAGGGACGGCGGGGCGGTCAGCGTGTCGACGGTCGCGCCGGCCTCGGTGAGCGTCTTCGCGACGCCCGCGTCGGTGCCGCCGCCGACGGTGACGACGAGCCACCGGCCGGTCAGCCCGGCGGCCGGCGCGGGCCGCACGGGCTCCCACCCGATGCGGTACGACCAGCCGTCGAGCGCGGTGTCGCGGGTGCGCGCCTGCCGCCAGTGCGACAGCGCGGGCAGGGCCGAGCTGAGCGCGTCCAGGTCGGCGTCGTCGCCGAGTTGGGCGGCGAGGGCGGTGAGGTCGCCGCGTTCGACGGCGGCCCAGAACTCGGCGTCCCCGCCGTCGGTGTCCTTGCGGGTGGGCGGCAGCGCTTCGGGCCAGAACCGCTGGTGCTGGAACGCGTACGTCGGCAGGTCCACCCTGGACGCGCCGCTGCCGGCGAACCACTGCCGCCACGACACCGGCACCCCGTTGACGTGCAGCTCGGCCAGGGCGGCCAGCAGCGCCACAGCCTCGGGCCGGTCCCGGCGCTGCGCGGCGACCGTCAGCACGCCCTCGTCGCCGGTCAGCACGTCGGCGGCCAGAGCCGTCAACACACTCTGCGGCCCGACCTCCAGGAACGTGTCCACCCCGGCGGCGCGCAGCGCGGCGACCCCGTCGGCGAACCGCACGGCCTCCCGCACGTGCCGCACCCAGTAGTCGGCGGTGCGGATCTCGTCGGCGTCGGCGAGCGCCCCGGTCAGGTTCGACACCACCGGCACCAGCGGCGCGGCGAAGTCGAGCCCGTCGAGGACGGCTCGGAACTCGGCGAGCATCGGCTCCATCAACGGGCTGTGGAACGCGTGGCTGACGGTCAGCCGGCGGACGCGCACGCCCCGGCCCTGCCAGAGCTGCTCGACCTCGTCCAGCGCCGCGACCGCACCGGAGACCACGACGGCCGACGGGCCGTTGACGGCGGCGATCCCGACGTCGGCGCGACCGGCGATCGACTCCGCCACCGCCTCCTCGGCCGCGGCCACCGCCAGCATCCCGCCCCCGGCCGGCAACGCCTGCATCAGGCGACCCCGCGCGGCGACAAGTGCGCACGCGTCGGCCAACGACAGCACCCCGGCTACATGCGCGGCCGTGATCTCACCGACCGAATGCCCACCGACGAAGTCCGGCACTACCCCGAACGACTCGATAAGCCGGAACAACGCCACCTCGACCGCGAACAGGCCCGCCTGCGTAAAGACGGTGTGGTCCAGCAACGCCGCCTCGGCGGAACCCTCCGCCGCGAACAGCACCCCCTTGAGCGGCTGCGGCAGCAGCGGGTCCAGCCCGGCGCACACCTCGTCCAACGCCGACGCGAACACCGGGAACGCCTCCGCCAACTCCCGACCCATCCCGGCGCGCTGCGCGCCCTGGCCCGAGAAGAGGACCGCGAGCTGGCCGCGTTCGGTGGCCGTGCCGGTGACGATCGCCCCGGAGGGGTCGCCGCCGTCGAGCGCCCGTAGCGCGGCGAGCAGGCCGTCCCGGTCGGCGACCAGGGCGACGGCCCGCTGCTCCAGGGCCGGGCGCGTCGTCACCGACGACCACGCCACGTCCACCACGGAAAGCGACTCGTCACCGGCCAGCCAGCGGGCCCACCGAGCGGCCTGACCCGCCAGGGCCCCATCGGTGCGGGCGGACAGCAGCACCGGCACCACCGGCGGCACCACCCGCTCCACCACCACACCCTCGACAACCTCCACCGGAGGCTGCTCGATGATCACATGCGCGTTCGTGCCGGAGATCCCGAACGACGACACCGCCGCCCGACGCGGCCGGTCCACGGCCGGCCACGGCGTCGCCTCCGTGGCCAGCGCAACCGCCCCCGCGGTCCAGTCGATGTGCGGCGACGGCTCGTCCACGTGCAGGGTCGGCGGGACGAGGCCGTGCCGCATCGCCATGACCATCTTGATGATCCCGGCGACACCGGCCGCCGCCTGCGTGTGCCCGATGTTCGACTTGATCGACCCCAGCAACAGCGGCATCTCCCGCCCCTGGCCGTACGTGGCGAGCAGCGCCTGCGCCTCGATCGGGTCACCCAGCGTCGTGCCCGTGCCGTGCGCCTCGACGGCGTCCACGTCTGCCGGGGTCAGCCGCGCGTTGGCGAGGGCCTGCCGGATGACGCGCTGCTGCGACGGACCGTTCGGCGCCGTCAGACCGTTGGACGCCCCGTCCTGGTTGACGGCCGTCCCCCGCACCACGGCGAGGACCCGATGCCCGTTACGGCGGGCGTCCGACAACCGCTCGACGAGCAGCATGCCGACGCCCTCGGACCAGCCCGTCCCGTCGGCGGCGGCGGCGAACGACTTGCACCGCCCGTCCTGCGACAGCCCGCGCTGCCGGGAGAACTCGATGAACGTGCCCGGGGTGGCCATGACGGTCACGCCGCCGGCCAGGGCCAGGTCGCACTCCCCCGACCGCAGCGCCTGCGCCGCCAGGTGCAGCGCGACCAGGGAGGACGAACACGCCGTGTCCACGGTCACCGCCGGCCCCTCCAGGCCGAACGTGTACGCCACCCGCCCCGACAGCACACTGCCCGACGTGCCCGTACCCACGTAGCCCTCGACCTCGGCGGGCAGGTCCATGAGGCGCGTCGCCCAGTCGTGGTACATGACGCCCGCGAAGACGCCGGTGCGGCTGCCCCGCAGCCGGACCGGGTCGACCCCGGCGGACTCGAACGTCTCCCACGACGCCTCCAGCAGCAACCGCTGCTGCGGGTCCATGGCCAGGGCCTCACGCGGCGAGATGCCGAAGAACCCGGGGTCGAACTCCGCCGCTCCGTAGAGGAAGCCGCCGTTGCGGGTGTAGGAGGTGCCGCTGTTGTTCGGGTCAGGGTCGAAGAGGGACGCCAGGTCCCAGCCCCGGTCGGCGGGGAACTCGGAGATCCCGTCCCCGCCGTCGGCCAGCAGCGCCCACAGGTCGTCGGGGCTGGCGACTCCGCCCGGGTAGCGGCAGGCCATGCCCACGATCGCGATCGGCTCGTCGGTGTCCTTGGTCGCGCTGGCCACGAGGTCGGTCGCCGACTGGCGTACGCCGGCCAGCTCGGACCACAGGTGCTCGGCGAGCACGGCGGGGGTCGGGTAGTCGAACACCAGCGTCGAGCCGAGCCGCAGCCCCGTGGCCGCGTTGACCCGGTTACGCAGGTCCACCGCCGTCAACGAGTCGAAACCCAACTCCCGGAACGCCCGATCCGCCGGCACCGCCTCCGCACCACCATGCCCCAACACCTGCGCCACCAGGCCCCGGACCAGGAGCACGAGTTGCGCCCGGCCTTCGTCTTCGGTGAGGGCGGCGAGCCGATCGGCCCACCCCCCGCCACCGCCCTGCCCCGCCTGGCGGCGGCTGGTGGTGGCTCCGACGAGGGTGCGCAGCATGGGCGGCACCAGGCCGCCGGAGGCGGCGGCCCGCAGGGCGGGCACGTCGATGGTCGCCGGCACCAGGGCAGCCCGGTCCGCCGCGAGGGCCGCGTCGAACAGTTCGAGGCCCGTGGCCGCGCTCATCGGCGTCAGACCCGCCCGCGCCGAACGCGCCCGGTCCGCGTCACCGATCGACGCCGCCATCCCCTCGGTATCCCACATACCCCACGCCAACGACACCGCCGGCAACCCGGCCTCCCGGCGATACGCCGCAAGACCATCCAGGAACGCATTCCCCGCCGCATACGCACCCTGACCCGGCGAACCCAGCACCCCCGCGATCGACGAGAACACCACGAACAGATCCAGATCAAGACCGGCCGTCGCCTCGTGCAGGTGCCACGCCGCGTCGACCTTCGGGGCGAGGACGGCCGTCAGGCGATCCACGGTGAGCCCCTCGACGAGCCCGTCGTCGAGGACACCCGCCGTGTGCACCACCCCGGCCAGGCGGCGGCCGTCGGCGGTGAGCCGGCCCACGAGGGAGCGCACGGATTCGGCATCGGTCACGTCACACGCCGTCACCTCCACCGACGCGCCCAGGCCCGACAACCGCTCCACCAGCTCGTCCGCGCCCGCAGCGGCGGCACCCCGACGCGACACGAGCACCAACGACCGCGCCCCGTGCGCCGACACCAGATGCTCCGCGACCAGAGCGCCCAACGCGCCCGTACCACCGGTCACCAGCACCGCACCGTCGCCGAGCGGGGCAACCGCCGGGACGTCAGGCACCGACGCCCGCACCAGTCGCGGCACCCACAGCCCACCCGAACGCACCGCCACCTGACCACCGACGACGGCATCGTCGAGGGCGCCGGCCAGCACGGCCGGCAGTTCGGTTGCACCGTCGGCGTCGGCGTTCAGGTCCGCGAGGACGATGCGGCCGGGGTGCTCCGACTGCGCCGAGCGGAGCAGGCCCCACACGGCCGCGCCGGCCAGGTCGGTCACCCGGTCACCGTCACGCGCCACGACCGCGCCCCGGGTGACGACGACGAGCCGCGTGTCGGCGAGCACGTCGGCGGCCAGCCACGCCTGCGCCGCGCGCAACGCCTCCGATGCCACCGCCCGCACCACCTCGGGGGCCGGGTGGGCGGCGGCGACCGGCAGCACGAGGGCGCGCGGGGCGTCGGCCCCTGCGGCCACCGCCGCCAGCAGGGCCGCCACGTCGGGGTACGCCGCCAAGCGGCCCCCGCCCGTCGGCGCATGGAGGAACCCGGTCGTGGTGGTGTCCTCGGGGGTGAGCAGCGCCCAGCCGGCGGGGTCGGCGGTCGGGGCGATCTCGACGGCCTGCCACACCACCTCGAACAACGACCGCGACGCCGCACCACTGGCACCGACGCCGGTCAACTCCCGCAGCGTCAGCGAGTCCACCGACACCACCGGCGCACCCGACTCGTCCACCGCGACGAGACGGATCCCGGAACCAGCCTGGGTCAGCCGCACCCGCAGCACCCGCGCACCCGATGCGTGCACCTGCACGCCCGAGAACGCGAACGGCACCCGTGCCGCCGACGCCTCTTCACCAAGCAGCAACCCGATCGGGTGCAACGCCGCATCCAGCAACGCCGGATGCACCCCGAACCCGTCCGAGCTTCCCGCCTCATCGGGCAGGGCTACCTCGGCGGACACCTCGCCGTCGCCGGCCCACACCCGACGCAGCCCGCGGAACACCGGCCCGTACGCCAGACCCAGCCCCGCCAGGCCCGCATACCAACCCGAAAGATCCACCTCCGACACACCCACCGACGGCCACGCCGCAACCACCGGCTCCTCAGCGGAGGCCCCCTCCAGCACACCCTCGGCGTGCCGAACCCACCCGGCGTCACCGTCGCGTCGGGAGTAGATAGTCACCGGCCGCTCCGGCGCATCGGCGGGGCCGTCGACGCGTACCTGGATGCGCACGCTCCCGGCGTCGGGCACGACCAGCGGCGCGGCCATGGTCAGCTCCCGGAGCCGGGGCAGCCCCGCCTCGTCGCCGGCCCGGACGGCCAGCTCCACGAGCGCCGTGCCCGGCACGAGCGTCGCGCCGGAGACCGCGTGGTCCGCCAGCCAGGGGTACGCGGCGAGGGACAGCCGGCCGGTGAGCACCACCTCGTCGTTGCCGGCCAGGTCGACGGACGCGCCGAGCAGCGGGTGCCCCGCGTCGCCCAGCCCGGCCCCCGACACGTCGCCGGTGCGGGGCCGGCCGGCGTTCGGCCAGTACCGCTGGTGCTGGAATGCGTACGTCGGCAGGTCCACCCGGGACGCGCCCGTGCCGGCGAACCACTGTCGCCACGTCACCGGCACCCCGTTGACGTGCAGCTCCGCGAGGGCGGCCAGCAGCGCCACAGCCTCGGGCCGGTCCCGGCGCTGCGCGGCGACGGTCAGCACGCCCTCATCGCCGGGCAGCACGTCGGCGGCCAGGGCCGTCAACACGCTCTGCGGCCCCACCTCCAGGAACGTGCCCACCCCGGCGGCGCGCAGCGCGGCGACCCCGTCGGCGAACCGCACGGCCTCCCGCACGTGCCGCACCCAGTAGTCGGCGGTCCGCAGGTCGTCGCCGGTAGCGAGCGCCCCGGTCAGGTTCGACACCACCGGCACCAGCGGCGCGGCGAAGCTGAGCGTGGCAAGGACCGCCCGGAACTCGGCCAGCATCGGCTCCATCAACGGACTGTGGAACGCGTGACTCACCGCCAACCGGCGGGTACGCACGCCCCGGCCCTGCCAGAGCTGCTCGATCTCGTCCAGAGCTTCCACGGCCCCGGAGACCACCACGGCCGACGGCCCGTTGACCGCAGCGATCCCGACGTCGGCGCGACCGGCGATCGACTCGGTCACGTCGGCCTCAGCCGCGTTGACCGCCAGCATCCCGCCACCGGCCGGCAACGCCTGCATCAGGCGACCCCGCGCCGCCACCAGGGCACACGCGTCGGCCAGCGACAACACCCCCGCCACATGCGCGGCCGTGATCTCACCGACCGAATGCCCACCGACGAAGTCCGGCACCACCCCGAACGACTCGATAAGGCGGAACAACGCCACCTCGACCGCGAACAGCCCGGCCTGCGTGAAGACGGTCTGGTCCAACAGACCGGCGTCGGCAGAACCCTCATCGACGAACAGCACCGGCCGCAGCGGCTGCGGCAACAGCGGATCCAGGTGACCGCACACCTCGTCCAGCGCGGCAGCGAACACCGGGAACGCCTCCGCCAACTCCCGACCCATCCCGGCACGCTGCGCGCCCTGACCGGAGAACAGCAGCGCCAGGTGTCCGCGCTGCTCCGGGGCGCCCACGACCACGGCCCCGGACGGCTCACCCTCGACCAGGGCCCGTAGCGCGGCGAGCAGGCCATCCCGGTCGGCGACCAGGGCGACAGCCCGCCGCTCCAGGGCGGGACGCGTCGTCACCGACGACCACGCCACATCCAGCGCGGCAGACGACTCGTCACCGGCCAGCCAGCGGGCCCACCGACCCGCCTGCCCCACCAACGCACCCTCAGTACGAGCAGACAGCAGCACCGGCACCACCGGCGGCACCACCCGCTCCACCACCACACCCTCGACAACCTCCACCGGAGGCTGCTCGATGATCACGTGCGCGTTCGTGCCGGAGATCCCGAACGACGACACCGCCGCCCGACGCGGCCGACCCACCACCGGCCACGGCGTCGCCTCCGTGGCCAGGGCAACCGCCCCGGCGGTCCAGTCGATATGCGGCGACGGCTCGTCCACATGCAACGACGCCGGCACCACCCCGTGCCGCATCGCCATGATCATCTTGATCACACCCGCCACACCGGCCGCCGCCTGGGTGTGCCCGATGTTCGACTTCACCGAGCCGAGCAGCAGCGGGGTCGCCCGGTCCTGCCCGTACGTGGCCAGCAGCGCCTGCGCCTCGATCGGGTCACCCAGCGTCGTGCCCGTGCCGTGCGCCTCGACGGCGTCCACGTCGGCCGGGGTCAGCCGGGCGTTGGCCAGGGCCTGCCGGATCACCCGCTGCTGCGAGGGGCCGTTCGGCGCGGTCAACCCGTTCGACGCCCCGTCCTGGTTCACGGCCGTCCCCCGCACCACCGCGAGGATCCGACGCCCCTCCCGCCGCGCATCCGAGAGCCGCTGCACCAGCAGCATGCCCACACCCTCCGACCAGCCCGTCCCATCCGCCGACGCGGCGAACGACTTGCACCGCCCGTCGGCCGACAGGCCCCGCTGTCGCGAGAACTCCACGAACGTCCCCGGCGTCGCCATCACGGTCACACCGCCGGCCAGGGCCAGGTCGCACTCCCCCGACCGCAGCGCCTGCGCCGCCAGGTGCAAGGCGACCAGCGACGACGAACACGCCGTGTCCACGGTCACCGCCGGCCCCTCCAGGCCGAACGTGTACGCCACCCGCCCCGACAGCACGCTGCCCGACGTGCCCGTACCCACGTAGCCCTCGGTGTCCGGCGGCAGGTCGGCCAGTCGGGAGGCGTAGTCGTGGTACATGACGCCCGCGAACACGCCGGTGCGGCTGCCCCGCACCCCCGCCGGGTCCACTCCGGCGGACTCGAACGTCTCCCACGACGCCTCCAGCAGCAACCGCTGCTGCGGATCCATCGCGATCGCCTCACGCGGCGAGATCCCGAAGAAGGCGGGGTCGAAGTCGGCCGCCCCGGCGAGGAAACCCCCGTGCCGGGTGTACGAGGTGCCGCTGCGGTCCGGGTCGGGGTCGAACAGGGTGTCGAGGTCCCAACCCCGGTCGGCGGGGAACTCGGAGATCCCGTCCCCGCCGTCGGCCAGCAGCGCCCACAGGTCGCCGGGGCTGGCCACCCCACCCGGGTAACGGCAGGCCATGCCAACGATCGCGATCGGCTCGTCGGTGCCGGCGACGGCGCGGGTCACCGACCGGCGGGCGGTGAGCTGGCCGGAGACCTGCTCGTAGAGGTGCTCGGCGAGCACGGCGGGGGTCGGGTAGTCGAACACCAGCGTCGAGGCCAGCCGCAGCCCCGTGGCCGCGTTGACCCGGTTACGCAGGTCCACCGCCGTCAACGAGTCGAAACCCAACTCACGGAACGCCCGATCCGCCGGCACCGCCTCCGCACCACCATGCCCCAACACCTGCGCCACCAGGCCCCGCACCAACACGTCGATCTGGGCGCGGGCCTCGTCGGGGTCCAGGTTTGCGAGCTGGTCGGCCCAGTCTCCACCGCCCTGACCGGCCTGCCGCCGGGTGGTCGTCGTGCCGACGAGGGCGCGCAGCACCGCCGGGACCGGGCCGCCCGCGCCGAGGGCGGCCCGCATGGCCGGTACGTCGAGCACGGCCGGCACCAGGGCGGGGCGTCCCGCCGCGAGGGCGGCGTCGAACAGTTCGAGGCCCGTGGCCGCGCTCATCGGCGTCAGACCCGCCCGCGCCGAACGCGCCCGATCCGCGTCACCGATCGACGCCGCCATCCCCTCGGTATCCCACATCCCCCACGCCAACGACACCGCCGGCAACCCGGCCTCCCGGCGGAACGCCGCAAGACCGTCCAGGAACGCATTCCCCGCCGCATACGCACCCTGACCCGGCGAACCCAGAACCCCCGCGATCGACGAGAACACCACGAACAGATCCAGATCAAGACCAGCCGTCGCCTCGTGCAGATGCCACGCCGCATCCACCTTCGGCGCGAGGACCCGGGCCAGCCGGTCGGCGTCGATGCCGGTGACCACCGCGTCGTTCAGCACCCCGGCGGTGTGCACCACCCCGGCGAGCCGACCACCATCGGCGGTGAACCGCCCGACCAGGGCACGCACGGCCTCGGCGTCCGTCACGTCACAGGCCGACACCTCCACCGACGCGCCCAGGCCCGCCAGCCGTTCGACCACGGCGTCCGCGCCGGCAGCGGCCGGGCCCCGGCGCGACACGAGCACCAGCGACCGGACTCCGTGCGCCGACACCAGATGCTCCGCGACCAGAGCGCCCAACGCGCCCGTACCACCGGTCACCAGCACCGCGCCGTCGCCGACGGTCACCGGCGTCCCCGACGTGGACGCGCGCACCAGGCGGGGCACCCGCACCCCGCCCGAACGCACCGCCACCTGACCGCCCACGACGGCGTCGTCGGCGGCCCGGGTGAGCAGGCCCAGGGCGTGCCCGTCGAGGTCGCCGTCGATGTCGGCGAGGACGATCCGGCCCGGGTGCTCGGTCTGCGCCGAGCGGAGCAGGCCCCATACGGCGGAGCCGGCGAGGTCCGCTGCCGGATCCGCCGGCCCGGCGGCCATGGCGCCCCGGGTGACGACGACGAGCCGCGTGTCGGCGAGCGCGTCGGCGGCCAGCAACGCCTGGGTGGCAGCGAGGACGCCAGTGGTGACCGCGCGTACCGCCTCGGGGAGGGGGGCGGCGTCGGGGGCGGCGGCGACCGGCAGCACGAGGGCGCGCGGGGCGTCGGCCCCTGCGGCCACCGCCGCCAGCAGGGCCGCCACGTCGGGGTACGCCGGCAGGCCGGGCAGTGTCGCCGGCAGGTCCCCGCCGGTCAGCAGCGCCCAGCCGGACACCTCACCGATCGGGGCGACCTCGGCGGCCTGCCACACCACCTCGAACAGCGACCGGGACGCCGCACCCGCGACACCAACGCCGGTCAGCTCCCGCAACACGATCGAGTCCACCGACACCACCGGCGCACCCGACTCGTCCACCGCGACCAGACGGACCGCAGAGCCCGACCGCGTCAACCGCGCCCGCAGCACCCGCGCACCCGACGCGTGCACCTGCACACCCGAGAACGCGAACGGCACCCGCGCCGCTGCCGGCCCCTCGTCGGCCAGCAACAGCCCGATCGGGTGCAACGCCGCATCCAGCAACGCCGGATGCACCCCGAACGCCGCCGCGCCCTCCACCTCATCGGGCAGGGCCACCTCGGCGAACACCTCGCCGTCGCCGGCCCACACCCGACGCAGCCCGCGGAACACCGGCCCGTAGACCAGACCGAGACCCGCCAGAGCCTCATACCAACCCGACAGATCCACCTCCGACACACCCACCGGCGGCCACGCCCCCACCACCGGCTCCTCGGCCGCCACCGGCTCCAGCACGCCCTCGGCGTGCCGGACCCATCCGGAGTCACCGTCGGTCTCGGCGTGCACCGCGACGGGTCGGGCGCCGGTCGGGTCGGGCGCGCCGACGCGCACCTGGACCCGTACGCCGCCGGTGGCGGGCAGCACGAGTGGCACGGCGATGGTCAGTTCCCGGAGGCGGGAGACGCCCGCCTCGTCGCCGGCCCGGACGGCCAACTCCACGAGGGCGGTGCCGGGGACGACGACCGTGTCGGAGACGGTGTGCTCGGCGAGCCACGGGTGGGTGGCGACGGAGAGGCGGCCGGTGAGCACGACCATGTCCTCGCCGGCCACGGTGACGGCCGCGCCGAGCAGGGGGTGCCCGGCCGCGCCGAGGCCGGCGCCGGTGACGTCGCCCGCGCGGGCGCGGCCGATGCCGAGCCAGTACCGCTCGTGCTGGAAGGCGTACGTGGGCAGGTCGACGCGCTGCGGTTCGGTGCCGGCGTACCACTGGGTCCAGGTGACGGGCACGCCGTGGACGTGCAGCTCGCCCAGCGCGGCGAGCAGCGCCCGCGCGGCGGGCCGGTCGCGGCGCTGGGCGGCGACGGTCAGCACGCCCTCGTCGCCGGGCAGCACGTCGGCGGCCAGGGCCGTGAGGACGCTCTGCGGGCCGACCTCCAGGAACGTGCCCACCCCGGCGGCGCGCAGCGCGGCGACCCCGTCGGCGAAGCGCACCGCCTCGCGGACGTGCCGCACCCAGTAGTCGGCCCGGGTCAGCTCCTGCGGTTCGGCGAGCGCCCCGGTCAGGTTCGACACGACCGGCACGAGCGGCGTCCGGAACGACAGCCCGTCGAGGACGGCCCGGAACTCGGCCAGCATCGGTTCCATCAGCGGGCTGTGGAACGCGTGACTGACGGCGAGCCGGCGGGTGCGCACGCCCCGGTCCCGCCACGCCTCCTCGATCTCGTCCAGAGCTTCGACGGCACCGGAGACGACCACGGCCGACGGCCCGTTGACGGCGGCGATCCCGACGTCGGCGCGACCGGCGATGGACTCCGCCACCGCCACCTCGGCGGCGGCCACCGCGAGCATCCCGCCCCCGGCCGGCAACGCCTGCATCAACCGACCCCGCGCCGCCACCAGTGCGCACGCGTCGGCCAGCGACAACACCCCCGCCACATGCGCGGCCGTGATCTCACCAACCGAGTGGCCACCGACGAAGTCCGGCACCACCCCGAACGACTCCACCAGCCGGAACAGGGCCACCTCAACCGCGAACAGCCCCGCCTGCGTGAACACCGTCTGGTCCAACAGGTCGGCCTCGGCGGAACCCTCCGCAGCAAACAGCACCGGCCGCAACGGCTGCGGCAGCAACGGATCCAGGTGACCGCACACCTCGTCCAACGCCGACGCGAACACCGGGAACGCCTCCGCCAACTCCCGACCCATGCCGGCGCGCTGCGCGCCCTGGCCGGAGAAGAGGACGGCGAGCTGCCCGCCGGGGGTACCGGCGGCGGTGGCGACGGCGCCGGACGGTTCGCCGGCGGCGAGGGCGCGCAGCCCGGCGAGGAGTTCGTCGCGGTCGGCCGCCGCGAGCACGGCGCGGTGTTCCAGGGTGGCCCGGGTGGCGACGGACGACCAGCCCACGTCGGCGGGGCGGGGGGTCGGGTCGGCGGCGAGCCAGCGGGCCCAGCGGTCGGCCTGGGCGGCGAGGGCCGCCTCGGTGCGGGCCGACAGCAGCACGGCCGCCGGGACGGACGCGTCGCCGAACCGAACGGACGCATCTCCGGCCTGGGCCGGCGCGTCGCCGCTGCGGGCGGGCCGGGGGTCGGCGGGCGGCTGCTCGATGACGACGTGCGCGTTGGTGCCGCTGACCCCGAACGAGGAGATGGCGGCGCGGCGGGGGCGGCCCGTCTCGGGCCACGGCCGGGCCTCGGTGGCCAGTTCGACGGCGCCGGCCGTCCAGTCGATGTGCGGGGACGGCTCGTCGACGTGCAGGGTGCGGGGCACCACGCCGTGCCGCATCGCCATGATCATCTTGATGATGCCGGCGGCCCCGGCGGCGGCCTGGGTGTGCCCGATGTTCGACTTGATCGACCCCAGCAGCAGCGGCCGGCCGGCCGCCCGGTCCTGCCCGTAGGTGGCCAGCAGCGCCTGCGCCTCGATCGGGTCACCCAGCGTCGTGCCCGTGCCGTGCGCCTCGACCGCGTCCACGTCGGCCGGGGTCAGCCGGGCATTCGCCAGGGCCTGCCGGATCACCCGCTGCTGCGACGGACCGTTCGGGGCGGTAAGACCGTTCGACGCCCCGTCCTGGTTGACGGCCGTCCCCCGCACCACGGCGAGGATCCGCCGGCCGTCGCGCCGGGCGTCGGAGAGCCGCTGCACCAGCAGCATGCCCACACCCTCCGACCAGCCCGTCCCGTCCGCCGACGCCGCAAACGACTTGCACCTACCGTCGGCCGACAACCCCCGCTGCCGCGAGAACTCCACGAACGTCCCCGGCGTCGCCATCACCGTCACGCCGCCGGCCAGGGCCAGGTCGCACTCCCCCGACCGCAGCGCCTGCACGGCGAGGTGCAACGCGACCAGCGACGACGAGCACGCCGTGTCGACGGTGACGGCCGGCCCCTCCAGGCCGAACGTGTAGGCGACGCGTCCGGAGACGACGCTGCCCGAGTTGCCGGTGCCGATGTAGCCCTCCAGGCCCTCCGGCAGTTCCTGCACCTGCGAGGCGTAGTCGTGGTACATCAGGCCGGCGAAGACGCCGGTGCGGCTGCCCCGTACCCGCGCCGGGTCGACCCCGGCGGACTCGAACGTCTCCCACGACGCCTCCAGCAGCAACCGCTGCTGCGGATCCATCGCGATCGCCTCACGCGGCGAAATGCCGAAGAAGGCGGGGTCGAACTCCGCCGCCCCGGCGAGGAAACCCCCGTGCCGGGCGTAGGAGGTGCCGGGGTGGTCGGGGTCGGGGTGGAAGAGGGACTCCAGGTCCCAGCCCCGGTCGGCGGGGAACTCGGAGATCCCGTCCCCGCCGGACGCGAGCAACGCCCACAGGTCGTCGGGGCTGGCCACCCCACCCGGGTAACGGCAGGCCATGCCCACGATCGCGATCGGCTCGTCGCCGCCGCCGGTGGCGGCGACCGCCTCGGGCCGGTCGGCGGTCACGCCGGTGAGCTGCTCGTGCACGTGCGCGGCGAGGGCCGCCGGGGTCGGGTAGTCGAACACCAGCGTCGAGGCCAGCCGCAGCCCCGTGGCTGCGTTGACCCGGTTACGCAGGTCCACCGCCGTCAACGAGTCGAACCCCAACTCCCGGAACGCCCGGTCCGCCGGCACCGCCTCCGCACCACCATGCCCCAACACCTGCGCCACCAGGCCCCGCACCAGCACGTCGATCTGGGCGCGGGCCTCGTCGGGGGCGAGCGCGGCGAGGCGCTGCGCCCAGCCGCCGGCCGCGCCGCTGCCGGCCTGCCGCCGGGCGGTCGCGGTGCCGACGAGGGCGCGCAGCATCGGCGGTACGCCGGTGGCGGTGGCCGCCGCGCGCAGCGCCGGCACGTCGACGACGGCGGGGACGAGCGCGGCGGCGTCGGTGGCGACGGCGGCGTCGAACAGGGCGACGCCGACGGGCCCGCTGATCAGGCCGAGGCCGGAGCGGGTGACCCGGGACCGGTCGGCGGCGCTGAGGGTGGCGGCCATGCCGTCGGTGTCCCACATGCCCCAGGCCAGGGAGTGCGCGGTCAGGCCCCGGGCGCGGCGGTGGGCGGCGAGCGCGTCGAGGAAGTGGTTGGCGGCGGCGTACGCGCCCTGGCCCGGGGAGCCGAGGACCCCGGCGATGGACGAGAACACCACGAACAGGTCCAGGTCGAGGCCGGCCGTCGCCTCGTGCAGGTGCCACGCCGCGTCGACCTTCGGCGCGAGGACCCGGGCCAGCCGGTCGGCGTCGATGCCCGTGACCACCGCGTCGTCGAGAACACCCGCCGTGTGCACCACCCCGGCGAGCCGACCACCATCGGCGGTGAACCGCCCGACCAGGGCACGCACGGCGTCGGGGTCGGTGACGTCGCAGGCGAGCACGTCGACCCGCGCGCCGAGGGCGGTCAGCTCGGCGGCGAGGTCGGCCGCACCGTCGGCGGCGGGGCCGCGCCGGCTGACCAGGGCGAGGGAGTCCACGCCCCGGTCGGTGACGAGGTGCCGGGCCAGCAGCGCGCCGAGCGCGCCGGTGCCGCCGGTGACCAGGACGGTGCCGCCGAGGGGACGCCGGGCGGGCGCGGGTGGGGTGTCGGCGCGTACCAGACGGGGGGTGTAGGTCGTGTCGGCGCGGACGGCGAGCTGCGCGGCGGCCGGGTCGTCGGCGGCGGCCGCGAGCAGTGCGACGGCGGGCGCGTCGAGGTCCCGGTCGAGGTCGGCCAGGACGATCCGGCCGGGGTGCTCGGACTGGGCGGCGCGCAGCAGGCCCCACACGGCCGCGCCGGTCAGCTCGTCGGCGGGGTCGGCGTTGGCGGCCCGGACCGCGCCCCGGGTGACCACCGCGAGGCGGGTGTCGGCGAGGGCGTCGGCGGCGAGCCACGCCTGGACGGCGGCGAGCACGGCGGCGGTGCCGGCCCGCACGGCGGCGGGCAGCGCGTCGGCGGGCAGGCCGGCGGGCGTGGCGGGCACGGGCAGCAGGACCAGCGGGGGTACGTCGGCGGCGGCCAGTTCGGCGACGCCCGGGTACGCGGGGACGCCGGGCAGCGCGGGCGTGGCGGGGCCGAGCAGGGCGGCGCGGGGCGCGTCGGCGGGGGCGAGCGGCTCGGCCCGCCAGTCGACGCGGAACAGCGACCGGGCGGCGAGGGTGGCCGCCGACGGATCGCCGCCGGTCATCTCGCGCAGGACGAGGGAGTCGACGGTGACCACGGGCCGGTCGGTGTCGTCGACGGCGAGCAGCCGCACGGCGGTGCCGGCGCGGGTGAGCCGGACGCGGAGGGTGTCCGCGCCGACGGCGTGCACCTGGACACCCGCGAACGCGAACGGGGCCTTGGGGCCGGTGGTGCCGTCGCCGGGCAGCAGGGCGGTGGGGTGCAGGGCGGCGTCGAGCAGGGCGGGGTGCACGCCGAAGCCGGCGCTGCCGTCGGCGGTGGCGGCGGGCAGGGTCACCTCGGCGTAGACGGTGTCGTCGCCGGCCGTCCAGGCGCGGCGCAGGCCCTGGAACACCGGCCCGTACGTCATGCCGTGGCCGGCGAGGGCGTCGTACCAGCCGGCGAGGTCCGCCTCGACTGCGGCGGGGGGCCACGCGCCGAGGCCGGCGTCGGCGGTGGGTTCGACGGCGGTGAGCAGGCCCTCGGCGTGCCGCACCCAGTCGCCGTCGGGGTCGTGGTCGGGCTGGGAGTGCACGGTGACGGCCCGTCCGCCGAGGCCGTCGCGGGGGCCGACGCGGACCTGGACGCGCACCGCGCCCTGGGCGGGGAGCACCAGCGGGGTGGCGATGGTCAGCTCCCCCACCCGGCAGGGGCCGAACTCGTCGCCGGCGCGCAGCGCCAGTTCGACGAGCGCGGTGCCGGGGACGACGACCGCGCCGGCGACCACGTGGTCGGCCAGCCACGGCTGGGCGGCGACGGAGAGCCGGCCGGTGAGCACGGCCGCGTCCTCGCCGGCCAGCCGGACGGCGGCGGCGAGCAGCGGGTGCCCGGCCGCGCCGAGGCCCGCCCCGGAGACGTCGGAGGCGCGGCCGGCGGGCCGCAGCCAGAAGCGTTCCCGCGCGAACGCGTACGTGGGCAGGTCGACCCGGGTCGGTGCGGCGTCGGCGAGCAGCGGGGCCCAGTCGACGTGTGCTCCGCCGGCGTACAGCTCGGCGAGGGCGGCGAGCAGGGCGCGGGGCTCGGCGCGGTCGCGGCGCTGGGCCGGGACGGCGAGCAGCTCGTCGTCGGTCAGGGTCTCGCGGACCAGGGCGGTGAGCACCGCGCCGGGGCCGATCTCGACGAACGTGTCCGCCCCGGCGGCTTGCAGTGCGGCGACCCCGTCGGCGAACCGCACGGCCTCCCGCACGTGCCGCACCCAGTAGTCGGCGGTCCGCAGGTCGTCGCCGGCGGCGAGCGCCCCGGTCAGGTTCGACACGACCGGCACCAGCGGCGCGGCGAAGGTCAGCGTCTCCAGGACCGCCCGGAAGTCGGCGAGCATCGGCTCCATCAACGGGCTGTGGAACGCGTGACTCACCGTCAACCGGCGGGTGCGGACGGCCCGGCCCTGCCAGAGCTGCTCGACCTCGTCGAGGGCCTCGACCGCGCCGGAGACGACCACGGAGGTGGGCCCGTTGACGGCGGCGATCCCGACGTCGGCCCGACCGTGCAGGGACTCCGCCACCTCGGCCTCGGCCGCGTTGACCGCGAGCATCCCGCCCCCGGCCGGCAACGCCTGCATCAGACGACCCCGGGCGGCCACGAGCCGACACGCGTCGGCCAGGGACAGCACCCCGGCCACGTGCGCGGCGGTGATCTCACCGACCGAATGCCCGCCGACGAGGTCCGGCACCACCCCGAACGACTCCACCAGCCGGAACAGGGCCACCTCGACCGCGAACAACCCGGCCTGCGTGAACACGGTCTGGTCCAACAGAGCGGCGTCGGCGGAACCCTCCGCCGCGAACAGCACCCCCTTGAGCGGCTGCGGCAGCAGCGCATCCAGGTGGGCGCACACCTCGTCCAACGCCGACGCGAACACCGGGAACGCCTCCGCCAACTCCCGACCCATCCCGGCACGCTGCGCGCCCTGACCGGAGAAGAGCAAGGCGACGGGGCCCCGGTCGGCGGCGCGGCCGGTGACGACGGCGTCGGTGGGCTCGCCGTCGGCGAGGGCGGTCAGGGCGGCGGCCAGCTCGGCGTGGTCGGCGGCGAGGAGCACCGCGCGGTGTTCCAGGGCGGTGCGGGCGACGAGCGACGTCCAGCCGACGTCGACCAGCCGGGGCAGGTCGCCGCCGGTGGTCCGGTCGGCCCAGCGCCGGGCCCACCGGGTGGCCTGGCGGGACAGGCCACCCTCGCCCCGGGCGGAGAGCAGCACCGGCACCAGCGGCGGGGCGGGCCGGTCGGCGGCGTCGCCGTGCGGCCGGTCGGCGGTCGCGCCGTCCTGCCGCTGCACGGTCGCGCCGGCCGGCTGCTCGGCGGTCGCGCCGTCGGCCGCCGACGTGGGCGGCTGCTCGATGATGACGTGGGCGTTGGTGCCGCTGACCCCGAACGACGACACGGCGGCGCGGCGCGGCCGGTCCACCTGCGGCCACGGCCGGGCCTCGGTGAGCAGCTCGACCGCGCCGGCCGTCCAGTCGACGTGCGGGGTGGGCTCGTCGACGTGCAGGGTCGCCGGCAGGGTGCCGTAGCGCAGCGCGAGGACCATCTTGATCACCCCGGCGACGCCGGCCGCGGCCTGGGTGTGGCCGATGTTCGACTTGATCGACCCCAGCCACAGCGGCTGGTCGGCGGGGCGGTCCTGCCCGTACGTGGCGAGCAGCGCCTGCGCCTCGATGGGGTCGCCGAGGGTGGTGGCGGTGCCGTGGGCCTCGACGGCGTCCACGTCGGCGGTGGTGAGGCCGGCGTTGGCCAGGGCCTGCCGGATGACCCGCTGCTGCGACGGCCCGTTCGGGGCGGTCAGCCCGTTGGACGCGCCGTCCTGGTTGACGGCGGAGCCGCGCACGACGGCGAGGATGCGGTGGCCGCGCCGCTGGGCGTCGCTGAGGCGTTCGACGAGGAGCACGCCGACGCCCTCGCCCCAGCCGGTGCCGTCGGCGGCGGCGGCGAAGGAACGGCACCGCCCGTCGGCGGCGAGGCCGCCCTGCCGGGTGAACTCGACGAACGCGCCGGGGGTGACCATGACGGTCACGCCGCCGGCCACGGCGAGGTCGCACTCGCCCTGCCGCAACGACTGCACGGCCAGGTGCAGGGCCACCAGCGACGACGAGCAGGCGGTGTCGACGGTGACGGCCGGGCCCTCCAGGCCGAACGTGTAGGAGACGCGGCCGGAGATGACGCTGTGCGCGCCGCCGGTGAGCCGGTAGCCGTCCAGGTCGGGGGTCTCGTCGCCGGTGCCGTAGCCGGACGGGGACGCGCCGACGAACACGCCGGTGGGGGTGCCGTGCAGGCTGTCGGGGGTGACGCCGGCCTGCTCGAACGCCTCCCAGGTGGCCTCCAGCAGCAGCCGCTGCTGCGGGTCCATGGCGAGGGCCTCGCGGGGGGAGATGCCGAAGAAGACGGGGTCGAAGTCGGTGGCCCCGTCGAGGAAGCCGCCGTGCCGGGTGTAGGAGCGGCCGGGCGCGTCGGGGTCGGCGGCGAGGAGCCGGTCGAGGTCCCAGTGCCGGTCGGGGGCGAACTCGGTGATGCCGTCGCGGCCGGCGGCGACGAGGTCCCACAGCCCGTCGGGGTCGCTGACGCCGCCCGGGTAGCGGCAGCTCATGCCGACGATGGCGATGGGTTCGTCGGCGGCGGCCGGGCCGATGCCGGTGCCCGGGGTCGCGGCGGGTGCGGCGTCGTCGAGCCGCAGCAGGGCGGCCAGGTGCCCGGCGAGGGCGGCCGGGTTGGGGTAGTCGAAGATGAGCGTGGTGGGCAGGGCCAGCCCGGTCGCGGCGGTGAGCTGGTTGCGCAGCTCCACGGCGGTCAGCGAGTCGAAGCCCAGCTCCTTGAACGCCCGCTTCGGCTTGACCGCGTCGGTGCCGGGGTGGCCGAGGACGGCGGCGGCGTGGCCGCGCACCAGGTCGGTGAGCTGCCGGTCGCGTTCGGCGCGGGTCACGGCGGCCAGGTCGCGGCGCAGGGCGGCGGCGTGGTCGGTGATGCCGTCGGCGGGGCGGGCGGCGAGGGCGTCGCGGGCCTCGGCGATGTCGTCGAGCAGCGGGCGGGGCCGGGCGGACGCGTACGCGGGGGCGAAGTGTTCCCAGGCGACGTCGGCGACGACGAGGCAGGTCTCGCCGTGCTCGACGGCGCGACGCAGGGCGAGCAGCGCGGCAGCCGGCTGCATCGGGTTGAGGCCGCGCCGGCTGAGCAGCCGCTGCGCCTCCTCGGTGGTGGCCATGCCGCCCTCGGCCCAGGCGCCCCAGGACACGGAGGTGGCGGCGAGTCCCCGGGCGCGGCGCTGCTCGGCGAGCGCGTCGAGATACGCGTTCGCGGCCGCGTACGCGCCCTGGCCGCCGCTGCCCCACACGCCGGAGATGGAGGCGAACGTGACGAACGCGTCGAGCTGCCGGTCGCCGAGCAGCTCGTCGAGGTGCACCGCCCCGGCGACCTTGCCGGCCATGACGTGGTCGAGGACGTCGAGGTCGGTGTCGACGAGGGCGGTGAGCTGGGTGATCCCGGCGGCGTGCAGCACGGCGGTGAGCGGGGCGACGTCGTCGAGGCCGGCGACGAGGGCGGCGACCTGCTCGCGGTCGGCCATGTCGCAGGCGGCGACGGTGACCCGTACGCCGGTGGCGGTCAGCTCGTCGGCCAGCTCGGCCGCGCCGGCGGCGGCGAGGCCCCGGCGGCTGGTGAGCACCAGGTGTTCGGCGCCGTTGGCGGCGAGCCAGCGGGCGGCCTGCGCGCCGATCGCGCCGGTGCCGCCGGTGACGAGGATCGTGCCGCGCGGCTGCCACGCCGTGACCCGCCCGGCGGTGCGGGCGGTGGCGCGGGCGAGGCGGCGCACGAACGTGCCGTAGGGGCGGACCGCGAACTGGTCCTCGTCGCCGCCGCCGACGAGGATGCGGGCGACCTCGGCCCAGCAGGCGGCGTCGGGCGTGGTCGGCAGGTCGACGAGGCCGCCCCACTGGCCGGGGTGTTCCAGGCCGACGACCCGGGCGAGGCCCCACAGGGCGTGCTGGGCGGCGCTGGCCACCGGCTCGGCCGGGTCGGTGCCGACGCCGCCGACGGTGAGGCACCACAGCGGGGCGGGCACGTCGGCGTCGCGCAGCGCCTGCACGAGGCGGGTGGTGGCGACCAGGCCGGTGGGGATGCCGGGGTGGCCCGGGTACTGGTCGTCGGCGAGGCCGAGCAGCGACACCACGCCGGCCAGGGGCGCGTCCCGGTGCTCGGCGAGGGCGGCGGCCAGTTCCTCGCGGGTGGTCCCGGCGGGGTCGACGGCGACGCGCCGCACCCGGCGGCCGTCGGGGGCGCCGTCGACTGCGGACTGGAGGGCGTCCACCCAGCCGGCCACGGTGGGGTCGCCGGCCGGCAGGACCACGAGCAGGTCACCGGCCATCGTCGGGCCGGCGGGCGGGCCGGCGGGCTTCCAGACGATCCGGTACGACCAGCCGTCGAGCACGGCGCGCTGCAGCCGGGCCCTGCGCCAGGACGACAGCACGGGCAGCGCCGGGGCGAGCACCTCCAGGTCGGCGGGCGCGCCGTCGAGCTGGGCGGCGAGGGCGGCCACGTCGGCGCGTTCGACGGCCGACCAGAACTCGACGTCGACGACGTCGGGGCTGACCGGTCCGGCGGCGGTGGCGGCGGCCGTCCGCTCGGGCCAGTAGCGCTGCCGCTGGAACGCGTACGTGGGCAGGTCGACCAGGGCGTCGGCGGGGGCGAGGACGCGGCGCAGGTCGACGGCGAGGCCGTGGGCGTGGGCGGCGGCGAGGCTGGTGAGCAGCCGCGCGGCGGCGTCCTCGCCGCGGCGCAGGGTGGCCAGGGCCCGGCCGGTGGTGCCGGTGTCGTCGAGGATCGCGGCGAGCGACATGCTCAGCACCGGGTGCGGGGACACCTCGACGAAGTCGGTGTGTCCGGCGTCGACGGCGGTGCGCACGGCGGTGTCGAACAGCACCGGCCGGCGCAGGTTCTCCGCCCAGTAGTCGGCGTCGAGGGCCGCGCCGTCGATCCAGGTGCCGGTGACGGTGGAGAGGATCCGCACGTCGGCGTCGCGGGGCACGACGCCGGCCAGGTCGGCGCGCATCCGGTCGGCGACGGGCTGCACGGCCGGCGAGTGGGAGGCGTAGTCGATGTCGATGATCCGGGCGCGCACGCCCTGCGCGGCGTACGCGGCGGCCAGGTCGGCGACGGCCTGCGGCGGGCCGGAGACGACGGTGGCGGTGGGCCCGTTGACGACGGAGACGCTCAGCCCGTCGGGGAGCCGGCCGGCGACCTCGGCGGCGGGCAGGTCGACGGCGACCATCGCGCCGGTGCCGGCGATGCCGGCGAGGGCGCGGGCCCGCAGGGCGAGGATCTTGACGGCGTCGGCGAGGGTCAGCGCCCCGGCGACGTGGGCGGCGACGATCTCGCCCTGGGAGTGGCCGACGACGGCGCGGGGGGTGAGGCCGGCGTGCCGCCACACCCGGGCCAGGCCGACGCCGACGGCGAACAGGGCCGGCTGGACGACCTCGGTGCGGGTCAGCCACGACTCGTCGGCGCCGGTGAGGACGGCGACCAGGTCGACGTCGAGCCAGCGGTCGAACTCGGCCTGGCACTCGGCGAGAGCCTCGTCGAAGACGGGGCAGGCGCCGATCAGGCCGGCGGCCATCGAGACGTACTGGGCGCCCTGGCCGGGGAAGACCCAGACGGGCCCCTCGCCGGGTTCGCCGGCCACGCCGGTGACGACGGTCCCGGCGGGGGTGCCGGCGGCGAGGGCGTCGAGGCCGGCGAGGAGCTGCGCCGGGTCGGCGGCGACGACGGCGGCCCGGTGCTCGAACTCGGAGCGGGTGGCGGCGAGGGACCAGGCGAGCCGGGCCGGGTCGAGGCCGGCGCGGGCGCGGACGTAGCGGGCGAGGCGGGCGGCCTGGGCGCGCAGGGCCGCCGTGGACCGGGCGGACAGCGCCCACACGGTGGCGGCGGGCGCGGCGAGCAGGCCGGGCCGGTCCTCGGGTACGCCGGGGGCGGGAGCGGCGTCGGCCTGTTCGAGGATGACGTGGGCGTTGGTGCCGGAGATGCCGAACGACGACACGGCGGCCCGGCGCGGCCGGTCGACGGCGGGCCAGGGGCGGGGCTCGGTGAGCAGCGACACGGCCCCGGCCGACCAGTCGATGTGCGGCGACGGGGTGTCGACGTGCAGGGTGGCCGGCAGCAGCCCGTGCCGCATCGCCATGACCATCTTGATGATCCCGGCGATGCCGGCGGCGGACTGGCTGTGCCCGATGTTCGACTTGATCGAGCCGAGCCACAGCGGCTCGTGCCCGTCGCGGTCCCGCCCGTAGGTGGCGAGCAGCGCCTGCGCCTCGATCGGGTCGCCGAGGGTGGTGCCGGTGCCGTGCGCCTCGACGGCGTCCACGTCGGCGGGGGCGAGCCGGGCGTTGCTGAGCGCCTGCCGGATGACCCGCTGCTGCGCCGGCCCGTTGGGGGCGGTGAGCCCGTTGGACGCGCCGTCCTGGTTGATCGCGGAGCCGCGCACCACGGCGAGGACGCGGTGGCCGTTGCGCTGGGCGTCGGAGAGCCGTTCGACGAGGAGCAGGCCGACGCCCTCGGCCCAGCCGGTGCCGTCGGCGGCGGCGGCGAACGACTTGCACCGCCCGTCGGAGGCGAGGCCGCGCTGCCGGGAGAACCCGACGAACGCGCTGGGGGTGGCCATCACGGTCACGCCGCCCGCGAGGGCCAGGTCGAACTCGCCGGAGCGCAGCGCCTGGCAGGCCAGGTGCAGGGCGACCAGCGACGACGAGCAGGCGGTGTCCACGGTGACGGCCGGCCCCTCCAGGCCCAGCGCGTACGCGATGCGGCCGGAGACGACGCTGGTGGCGGTGCCGGTGAGCAGGTAGCCCTCGTCGGCGCCGTCCGCGCCGCCGTCCTGGCCGACGCCGTAGCCGTTGGCGGCGGTGCCGACGAACACGCCGACCTTCTGCCCGCGCACCGACGACGGGGCGATGCCGGCCGACTCGAACGCCTCCCACGACGTTTCCAGCAGCAGCCGCTGCTGCGGGTCCATGGCCAGGGCCTCGCGGGGGCTGATGCCGAAGAAGTCGGCGTCGAACTCGGCCGCCTCGTAGAGGAACCCGCCCTGCTGGGTGGTGGAGCGGCCGACGCGGCCGGCCTCCGGGTCGTACAGGTTGTCCAGGTCCCAGCCCCGGTCGGCGGGGAAGCCGCCGATGGCGTCGCCGCCCGCGGCCACCAGGTCCCACAGCTCGTCCGGCGACGACACCCCGCCCGGGTAGCGGCAGGACATCGCCACGATGGCGATCGGCTCCCGGGCCGCCGCCGTCAGCTGCTGGTTGAGCTGCTTGAGCCGGCTGGTCTCCTTGAGCGAAGCCCGAAGCGCCTCGACGACCTTATCTGCAGACGTGGACATCAGTTACTCCGTACGTGGGGCAAGGTCAGGACTCGGAGCCGTCGAGCGCCAGCCTGATGAGGGTGTCGGCGTCCATCTCGTCGATGTCGACGTCCCCACCGGGTGCGGGGTCGGTGTCGTCGCCGTCGGTGAGCTTGAGCAGCAGGTCGAGGAGCCCGGCCTCGCGGATGCGGGCCAGCGGGATGGTGGCCAGGGCCTGGCGGACCGCCGTCTCGGCCGGGTCGGCCGCCTCCTCCCGGTGCGCCTCGGGGACCAGCGCGGTGAGCAGGTGGTCGGCCACGGCGGCCGGGTCGGGGTGGTCGAAGACGAGCGTGGTGGGCAGGGGCAGCCCGGTGGCCCGGGTGAGCCGGTTACGCAGCTCCACGGCGGTCAGCGAGTCGAAGCCGAGGTCCTTGAACGCCCGCCGCGGCTTGACCCGCTCCGGGCCGGGGTGGCCGAGGACGGCGGCGGCCTCGGCGCGGACCAGGTCGGTCAGGTGCCGGTCCTGCTCGTCGCGCGGCAGGGCGCGCAGCCGGTCCCGCAGGGCCTGCCCGCCGTCGGCCGGCGCGGCGTCGTCGTCGGGGCGCTCGGCGGGCCGGGCCTCGGGCAGGTCGGCCAGCAGCGGCCGGGGCCGCACCGACGCGTACGCCGGGGCGAACGTCGCCCAGTCGACGTCGGCGACGGTGAGGCAGGCCCGCCCGCGCCCGACGGCGACCCGCAGGGCGTGCACGGCGTCGGCCGGGGACATCGCCCGCAGCCCACGCCTGGCCAGTTCCCGCTGGGCGTCGTCGGTGGCCATCCCGCCGTCGGCCCACGGTCCCCACGCCACGGAGGTGGCGGCGAGTCCCCGGGCGCGGCGGCGCTCGGCGAGGGCGTCGAGGTAGGCGTTGCCGGCCGCGTAGCCGGCCTGCCCGCCGCTGCCCCAGATCCCGGCGATGGACGCGAACAGCACGAACGCGTCGAGCGGCCGGTCGCCGAGCAGTTCGTCGAGGTGCACCGCTCCGGCGGCCTTGCCGGTCAGCACCCCGGCGAGCCGGCCGAGGTCGGTGTCGACGAGCGGCGCCACGTCGTTGAGGCCGGCGGCGTGCACCACGGCGGTCAGCGGGGCCGGGTCGGCGTCGACGCGGGCGAGCAGCGCGGCGACCGCGTCCCGGTCGGCCACGTCGCAGGCGGCGACGGTGACCCGTACGCCGAGGGCGGTCAGCTCGTCGCGCAGCTCCGCCGCGCCCGGCGCGTCCTCGCCGCGCCGGCTGGTCAGCACCAGGTGTTCGGCCCCGTTGCCGGCGGCCCAGCGGGCCACGTGCGCGCCGAGCGCGCCGGTGCCGCCGGTGACGAGCACGGTGCCGGAGGGCCGCCACCGGTCGGCCGCCGCCGCGTCGGCGGGGACGGCCCGGGTCAGCCGGCGCGCGTACACGCCGGTGGGCCGCACGGCGAGCTGGTCCTCGTCGCCGGCGGCGGTGAGGGCCGCCGCGAGCCGGGCGGGGTCGACACGGGCGGCGGGAGCGACGCCAGTGGCGGGGTCGGCGTCGGCGGCGGGCAGGTCGAGCAGGCCGACCCGCAGTTGCGGCAGCTCCAGGCCGGCGACCCGGCCGAGGCCCCACAGGCCGCCCTGGGCGGCGCTGTGGACGGCGTCGCCGTCGCCGGTGCCGACCGCGCCCCGCGTCACGCACCACAGGGTCGTGCCCGCCCCGGCGTCGTGCAGGGCCTGCGCCAGCGCCAGCGTGGCCGCCGTGCCGACGGGCACGGCCGGGTGCTGCGGGTGCGGGTCGTCGGCCAGGCCGAGCAGGGAGACGACGCCGGTGACGGGCCCGTCGGCGAGCGCGGCGGTGAGCCGCCGGGCCAGGCCGCCCCGGGTGGCGCCGGCCGGATCGGCGGGCAGCCGCCGCACGTCCGCGCCGGCCGAGGCGAGCGCGGCGGCGATGTCGTCGGCGGTGTCGCCGTCGGGCCCGACGAGCAGCCAGCCGCCGGCCGCCACCGGCGGGTCAGCCGGGTCGATCGGCCGCCACCCGACCTGGTACGACCAGCCGTTCACCGCCGCGTCCCGGGTGCGGGCCCGCCGCCAGGTGGTGAGGGCGGGCAGGGCCGGGGCGAGGGCGTCGAGGGCGGTGTCGTCGCCGATCTGGGCGGCGAGGGCGGTCAGGTCGCCGCGTTCGACGGCGGCCCAGAACTCGGCGTCCCCGCCGCCGTCGGTGTCCTTGCGGGGGCGCGGCAGCGCTTCGGGCCAGAACCGCTGGTGCTGGAACGCGTACGTCGGCAGGTCCACCCTGGACGCGCCGCTGCCGGCGAACCACTGCCGCCACGACACCGGCACACCGTTGACGTGCAGCTCCGCCAGGGCGGCCAGCAGCGCGGCCGCCTCGGGCCGATCCCGGCGCTGGGCCGCGACGGTCAGCACACCCTCGTCGCCGGGCAGCACGTCGGCGGCCAGAGCCGTCAACACACTCTGCGGCCCGACCTCCAGGAACGTGTCCACCCCGGCCTTACGCAGCACGGTCACGCCGTCGGCGAACCGCACCGCCTCGCGGACGTGCCGCACCCAGTAGTCGGCGCTGCGGATCTCGTCGGCGTCAGCCAGCGCCCCGGTCAGGTTCGACACGACCGGCAACAACGGTGCCGCGAAGCTGAGCGTGGCGAGGACAGCTCGGAACTCGGCCAGCATCGGCTCCATGAGCGGGCTGTGGAACGCGTGGCTGACGGTCAGCCGGCGCGTCCGGACCCCCCGGTCCCGCCACGCCTGCTCGACCTCGTCCAGGGCCTCGACGGCACCCGAGACGACCACGGCCGACGGCCCGTTGACGGCGGCGATCCCGACGTCGGCGCGACCGGCGATCGACTCCGCCACCGCCTCCTCGGCCGCGGCCACCGCGAGCATCCCGCCGCCGGCCGGCAACGCCTGCATCAGGCGACCCCGCGCCGCCACCAGCGCACACGCGTCGGCCAGTGACAACACCCCCGCCACGTACGCAGCCGTGATCTCACCGACCGAATGCCCACCGACGAAGTCCGGCACCACCCCGAACGACTCCACCAAACGGAACAGGGCCACCTCAACGGCGAACAGGCCCGCCTGCGTGAAGACGGTCTGGTCCAACAGGTTGGCCTCGGCGGAACCCTCCGCCGCGAACAGCACCCCCTTGAGCGGCTGCGGGAGCAGCGGGTCCAGCCCGGCGCACACCTCGTCCAACGCGGCGGCGAACACCGGGAACGCCTCCGCCAACTCCCGACCCATCCCGGCACGCTGCGCGCCCTGGCCCGAGAAGAGGACCGCGAGCTGGCCGCGCTGCTCCGGGGTGCCGACCACCACGGCACCGGACGGCTGACCGGTGGCCAGAGCCCGCAGGGCAGCCAGCAGATCGTCCCGGCCCTCGGCGACGACCACCGCCCGCTGTTCCAACGCCGGACGCGTCGTCACCGACGACCACGCCACATCGACCGCGGAAAGCGACTCGTCACCGGCCAACCACCGGGCCCACCGAGCGGCCTGACCCGCAAGCGCCCCATCGGTGCGGGCCGACAGCAGCACCGGCACCACCGGCGGCACCACCCGCTCCACCACCACACCCTCGACAACCTCCACCGGAGGCTGCTCGATGATCACATGCGCGTTCGTGCCGGAGATCCCGAACGACGACACCGCCGCCCGACGCGGCCGGTCCACGGCCGGCCACGGCGTCGCCTCGGTGGCCAGGGAAACCGCCCCGGCGGTCCAGTCGATGTGCGGCGACGGCTCGTCCACGTGCAGGGTCGGCGGGACGAGGCCGTGCCGCATCGCCATGACCATCTTGATGATCCCGGCGACACCGGCCGCCGCCTGCGTGTGCCCGATGTTCGACTTGATCGACCCCAGCAACAGCGGCATCTCCCGCCCCTGGCCGTAGGTGGCCAGCAGCGCCTGCGCCTCGATCGGATCGCCCAGTGTCGTGCCCGTGCCGTGCGCCTCCACGGCGTCCACGTCCGCCGGGGTCAACCGCGCATTCGCCAGCGCCTGCCGGATCACCCGCTGCTGCGACGGACCATTCGGCGCCGTCAGACCGTTGGACGCCCCGTCCTGGTTCACCGCCGTCCCCCGCACCACCGCGAGGATCCGACGCCCCTCCCGCTGCGCGTCCGAGAGCCGCTGCACCAGCAGCATGCCCACACCCTCCGACCAGCCCGTCCCGTCCGCCGACGCGGCGAACGACTTGCACCGCCCGTCGGGGGACAGCCCGCGCTGCCGGGAGAAGCCGACGAATGCGCTCGGCGTGGCCATGACGGTGACGCCGCCGGCCAGGGCCAGGTCGCACTCGCCGGAGCGCAGCGCCTGCGCCGCCAAGTGCAGCGCGACCAGCGACGACGAACACGCCGTGTCCACGGTCACCGCCGGCCCCTCCAGGCCGAAGACGTACGCGACGCGACCGGAGGCGACGCTGCCGGCGGTGCCGTTGACGAGGTAGCCCTCCAACTCCTCCGATGCCGCCAGGCGGCCCGCGTAGTCGTGGTGGATCAGGCCGGCGAAGACGCCGGTGGTGGCCTTCGTGTCGCGCGGGTCGATGCCGGCGTGTTCGAACGCCTCCCACGACGTCTCCAGCAACAGCCGCTGCTGCGGATCCATCGCCAGGGCCTCACGAGGACTGATCCCGAAGAACCCCGGGTCGAACTCCGCCGCCTCGTACAGGAAACCACCCTGCCGCGTCGTCGACGTCCCCGCCCGATCCGCATCCGGGTCATACAACGCATCGAGATCCCAACCCCGATCGGCCGGGAAACCACCGATCGCATCCCCACCCGACGCCACCAGATCCCACAACTGCTCCGGACTCGACACCCCACCCGGGAACCGGCAGGACATGCCGACGATCGCGATCGGGTCGTCGTCGTCCCGGGCTACGGCCCGGGTGGTGGCGGCCGGGGTGGCGGAGTGGCCGAGTTGCTCGTGCAGGTGCTCGGCCAGGCGCTCCGGCGTCGGATAGTCGAACACCAGCGTCGCCGTCAACCGCAACCCCGTCGCCGAGGCCAGCCGGTTACGCAACTCCACCGACGTCAGCGAGTCGAACCCGAGTTCCTTGAACGCCCGCCCACCCGCAACCGCCTGCGCCGACGCGTGCCCCAACACCGCCGCCGCCTGACCACACACGAGATCTACCAACAACCGACGCGCCTCGTCCCGCGAGAGCCCGACCAGCCGTTCGGACCAACCCGAGCCGGCCCCGGCCCGCGCGGCACCCGCCTGGCGGCGTCCGCCGGTCCGGGCCAGCAGCCGGACGATCGGCGGGACCTGCCCGGCGTCGCCGGTGATCCGCAGCCGGGCGGCGACCACCGCCGCCCGGGACCCGGCGGTCGCGGCGTCGAGGAGGGCGGCGCCCTCGGCGGCGGTGAGGCCGGCAATGCCGAGCCGTCCCAGGCGCTGCCGGTCGTCGGCGCTGAGCTGGGCGGTCATCCCGCCCGTGGCCCACATGCCCCAGCCGATGCTGGTCGCCGGCAGCCCTTGGGCGCGGCGGTGCTGGGCGAGGGCGTCGAGGAACGCGTTCGCCGCCGCGTAGTTGCCCTGACCCGGCGAGCCCAACGTCGCCGCGATCGACGAGAACACCACGAACGCCGACAGATCCAGGTGCGCAGTCGCCTCGTGCAACGCCCACGCACCGTCGACCTTGGGCCCCATGACCGCAGCCACACCGTCGGAGGAGAGCGAGCCGATCGTCGCGTCGGCGATCACCCCGGCCGTGTGCACCACGGCCGTCAACGGGTGCGCCGGGTCGATGCCGGCGACCAGGGCCGCCACCTGCCCCGCGTCGGCGACGTCCACCGACACGGCGGAAACCTCCGCACCCGCCTCGGTCAGGTCCGCCACCAGCGCCGCATAGTCGGAACCCTCGACCGGCAACCGACGCGACGCCAACACCAACCGACGGCTCTGGCCCGTGGCGACGAGATGCCGGGCGACCACCCCGGCCAGGGTGCCGGACGCGCCCGTGACCAGGGTCGTGCCGTCCGGGTCGACTGCGACCGGAACCGTCAGCACCACCTTGCCGATGTGCCTCGCCTGGCTCAGGTGTCGCAGGGCCTGCCGGGCCTGCCGCACATCCCACACCCGCACCGGCAACGGCGACAGCGCACCCTGCTCGAACAACGCCAACAACTCGCCCAGCATCTGCCCGATGCGCTCGCCGCCCGCCTCGTTCAGGTCGAACGCCCGGTAGGCAACCCCCGGATGCTCCGCCGCCACCACGGCGGCATCACGTACGTCGGTCTTGCCCATCTCGACGAACCGGCCACCACGCGGCAACAACCGCAACGACGCATCCACGAACTCACCGGCGAGGGCATCGAGCACCACGTCCACGCCGGCACCACCGGACGCGGACGCGAACACCTGCTCGAACTCCGTCGACCGCGACGACCCGATCCGCTCCGGAGCCACCCCGAGGCCCCGCAGCGTCCCCCACTTGCCAGGGCTGGCGGTCGCGTAGACAGTCGCACCGAAGTGGTGCGCGAGCTGGATCGCCGCCATGCCCACCCCACCCGCACCCGAGTGGATCAGCACAGACTCGCCGGAGCGCAGACCCGCCAGATCGTGCAACGCGTAGTACGCCGTCAGGAACACCACCGGCACCGACGCCGCCTCAACAAACGACCAGCCGGCAGGGATCCTGGCCACCCGCAACCGCTGAGCCACCACCTGCGGCCCAAACCCAGGCTCAAACAACCCGAACACCCGATCACCCGGGCTCAGGTCATCCACACCCGGGCCGACCTCCAGCACCACACCCGCACCCTCGCTACCCATCACCGCCGACGGATCCGGATACATGCCGAGCGCGATCAGGACATCCCGGAAGTTCACCCCGGCGGCGCGTACCGCGATGCGGACCTCGCCGGGCGCGAGGGCGGCCGGGGCGGCGGGGACGATCTCGACGCCGTCGAGCGTGCCGGGGCGCGCGGCGGCGACGTGCCACGCACGGTCCGCCGGCGGGGTCAGCTCCGCGCCCGGCTGGCGCACGAGCCGGGGTACGCACACCGCGTCGCCCCGGAGCGCGAGCTGGCCGCCGACGGTGGACGGGTCGGCCGCGACGGTCGCCAGAACGGCGAGCGCCTGCGGGCCGATGGCCTCGTCGGTGTCGGCGAGCACGATGCGGTCGGGGTGCTCCGACTGCGCCGAACGCAACAGACCCCACACCGCCGCACCCGCCAGATCGGCCACCCCGTCCTCGTCCCGCACCACCACGGCACCCCGGGTCACCACCACCAACCGCGAACCCTCAAGCAGATCGGCGGCAAGCCACCCCTGCACCACACCCAACACACCCGCAACAACATCCCGCACCGCGTCTGGCACAGACCCCCCGGCGACGCCGACGGGCAGCAACACGAAAGCCGGGACGGGTCGCCCTGCCTCCACGGCCGCCACCAGCGCCGGCACGTCCGCGTACGCGGGCACCTCGGGCAGCCCGGCGTCGCCGAGCGCCACCCAGCCAGAGCCGTCGGCGGCGGGGGCGACGTCCTGCGGCTGCCAGGTCACCTCGAACAGGGAACGGTCGGCGGCGCCGGGCGCGGCCACGCCGGTGAGTTCCCGAAGGACGAGGGAGTCGACGGAGACGACCGGCGACCCGGACTCGTCGACGGCGACCAGCCGCACCCCGGAACCGGCACGACTCAACCGCACCCGCAACACCGACGCACCAGCGGCGTGCACCTGCACACCGGTGAAAGCGAACGGCACCCGAGGCCCGGTGCCGGCGTCGAGCAGCCCGATCGGGTGCAGCGCGGCGTCCAGCAGCGCCGGGTGCAGCCCGAACGCGGACGCGTCCGCCGCCGACTCCGGCAGGGCCACCTCGGCATACAGCTCGCCGTCGCCCGTCCACACCCGTCGGAGCCCCTGGAACACCGGCCCGTACGCCAGCCCGTGCCCGACAAGCGCGTCGTACCAACCGGACAGGTCCACCTCGGACACCCCGACCGGCGGCCACGCCCCGACCGTCGGCTCCTCGGCCACGGCCGGCTCCAACACACCCTCGGCGTGCCGGACCCACTCCCCGTCCCCATCCCCGTCGGGCTGGGCATACACGGCCACATCCCGGCCGCCGGAGTCGTCGGCAGCGCCGACCCGCACCTGCACCCGCACAGCCTCGGAAGCCGAAAGCGTCAACGGCGCGGCGATCGTCAACTCCCGCACCCGCGACGCACCCACCTCGTCGCCGGCCCGCACCACCAGCTCGACCAGCGCCGCACCCGGCACCACCACCGCACCCGACACCACATGATCGGCCAACCACGGATGCGTCGACACCGACAACCGACCGGTCAACACGACCTCGTCGTCACCCGCCAGGCGCACCGCCGCGCCCAACAGCGGATGCCCGGGGGCGGCGAGCCCGGCACCGGACACGTCGCCGGCCCGCCAGGCCGCCGCGTCGGGCCAGTACCGCTGCCGCTGGAACGGGTACGTCGGCAGGTCCAGCGGGCGCACGGCCGCGCCGCCGCCGGTGAGGGTGGCCCAGTCGACGGGCACGCCGCCCGCGTACGCCTCGGCGAGGGCCGCGAGCAGCGCGGACGCCTCGGTGCGGCCCCGGCGCAGGGTCGGCACGACCACCGGCCCGGCGGCGGGTTCCGCGGCGTCGGCGAGGCAGTCGGAGATCATGCCGGCGAGCACCCCGTCCGGCCCGACCTCCAGGTACGTGCCGACGTTGCGCTGCCGCAGGTAGGCGATCCCGTCGGCGAAGCGGACGGCCTCCCGGACGTGCCGCACCCAGTACCCGGGGTCGCACAGGTCTTCCGGGTCGGCGGCGACGCCGGTCAGGTTGGACACGACGGGCAGCGTCGGCGGCTGGAAGGTGAGCCCGTCGAGGACGGCCCGGAACTCGGCCAGCATCGGTTCCATGAGTGGGCTGTGGAAGGCGTGGCTGACCCGCAGTCGGCGGGTGCGTACGCCCCGGTCCCGCCAGTTCGCCTCCACGGCATCGAGGGCGTCGGCGGCGCCGGAGACGACCACGGCCGCCGGCCCGTTGACGGCGGCGATGCCGAGCCGGTCGGTCAGGCCCTCGATGGAGGCGCGGACGTCGGCCTCGCCGGCGGCGACGGCGAGCATGCCGCCCCCGGCGGGCAGCGCCTGCATGAGCCGGCCCCGGGCGGCGACCAGCGCGCAGGCGTCGGCGAGGGAGAGCACTCCGGCGACGTGCGCGGCGGTGATCTCGCCGACAGAGTGGCCGCCCACGAGGTCGGGGACGATCCCGAACGACTCGACGAGGCGGTACAGGGCGACCTCGACGGCGAAGAGGCCGGCCTGGGTGAACACCGTCTGGTCGAGCAGGTCCGCGTGGGGGGAGCCTTCGGTGGCGAACAGCACGTCGCGCAGCGGGCGGGGCAGCAGCGGGTCGAGGTGGGCGCACGCCTCGTCGAGCACGGCGGCGAACACGGGGAACGCCCCGTACGCCTCCCGGCCCATGCCGGGGCGTTGCGCGCCCTGGCCGGAGAAGAGGACGGCGAGCCGGCCGGGTCGGACGGTGCCCCGGACGACGACGGACGACGGCTCGTCGGCGGCGACGGCGGCGAGGCCGGCGAGGAGGCTCTGCCGGTCGCGGGGCAGCAGCACCGCGCGGTGTTCGAACGCGGACCGGCCGGTGGCGAGGGCGTGGCCGAGGTCGGGCAGGCCGACGGCCGCGTTCTCGCCCAGCCAGTCGCGCAGCCGGCGGGCCTGCTCGGCCAGGGCGTCGCCGGTGCGGGCGGAGAGCACGCAGGGCGTGGTGAGGTCGCCGGTGGTGATGGCGGCGGGGACGGTCACGGTCGGCGCGGGCGTCGCCTCGGGCGCCTGCTCCAGGATGGTGTGGACGTTGGTGCCGCTGATGCCGAACGACGACACGGCGGCGCGGCGGGGCCGGTCCACCTCGGGCCAGGGGCGGGGCTCGGCGAGCAGCGACACCGCCCCGGCCGACCAGTCGATGTGCTCCGACGGGGTGTCGACGTGCAGGGTGGCGGGGAGCTGGCCGTGCCGCATCGCCATGACCATCTTGATCACCCCGGCGACGCCGGCGGCGGCCTGGGCGTGGCCGATGTTCGACTTGATCGAGCCGAGCAGCAGCGGCCGGTCGGCGGGCCGTTCCTGCCCGTACGTGGCCAGCAGCGCCTGCGCCTCGATCGGGTCGCCGAGGGCCGTGCCGGTGCCGTGGGCCTCGACGGCGTCCACGTCGGCGGGGGTGAGCCGCGCGTTGGCGAGGGCCTGCCGGATGACGCGCTGCTGCGAGGGGCCGTTGGGGGCGGTGAGGCCGCTGCTGGCCCCGTCCTGGTTGATCGCGCTGCCCCGGACGACGGCGAGAACCCGGTGGCCGTTGCGTTGGGCGTCGGAGAGCCGTTCCAGCAGCAGCATGCCGACGCCCTCGGCGAAGCCGGTGCCGTTGGCGCCCGCGCCGAACGCCCGGCACCGCCCGTCGGGCGACAGGCCGCGCTGGCGGGAGAACTCGGCGAGCATGCCGGGGGTGGACATGATGCTGACCCCGCCGGCGAGGGCGAGGCCGCACTCGTTCTGCCGCAGCGCCTGCGCGGCGAGGTGCAGGGCGACCAGCGACGACGAGCAGGCGGTGTCGACGGTGACTGCGGGGCCTTCGAGTCCGAACAGGTAGGAGATGCGGCCGGACGCGACGCTGCCGGCGCTGCCGTTGCCGACGTACCCGTCGAGCTCGTCGGACGTGCCGAGGGCCTTGCCCGCGTAGTCGTGGTAGATCAGGCCGACGTAGACGCCGGTGCTGCTGCCCCGGGCGGTCAGCGGGTCGATGCCGGCCCGCTCGAACGCCTCCCACGAGGTTTCCAGCAGCAGCCGCTGCTGCGGGTCCATGGCGAGCGCCTCGCGGGGGCTGATGCCGAAGAAGGCGGCGTCGAAGTCGGCGGCGTCGTAGAGGAACCCGCCGCGCTGCGGGGTGGCCGTGTCGTCGCCGGCGTCGCCGCGCAGGTCGGTGAGGTCCCAGCCGCGGTCGGTGGGGAAGGGCGCGATGACGTCCGCGCCTGCGGTGACGAGGTCCCACAGTTGCTCGGGGGTCCGCACGTCGCCGGGGAAGCGGCAGGCCATGCCGACGATCGCGATGGGCTCGTCGACGGCGGGCGCGGCGGCAGCGGCGGGGGCCGGCGCGGTGGCGGCCCGGCCGCCGATCTCCCGGTCGAGGAAGTCGGCGAGCACGGCGGGCGTCGGGTAGTCGAAGGCGACGGTGGCGGGCAGCCGCAGCCCGGTGGCGGTGGCGAGCCGGTTGCGCAGCTCGACGGAGGTGAGCGAGTCGAAGCCGAGTTCCTTGAACGGCCGCTGCGGGTCGACGGTGTCGGCGGAGCGGTGGCCGAGCACGGCCGCCACGGCACCGGCGACGAGGTCGAGGAGCTGGCCGCGCCGTTCGGCGGGGCTGAGGGCGGCGAGCCGCTCACCCAGCGACAGGTCGGCGGCGGCCCGGGTCGCCGCCCGCCGCCGAGTGCGGGGCTGGCGCACGAGCTCGCGCAGCAGCGCGGGGACCGGTCCGCCCGTGGCCGCCGGCACCTTCATGAGTACGAGGTGCGCGCCGCCGTGCCGCTGCGCGGCGTCGAGGAGCGCGAGCCCTTCGGCGTCGGTGAGCGGGGCGCTGCCGGCGCGGATGGCGCGCCGGTGTTCGGTGGCGTCGAGGTGGGCGGTCATGGTGCTGGTGGTGGCCCAGAGGCCCCAGGCGAGGCTGGTCGCCGGCAGCCCCTGGGCGCGGCGGTGCTGGGCGAGGGCATCCAGGAACGCGTTCGCCGCCGCGTAGTTGCCCTGACCCGGCGAACCCAACGTCGCCGCAATCGACGAGAACACCACAAACGCCGACAGATCCAACCCCGCCGTCGCCTCATGCAACGCCCACGCACCGTCGACCTTGGGCGCCATGACCGCAGCCACACCGTCGGAGGAGAGCGAGCCGATCGTCGCATCGGCGATCACCCCGGCCGTGTGCACCACCGCCGTCACCGGGTGCGCCGGGTCAATCCCGGCCACCAGGGCCGCCACCTGCCCCGCGTCGGCGACGTCCACCGACACGGCGGAAACCTCCGCACCCGCCCCGGTCAACTCCGCCACCAGCGCCGCATAGTCGGAACCCTCAACCGGCAACCGACGCGACGCCAACACCAACCGGCGACTCCGGCCGGACTCGACCAGGTGCCGCGCCACGACCCCGGCCAGCGTGCCCGACGCCCCGGTCACCAGGGTCGTCCCGTCCGGGTCCACCGCGACCGGAACCCTCAGCACCACCTTGCCGACGTGCCTCGCCTGACTCAGGTGCCGCAACGCCTGCCGGGCCTGCCGCACATCCCACACCCGCACCGGCAACGGCCGCAACACACCACTCTCGAACAACGCCAACAACTCGCCCAGCATCTGCCCGATGCGCTCGCCGCCGGCGGCGTTCAGCTCGAACGCCTGGTAGGTCACGCCGGGGTGTTGGCGGGCGACCAGTTTCGGGTCGCGTACGTCGGTCTTGCCCATCTCGACGAACCGGCCGCCACGCGGCAACAACCGCAACGACGCATCCACGAACTCACCGGCGAGGGCATCAAGGACCACATCCACCCCGGCGCCACCCGACGCCGACGCGAACACCGCCTCGAACTCCGTCGACCGCGACGACCCGATCCGCTCCGGGGCCACGCCCAGGCCCCGCAGCGTCCCCCACTTGCCGGGACTGGCGGTCGCGTAGACGGTCGCACCGAAGTGCTGCGCAAGCTGGATCGCCGCCATGCCGACGCCACCCGCACCCGAGTGGACCAGCACCGACTCACCCGACCGCAGACCCGCCAGATCGCGCAACGCGTAGTACGCCGTCAGGAACACCACCGGCACCGACGCCGCCTCGACAAACGACCACCCCGACGGCACCCGCGCGATCCGCTCCCGCTGCGCCACCACCTGCGGCCCAAACCCAGGCTCAAACAACCCGAACACCCGATCACCCGGCACCAGATCGTCGACACCCAGGCCGACCTCCAGCACCACACCCGCACCCTCGCTACCCATCACCGCCGACGGATCCGGATACATCCCCAACGCGATCAACACGTCCCGGAAGTTCACCCCGGCCGCGCGCACGGCGACGCGGACCTCGCCCGGGGCGAGGGGCTGGGCGGTGCCGGGCAGCAGGTCGACGCCGTCGATCGTGCCCGGGGCGACTGCGGCCACATGCCACAGGTCGCCCTGCGGGGTGAGGGCGTCGCCGGCGGGGCGGGTGACCCGGGGCGCGAGGACGGTGCCGCCCCGGACGGCGAGCTGCCCCCCGGTGGGGGCGGGGTCGGCGGCCACCGCCGCGAGCAGCGCCACCGCCTCGGCGTCGAGCGGGCCGTCGAGGTCGGCGAGCACGATGCGGTCGGGGTGCTCCGACTGCGCCGAACGCAACAGACCCCACACCGCCGCACCCGCCAGGTCGGTCGCCCGGTCGCCGGGCAGCGCCGCCACGGCGTCGCGGGTCGTCACGACGAGCTTCGTGTCGGCGAGGGCGGCGGAGGCCAGCCACGCCTGGACGGCCACGAGGACGTTCGACGTCGTGGCCCGGACCAAGCCGGGCAGCTCGCCGCCGGGAGCCTGGTCCGGGGTGCTCCCGGGGAGCCGGTCCGGGGCGGAGCCGGCCTCGCCGGGAGCGCTCGGGCCGGCCGGCAGCAGGACGATGCTCGGCGCGGGCCGGCCCGCGTCGACGGCGGCGGCCAGGGCCGCCACGTCCGGGTACGCCGGCACGTCCGGAAGGTCGACCTCGCCGAGCGCCACCGCGCCCGACACGTCGGCGGCCGGGGTCACGTCCTCGGCGTGCCAGGTGAGTTCGAACACCGACCGGTCGGCGGCGCTGGGGGCGGCGACCCCGGTCAGTTCCCGCAGGACGAGGGAGTCGACGGAGACGACCGGCGACCCGGACTCGTCGGCGGCAACCAGCCGCACCCCGGAACCGGCACGACTCAACCGCACCCGCAGCACCGACGCGCCGGCCGCGTGCACCTGCGCACCGGCGAACGCGAACGGCACCCGGGGCCCCGACGCCTCCTCCGCCAACAGCAACCCGATCGGGTGCAGGGCGGCGTCCAGCAACGCCGGGTGCACCCCGAACCGGCCGGCGCTCTCGGCGGCGTCGTCGGGCAGGGCCACCTCGGCGTACAGCTCGCCGTCGCCCGCCCACACCCGTCGGAGCCCCTGGAACACCGGCCCGTAGGCCAGCCCGTGCCCGACGAGCGCGTCGTACCAGCCGGACAGGTCCGTCTCCGGCACCCCGACCGGCGGCCACGCGCCGACCGTCGGCTCCTCGGCCGCGGCCGGCTCCAACACACCCTCGGCGTGCCGGACCCACTCCGCGTCCCCGTCCCCGTCGGGCTGGGCGTGCACCGTCACCTCACGGGCACCGGAGTCGTCGGCCGCGCCGACCCGCACCTGCACCCGCACGGCCTCGGAGGCCGAAAGCGTCAACGGCGCGGCGATCGTCAACTCCCGCACCCGGGAGGCACCCACCTCGTCGCCCGCCCGCACCACCAACTCGACCAGCGCCGCACCCGGCACCACCACCGCACCCGACACCACATGATCGGCCAACCACGGATGCGTCGACACCGACAACCGACCGGTCAACACGACCTCGTCGTCACCCGCCAGGCGCACCGCCGCGCCCAACAGCGGATGCCCCGGAGCGGCGAGCCCCGCCCCCGACACGTCGCCCGCGTGCCACGTGCCCGCCTCGGGCCAGAACCGCTCCCGCTGGAACGCGTACGTCGGCAGGTCCACCCGGGACGCGCCGGAGCCGGCGAGGACGGCGGCCCAGTCGACCGGTACGCCGGCCGTGTGCAGGCCGCCGAGCGCGGCGAGGAGCTGCCGGGGGCCGTGCTCGTCGCGGCGCAGCGACCCGACCACGACGCCGGGCTGGCCGTCGGCGGCCCGGTCGAGCGCGTCCTGCACCACCACCTTGAGCACGGGGTGGGGGCTGACCTCGACGAACGTGCGGTAGCCGGCCTCGATCAGCGCGTCCACGACGGGGGCGAGGCGCACCGGTTCGCGCAGGTTCCGATACCAGTAGTCGGCGTCCAGCTCGACGGTGTCGATGGGCTCGCCGGTGACGGTGGAGTGGAACGCCACCTCGGTGGGGTGGGCCTCGATCGTGCCGAGCGCGGCGGCGAGGTCCTCGCGGACGGCCTCGACGTGCCCGCAGTGCGACGCGTAGTCCACGGCGATCCGACGGGCCCGGATGTCGCGTTCCGCGCAGGTGGCGAGCAGTTCGTCGACGGGGCCGGCGTCGCCCGACACCACGGTCACGGCGGCCCCGTTCACGGCGGCGACGGACAGGGCACCGGCCCAGGGCGCGATGAGCTGCTCGGTGTCGACGGCGGACAGCGGCACGGACACCATGCCGCCCAGCCCGGAGATGGCGAGCAGGCCCCGGCTGCGGGCGACGACGAGCCGCATCGCGTCGGGCAGGGTGAGCGCCCCGGCGGCGCAGGCGGCGGCGATCTCGCCCTGCGAGTGGCCGATGACGGCGTCGGGCCGCACGCCGCACGACTTCCACACCTCGGCGAGGGAGACCATGACGGAGAAGAGCAGCGGCTGGACGACGTCCACCCGGTCCATCGGCGGGGCGTCGGGTGCGCCGCGCAGGACGTCCTCGGGGTTCCAGTCGACCAGCCGGGACAGTTCCGCCGCGCACTGGTCCATCCGGTCCCGGAAGACAGGCGAGGATTCCAGCAGGTCGAGGGCCATCCCGGCCCACTGGGAGCCCTGGCCGGGGAAGACGAAGACGACCTTCGGCGTACCGTCGGGGATGCCGGCGTGGTGGTCGGCCTCGGCGATCGCGGCGAGCCCGGCCAGCGCGGACTCCCGGTCGGCGGCCACGGTGACCTGCCGGTACGGGTGGTGGGCGCGGCCGGTGGCGAGCGAGTACGCGAGGTCGACGAGGTCGAGGGCCGGGTCGTCGGCGAGGTGGGTCCGCAGCCGGGCCGCCTGGTCGCGCAGGGCGCGGGCGCTGCGGGCCGACACGAGCAGCGGTACGGCGTCGGCGGCGACCAGGCCCGGCGACGGTGCCGCCGGGCGTTCGGGGCGGGGCGCCGGGGCTTCGGCGGGGGCCTGCTCGATGATGGCATGGGCGTTGGTGCCGCTGATGCCGAAGGAGGACACGGCGGCGCGACGGGGCCGGTCGACGGCCGGCCAGGGCGCGGCGGCGGTGGTGAGGGCGACGGCCCCGGAGGTCCAGTCGATGTGCTCCGACGGCGCGTCGACGTGCAGGGTCGGCGGGACGACGCCGTGCCGCATCGCCATGACCATCTTGATCACCCCGGCGACACCGGCGGCGGCCTGGGTGTGCCCGATGTTCGACTTGATCGAGCCGAGCAGCAGCGGCGTCTCCCGCCCCTGCCCGTAGGTGGCCAGCAGCGCCTGCGCCTCGATCGGGTCGCCGAGGGTGGTGCCGGTGCCGTGGGCCTCGACGGCGTCCACGTCGGCCGGGGTCAGCCGGGCGTTCGCCAGGGCCTGCCGGATGACGCGCTGCTGCGACGGCCCGTTCGGCGCGGTCAGCCCGTTGGACGCGCCGTCGGAGTTGACGGCGCTGCCCCGCACGACGGCGAGGACCCGGTGGCCGCGCCGCCGGGCGTCGGAAAGGCGCTCGACGAGGAGGATGCCGACGCCCTCGCCCCAGCCGGTGCCGTCGGCGGCGGCGGCGAACGCCTTGCACCGGCCGTCGGGGGCAAGGCCGCCCTGGCGGGAGAACTCGGAGAACATGCCCGGCTGGGCCATCAGCGCGACGCCACCGGCGAGGGCCATGTCGCATTCGCCGGAGCGCAGCGCCTGCGCGGCGAGGTGCAGGGCGACCAGCGACGACGAGCACGCCGTGTCGACGGTGACGGCCGGGCCCTCGAAGCCGAAGGTGTAGGCGACGCGGCCGGAGGCGACGCTGCCGGCGGTGCCGGTGAGCAGGTGCCCTTCGAGCCCTTCGAGGCCGTCGCTGCCGGTGGCGGCGTAGCCGGAGGAGGCCGCGCCGATGAAGACGCCGGTGACGGTGCCGTGGCTGGTGGCGGGGTCGATGCCGGCGTGCTCGAACGCCTCCCACGAGGTTTCCAGCAGCAGCCGCTGCTGCGGATCCATCGCCAGGGCCTCACGCGGGCTGATCCCGAAGAACCCCGGGTCGAACTCCGCCGCCTCGTACAGGAAACCACCCTGCCGCGTCGTCGACGTCCCCGCCCGATCCGCATCCGGGTCATACAACGCATCGAGGTCCCAACCCCGATCGGCCGGGAAACCACCGATCGCATCCCCACCCGACGCCACCAGATCCCACAACTGCTCCGGACTCGACACCCCACCCGGGAACCGGCAGGACATGCCGACGATGGCGATGGGCTCGTCGGTGCCCGCCGGGCCGGCGGCGCGGGCGGCGGCCGGGGCGGCGCTGGTGGTCTCACCCAGCCGCTCGTGCAGGTGCTCGGCCAGGCGCTCCGGCGTCGGATAGTCGAACACCAGCGTCGCCGTCAACCGCAACCCCGTCGCCGAGGCCAACCGGTTACGCAACTCCACCGACGTCAGCGAGTCGAACCCCAACTCCTTGAACGCCCGCCCACCCGCAACCGCCTGCGCCGACGCATGCCCCAACACCGCCGCCGCCTGACCACACACCAGCTCCACCAACAACCGACGCGCCTCGTCGGGGGCGAGGCCGGCGAGGCGGTCCGACCAGGAGGTGCCGGTGCCGCCGGTCGCGCCGCCCGCCTGGCGGCGGCCGCCGGCGCGCGCGAGCAGCCGCAGGATCGGCGGGACCTGGCCGGCGTCCCCGGTGATGCGGAGGCGGGCCGCCGCGATCGCCGGCACGGCCCTGGCGGTGGCCGCGTCGAGCAGGGCCGCGCCCTCGGCGGCGGTGAGGCCGGTCATGCCGAGCCGCCGCAGCCGCTGCGCGTCGTCGCGGTCGAGGTGGGCGGTCATGGCGCTGGTGGTGGCCCACATGCCCCAGCCGATGCTGGTCGCCGGCAACCCTTGGGCGCGGCGGTGCTGGGCGAGGGCATCGAGGAACGCGTTCGCCGCAGCGTAGTTGCCCTGACCCGGCGAACCCAACGTCGCCGCAATCGACGAGAACACCACGAACGCCGACAGATCCAGGTGCGCAGTCGCCTCATGCAACGCCCACGCACCATCCACCTTCGGCCCCATGACCGTAGCCACGTCGTCGGCAGTGAGGGACGTGACGACCGAGTCGGCGAGGACGCCCGCGCAGTGCACCACGGCCGTCAACGGGTGCGCCGGGTCAATCCCGGCGACCAGCGCCGCCACCTGCCCCGCGTCGGCCACGTCCACCGACACCGCGCTGACCTGCGCACCCGCCCCGGTCAACTCCGCCACCAGCGCCGCATAGTCGGAACCCTCGACCGGCAACCGACGCGACGCCAACACCAACCGACGGCTCCGGCCGGAGGCGACCAGGTGCCGGGCCACGACCCCGGCCAGGGTGCCGGACGCGCCCGCGACCAGCGTCGTGCCCTCGGCATCAGCAGGCACCGGGACCGTCAGCACCACCTTGCCGACGTGCTTCGCCTGACTCAGGTGCCGCAACGCCTGACGGGCCTGCCGCACATCCCACACCCGCACCGGCAACGGCGACAACGCACCACTCTCGAACAACGCCAACAACTCGCCCAGCATCTGCCCGATACGTTCGCTGCCCGCCTCGTTCAGGTCGAACGCCCGGTAGGCAACCCCCGGATGCAGCTGCGCGACCGCGTCGGCGTCGCGGATGTCGGTCTTGCCCATCTCGACGAACCGGCCACCACGCGGCAACAACCGCAACGACGCATCCACGAACTCACCCGCGAGGGCATCAAGGACCACGTCCACACCGGCCCCACCGGACGCGGACGCGAACACCGCCTCGAACTCCGTCGACCGCGACGACGCAATCCGCTCCGGAGCCACCCCGAGGCCCCGCAGCGTCTCCCACTTACCGGGACTCGCCGTCGCGTAGACGGTCGCACCGAAGTGGTGCGCGAGCTGGATCGCCGCCATCCCGACCCCACCCGCACCCGAGTGGATCAGCACAGACTCACCCGACCGCAGACCCGCCAGATCGCGCAACGCGTAGTACGCCGTCAGGAAGACCAGCGGGACGGATGCGGCCTCGGCGTAGGACCAGCCGGCGGGGATCCTGGCCACCCGCTGCCGCTCGGCGACGACCTGCGGGCCGAAGCCCGGCTCGAACATGCCGAACACGCGGTCGCCGGGCGCGAGGCCGTCGACGCCGGGGCCGACCTCCAGCACGACGCCCGCGCCCTCGCTGCCCATCCGGGCCGCCGCGTCCGGGTACATGCCGAGCGCGATCAGGACGTCGCGGAAGTTCACGCCGGTGGCGCGTACGGCGATGCGGACCTGCCCGGCCCCGAGCTTCGCGGCCGGGGCGGCGACCAGGTCGACGCCGTCGATCGTGCCGGGGGCGACGGGCGCGAGGTGCCAGAGGCCCGACGCCGGGGGCATCAGCTCGTCGCCGGTCAGCCGCGTCAACCGGGGTACGCGCACCGCGCCCTCGCGGACGGCGAGCTGCCCCCCGGTGGGGGCGGGGTCGGCGGCCACCGCCGCGAGCAGCGCCACCGCGTCGGCGTCCAGCAGGCCGTCGAGGTCGGCGAGCACGATGCGGTCGGGGTGCTCCGACTGCGCCGAACGCAACAGACCCCACACCGCCGCACCCGCCAGATCGGCCACCCCGTCCTCGTCCCGCACCACCACGGCACCCCGGGTCACCACCACCAGGCGCGAATCGGCAAGCACATCGGCGGCAAGCCACCCCTGCACCACACCCAACACACCCGCGACGACATCCCGCACCGCACCCGGAACAGACGTCCCCGCAGCGGCGACGGGCAGCAACACGAAAGCCGGGACGGGTCGCCCCGCCTCCACGGCCGCCACCAGCGCCGGCACGTCCGCGTAGGCGGGCACCTCGGGCAGCCCGGCGTCGCCGAGCGCCACCGCGCCGGACACCTCGGCGGCCGGGGCGACGTCCTCGGCGTGCCAGGTCACCTCGAACAGGGAACGGTCGGCCGCGCTCGGGGTCGAGACGGTGCCCATCTCCCGCAGGACGAGGGAGTCGACGGAGACGACCGGCGACCCGGACTCGTCGACGGCAACCAGCCGCACCCCGGAACCGGCACGACTCAACCGCACCCGCAACACCGACGCACCAGCGGCGTGCACCTGCACACCGGCGAACGCGAACGGCACCCGAGGCCCGGTGCCGGCGTCGAGCAGCCCGATCGGGTGCAGCGCGGCATCCAGCAGCGCCGGGTGCACCCCGAAGCCGGTGGCGTCGGCCGCCGCCTCGTCGGGCAGCGCGACCTCGGCGTACACGTCGCCGTCGGGGTTGGTCCACACCCGGCGCAGCCCCTGGAACACCGGCCCGTACGCCAGGCCGTGCTCCGCGAACGCCGGATACCAGCCGGCCAGTTCCGCCTCGGTCGCCCCGGCGGGCGGCCACGCGCCGACGGTCGGCTCCTCGGCGGCGGCCGGCTCCAGCACACCCTCCGCGTGCCGGATCCACTCCGCGTCCGGCTCGTCGTCGGGCTGGGCGTGCACCGTCACCTCGCGGGCACCAGAGTCGTCGGCCGCGCCGACCCGCACCTGCACCCGCACGGCCTCCGAGGCGGGCAGCGTCAGCGGCGCGGCGATCGTCAACTCCCGCACCCGGGAGGCACCCACCTCGTCGCCGGCCCGCACCACCAGCTCGACCAGCGCCGTGCCCGGCACCACCACCGCGCCCGCGACGACGTGGTCGGCCAGCCACGGGTGCGTCGACACCGACAGGCGACCCGTCAGCACCGCCTCGTCGTCACCGGCGAGGCGCACCGCCGCACCGAGCAGCGGATGCCCCGCCACGCCCAGGCCGGCGGCCGACACGTCGCCCACCTGCCACGTGCCCGCCTCGGGCCAGAACCGCTCCCGCTGGAACGCGTACGTCGGCAGGTCCACCCGGGACGCGCCCGTGTCGGCGAACCACGGCCGCCAGCCCACCGACACCCCGTTGACATGCAGCTCCGCCAGGGCGGCCAGCAGACCCGAGACCTCCGGCCGATCCCGACGCTGGGCGGCCACCGCGACCACGTCCCCGCCGTCGGGCACGGCGTCCGCCGTCAACGCCGTCAACACACTCTGCGGGCCGACCTCCAGGAACGTGTCCACCCCCGCCGACCGCAACGCCGCCACCCCGTCGGCGAACCGCACCGCCTCCCGCACATGCCGCACCCAGTAGTCGACACCACGAACCTCGTCCGCGTCGGCCAGCGCACCGGTCACGTTCGACACCAACGGCAGCACGGGCACGGAGAACGCCAACCGGCCGACCAACGCCCGGAACTTCTCCAGCATCGGCTCCATCAACGGACTGTGGAACGCGTGACTCACCGCCAACCGACGGGTCCGCACCCCCCGACCCCGCCACGCCTGCTCCACCACGTCCAGGGCGTCCACAGAACCCGACACGACGACAGAAGTCGGGCCGTTCACCGCCGCGATGCCCACCCGATCGGACAACCCGTCCAACGAGGACAGCACCTCGGCCTCGGGCGCGGCCACCGCCAACATCCCACCACCGGCCGGCAACGCCTGCATCAACCGACCCCGCGCCACCACCAGAGCACACGCATGCTCCAGCGACAACACCCCCGCCACATGCGCGGCCACGATCTCACCAACCGAATGACCACCCACGAAGTCCGGCACCACACCGAACGACTCCACCAGACGGAACAGGGCCACCTCGACCGCGAACAACCCCGCCTGCGTGAACACCGTCTGCCCCAGCAGCTCGGCCTCCGGCGTCCCTGCCTCCGCGAACAACACCGGCCGCAACGGCTGCGGCAACCCACGGTCCAGGTGCCCGCACACCTCGTCCAGCACCGACGCGAACACCGGGAACGCGGCGTACAACTCCCGACCCATGCCCGCCCGCTGCGCGCCCTGACCGGAGAACAGCACGGCGAGGGGACCCCGGTCGGCGGCGCGGCCGGCGACGACCGCGCCGGACGGCTCGCCCGCCGCCAGGGCGCGCAGCCCGGCGAGGAGATCGTCGCGGCCCGTCGCCGCGACCACCGCGCGACTGTCCAGGGCGGCACGGGCGGTGACCGACGACCACGCCACGTCCACGGGACGCGCGTCGGCGTCGGCGTACAGCCAGGCCGCCCAGCGGCCCGCCTGCGCGGCGAGGGCGGCGGGGTGCGCGGCGGAGAGCAGCACCGGCACCGCCGGGAGTTCCCGCGCGGGGGCCTCGGCCGCGGCGGCCGGCTCGGGCGGCGGGGCCTGTTCCAGGACGAGGTGGGCGTTGGTGCCGCTCATGCCGAAGGAGGAGACGGCGGCGCGGCGGGGCCGGCCGGCGTCCCCGGCCCACGGGCGGGCCTGCGTGAGCAGGGCGACCGCGCCGCCCGTCCAGTCGACGTGCGGCGTGGGCTCGTCGACGTGCAGGGTCGCCGGGAGCAGCCCGTGCCGCATCGCGAGGACCATCTTGATCACCCCGGCGACCCCGGCGGCGGCCTGCGTGTGGCCGAGGTTCGACTTCAACGAGCCGAGCCAGAGCGGCCGGTCGGCGGGCCGGTCCCTGCCGTACGTGGCCAGCAGCGCCTGCGCCTCGATCGGGTCGCCGAGCCGGGTGCCGGTGCCGTGCGCCTCCACGACGTCCACGTCGGCCGGGGTGAGGCCGGCGTTGTCGAGGGCCTGGCGGATGACGCGCTGCTGGGCGGGGCCGTTCGGGGCGGTAAGGCCGCTGCTGGCCCCGTCGGAGTTGACGGCGCTGCCCCGGATCACGGCGAGCACGGGGTGGCCGTTGCGGCGGGCGTCGGACAGCCGCTCGACGAGCACCATCCCGACGCCCTCGGCCCAGCCGGTGCCGTCGGCGTCGGCGGAGAACGCCTTGCACCGGCCGTCGGCGGCCAGCCCCCGCTGGCGGGAGAACTCGACGAACCCGCCGGGGGTGGCCATCACGCTGACGCCGCCGGCCACGGCGAGGGTGCACTCGCCGTCGCGCAGGGCCTGACCGGCCAGGTGCAGCGCGACCAGCGACGACGAGCAGGCGGTGTCGATGGTGACGGCCGGCCCCTCCAGGCCGAACGAGTAGGCGAGCCGCCCGGAGATGACGCTGGCGGCGGTGCCGGTCAGCACGTAGCCCTCGGCGCCCTCGGGGAGGCGGCGCAGCACGGAGGCGTAGTCCTGCCCGGCGGTGCCGACGAAGACGCCGGTGCGGCTGCCACGCAGCGACCCGGCGTCGATGCCGGCGCGTTCGAACACCTCCCAGGTGGTCTCCAGCAGCAGCCGCTGCTGCGGGTCCATCGCGAGGGCCTCGCGGGGGGAGATGCCGAACAGGGTCGGGTCGAAGTGGCCGGCGTCGTCGAGGAACCCGCCCCGGTCGCTGTACGAGGTGCCGGGGTGGTCGGGGTCCGGGTCATACAGCCGGGCCAGGTCCCAGCCCCGGTCGGTGGGGAACGGGCCGGTCGCGTCGGTGCCGGCGGCCACGAGGTCCCACAGGTCCTCGGGGGAGCCGACGCCGCCGGGGAACCGGCACGCCATCGCGACGACGGCGATCGGTTCGGCTTCGGCTTCGGCGCTCTCCAGCTCCCGCAGGCGCCGGTGCGCCTGGCGGAGCTCGGTGGTCACCCACTTGAGGTGTTCGAGGAGCTTCTCTTCGTCCGCCATGACCCACCCGCCCGGAGCTTGCTACCGATCGATTCCGCCGAACACTGAGGAAGCCACCACCGCAGGCATCCGGCCCTGGGAATTGCCGGTATCCGACCCTCACCGTGAGTGGACGGTACTGAGCGCGCTACGGCGGCCCAACCCCTACGGGACCCCTCATTCAGCCCCCGCGCGGCGCCTCCCGGAGGGGCGATAACCGCAGGATGAGGCCGGTGGGAGGGCCCTCGGGGACGCCCGTTCCCGGCGGTCAGCCGTGGGGTCGGGCGGGGGCCGGAAGGATCTGGCGGGGCCGTCCCGGCGGGGTGGCGCGGCGACGCCACTCGCGCGGGTAGCCGACGGACACCTCCTCGAACCGGACGCCGTCGTACCAGGTGGTGCGCGGGATGTGCAGGTGGCCGTAGACGGCGACGCGGGTGTCGTAGCGCAGGTGCCAGTCGGCGGTCAGGTCGGTGCCGCACCACTGGGCGAACTCGGGATAGCGCAGGACCCGGGTGGGCTCGCGGACCAGCGGGTAGTGGTTCACCAGGACGGTGGGCAGCCCGCCGCGCTCGGCGTCGAGCCGCCGCTCGGTCTGGATCACCCGCGCCCGGCACCAGGCGTCCCGGCTCGGGTACGGGTCGGGGTGCAGCAGGATCTCGTCGGTGCAGACCACGCCGGTCTCGTGCGCCCGCGCCAACGCCTGCTCCCGGGTGTACGTCCCCGGGGGCCGCCACGTGTAGTCGTACCCGACGAAGAGCGGGGCGATCAGGACGGGATCCCCGTCCGGGTCCCACACCGGGTACGGATCCTCCGGCGTGACCACGCCCAGGCTGCGGCACAGCGCGACGAGGTGCCGGTAGCGTTCCTCGCCACGCAACTGGACGGTGTCGTCGCGGGGCGTCCACAGTTCGTGGTTGCCCGGCGCCCAGATCACCCTGGCGAACCGGTCGCGGAGCAGGCCGAGCGCCCACTCGATGTCCTTGGCGAACTCGCCGACGTCACCGGCGACGATCAGCCAGTCGTCGTCGTTTTCGGGGCGCAGGGCCTCGACGATGGCCTTGTTCTCCGCGTACACGACGTGCAGGTCGCTGATCGCGAGGAGCTGGCCGCCCTGGGAGCCGGTCACAGGGCACCTCCCGTGTCTCCGGGCACCCGCGCGCACCCCCGCCTCCGCCCGCCCCGCGCCGAGCGGGACGACAACCTGTCGGGCTCCGACCCTACGGAGCCCGGCAGGAGCCGACACACCCCTAGATCCACCCACCAGCCCCCTAGCCCCACCCTCCCGGCCACCCTCCCGGGGGCCCTCCCGGCCCTCCCGGCCCTCCCCCGGCGGTCTCCCTCCCCCCGGTGGTCAAGAGGTTTGCGTCATCGTCGAGATCAACCTTGACGCTTTTCTCTTGATCACCGGGCCGGGGCCTGGGCCCGGGGAGGGGGTGAGGTGGTGGTTGGGGTTCAGTGCTGTGGGGCAGGCTTGCCGTCAGTCCACAAGGACTCGAAGTGCTCGACGTA